>CAMLBO010000075.1 GCA_946478305.1 uncultured Enterobacterales bacterium
GCTGCCATTTAATGGCATCCAACAGTAGTGAACAGAGCCACTGCACACGATCAGCCACATCGTCATGATTCAGCTGCGTCAGCAAAGAGAGCACGTCGCGCTGCTGACAACTGGCCGCCAGTTGCTGGCACAAGGCCGTGCGCTGCTTCCAGCGCTCAGGTTGCAGCAGATCAAGCGCAGCCAGTGGAGTGCCGTTACCCAGGCGCAAGGCTGTCTTAATTGCTACAGGATCGGCGCTCAGCTGACGGCCAATCCATTGCGATGTAGGTGCTTCATCGGGGATCGGCAGATGCCAGTAGAAACAGCGGCTGCGCAGTGTCGCAAGCAAGCCGGAGGTCTCCCGGCAACCGATCAGAAAGTAGGTATTAACCGGTGGCTCTTCGAGGGTCTTCAGCAAGGCGTTGGCTGCGGCTTCGGTCAATAACTCAGCCTGCGGCAACCACACCACTTTTGCTCCCCCCTGCTGGGAATAGTTATAGAGGGTTTCAATCAACTGACGGACGGGGTCGACACCCAGGGAGTTTTTCCCTTTTTCAGGTGACAAAACGTGCCAGTCAGGGTGATTACCCACCATCATTAGTTGGCAACTGTGGCATTTCCCACAACTTTTTTCACCATCCTGATGCGGACACAGCAGCCAGCGACTCAGGCCATACACCAGCGCATCCTCCCCCATGCCCGTGGCGGCATGCATCAGTACTGCATGATGCCCGCGGCCAGACTGATATTGAGCCACCAGTTGCCGGTAAGGGCCGCTCAGCCAGGGATACCAGGTCATTGCTGAGCACCTTCCCGCCGCTGCTGCTCATCAAACCACTGAAGCAGGGTGTGACGTATTGAGTCTGTCACCTTCTCCAGCGATTGCGAGGCATCAATGGTTCTGATGCGGCTGTCCTCTGCCACCAGGCTCAGATAACGTTCACGTGTACGTTCAAAGAAAGGTAATGCCTCTTTCTCGATCCGGTCCAATTCGCCACGTGCACTGGCACGTTGCAAGCCAATGGCCGGAGGGAGATCCAGATAGAGCGTCAGGTCCGGACGGAAATCACCCAGTACAATATCGCGTAAAGAGCGCATCATTTCGGCATCGATACCGCGACCACCGCCCTGATAAGCTTGTGAAGAAAGGTCATGGCGATCCCCCACCACCCAGGCTCCCCGCGCCAATGCGGGCAGGATGACAGTTTCAACCAATTGCACACGGGCAGCATAAAGCATCAGCACTTCGGCTTTAACGGTAGGTTTATCGTCTTCCACCCCGCGTTTGAATAAATCACGAAGTTTTTCGGCCAGCGGTGTTCCCCCCGGTTCGCGGGTAAATACAATTTCCTCTATCCCAAGCGTGTGCAGTTGATTAACAACGACATCACGCGCCGTGGTTTTACCGGCCCCTTCAAGACCTTCAATAACAATAAACTTACTTTTCATTCTTATTTTTCAATGCCTCGCGATACACACGCACCGCTTTATTATGATTTTCGAGATTAGTGGTAAAAGTATGCCCGCCTTTACCGTCAGCCACAAAGTATAGATACGGTGTTTTGGCCGGATGAGCGGCGGCTTCAATTGAAGCCTCACTCGGCATGGCAATCGGCGATGGCGGTAAACCGGAAATCACATAGGTGTTATAAGGCGTTGGTGTCTCCAGAGCTTTGCGGGTGATGCTGCCAGTATAACTTTCGCCCATGCCGTAGATCACCGTCGGATCGGTTTGTAAACGCATGCCAATACGCAGGCGGTTGATAAAGACCGAGGCCACTTCAGGTCGCTCCTCTTTAATGGCCGTCTCTTTTTCGATAATCGATGCCATGGTCAGCATTTCAGTCGGCGTTTTATAAGGCAGGGATTCATCGCGGCCTTTCCAGATCGTATCAACCGTTTTAACCATGCGCTGGTGCGCGCGTTTTAGCAGGGATACATCCGTCATGCCCGCCGTATAGAGGTAGGTATCCGGATACAGCCAGCCTTCCGCATTGGTGGTGTCTTTTACACCAATGGCTGCTGCGATCTCTTCCCCACTTTTACCGGTGAGCTCATGCTTCACATAAGGGGAATTTTGCAATAACTTCATCCAGTCGCTGAGTTTAAAACCCTCGACAAAGCGCATACTGAACTGAGCTTCCTTACCGCTTTTAAGCAGTTCGAGCATCTGGCGTACAGTCATTCCTTTTTCAAAACGATAAGTCCCCGCTTTGAACTCACTGAGTTCGGGCTCGATACGCAGCAACCAGGAGAAGTAAGGGTTTGCCTGCATCAGTTTATGTTTGACCAGCAGTGTTTCCAGCACCACGCGCCCTGTACCAGCAGGCAGGGTAAAGATCGTTTCGCTGCTGACGTTGATTGCTCGGTCAGCAAAGCGCTGCACTTTATGATAGGCAAACGCAGCAGCACCGACTAACAGGATCAGGATAAGGACGGTAATCTTGAGTTTTTTATTCTTCATGAACATTCACTTTAAACGCGTGGTTTTAGCAAACCTGATGTAAAAAATCGTACAACTGCGACGACGTAAAGTGCCAGTTTTCTGCCTGGCGAACCGGTATGACTGGCATCAGCGCATTACAAACAATAACCTCGTCTGCTTCACGCAGAACGTCTGGAGATTGTTTGACCACAGAAATCGTATAAATTCCCGATTGCGTCAGTATGGAGATGATGTGCTCCCGCATGATCCCTGCAACGCCGGAATCGCTGAGGTCCGGGGTAAATACCTCATGGCCTTTACGCCAGAAAATATTTGCCGCACAGCATTCCACCAGCATCCCTGAGGTGTCAACTACCAGGGCTTCTTGTGCATCTGTCTGGTCAAGATGCAGCCGGATCATCACTTGCTCCAGCCGGTTAAGGTGTTTGATACCCGCCAGCCATTTATTGCGACTTAACGGCACAGGGCTTCGCGTGAGCTTTATCCCCTGTTGCCGCCACTGCTGATAATGTGCCGGATAGGCAGACACTGAAACAATACGAGTCGGCGAACTGCATCCATGCGGACTGTAACCCCGGCCCCCCGCCCCCCTGCTGATAATGGCTTTCACTACGCCTTCTTCACGGCCTGCGGCAGCGTATATCATTTCAGATTCCAGAGCGGTCCAGTCCACGCCATCAATCATCAAACGCTGCGTAGCATTTCTCAGCCTGTCAATGTGTGCGGAGAGAAACTGAATTTTACCTGCGCTGAGATGCGAAGTAGTAAAACTTCCATCGCCAAATTGCACTGCGCGGTCGCTGGCTGGCAGTAAGTTGGTCGAGATGCCATTAATCCACATGTTCACTCCCCCGAATCCCGCTTTCTGATTTTACAGTCAGAGAGCCTGAAGCATTTTAGGTTCCCTATCAAGTAGAGCATTCCTGCTTTTTATGGGAAATAGTAAACAGCATAAAGGCCCAAACAGGGCCTTTATGGGGGAATATATACGGTTTTACGCCGCGTTAGATCTTACGAAACACCAGCGAACCATTGGTGCCACCGAAGCCAAACGAATTACATAAGGTATATTCCATATTTTTGACCTGACGGGCTTCGTGTGCAACGAAGTCCAGGTCACAACCTTCATCCGGGTTATCCAGATTGATGGTTGGAGGAACCGCCTGATCACGCAGTGCCAGTAACGTAAAGATAGACTCTACCGCCCCGGCAGCCCCAAGAAGATGGCCGGTCATTGATTTGGTTGAGCTGACCAGTACGCTTTGTGAACCCGCGCCAAAGACTGATTTGACCGCCTGGGTTTCCGCTTTGTCACCCGCCGGTGTTGAAGTACCATGCGCGTTGATATAACCAATTTTTGACGCCGAAATACCCGCATCGCGCAGAGCATTTTCCATCGCCAATGCGGCACCAGCGCCATCCTCAGGAGGCGATGTCATATGGTAGGCATCACTGCTCATACCGAAACCAACGATTTCTGCGTAGATTTTCGCACCGCGTTTTTTCGCGTGTTCGTACTCTTCCAGCACCATAATCCCTGCGCCGTCACCCAGCACAAAGCCATCTCGATCTTTATCCCACGGACGGCTAGCGGCCTGCGGGTTATCGTTGCGAGTAGATAAAGCACGTGCCGCGCCAAAACCGCCGACGCCCAAAGGCGTACTGGCCTTTTCTGCGCCCCCAGCCAACATAACGTCCGCATCATCATAGGCAATAATACGCGCTGCATGACCAATATTGTGGACACCAGAAGTACAGGCGGTGGCAATAGAAATGCTCGGTCCACGTAAACCAAACATGATGCTCAGATGACCAGCAATCATATTTACGATGGTAGAAGGAACGAAAAATGGGCTAATTTTACGCGGTCCGCCGTTAACCAGTGAGGTATGGTTTTCTTCGATCAGACCAAGGCCACCTATGCCGGAACCAATTGCAGCGCCGATGCGCGGTGCATTCTCGCCAGTCACTTCAAGACCGGAGTCTTGCATTGCCTGAATACCGGCAGCAATACCATACTGAATGAAGGCGTCCATCTTACGGGCATCTTTGCGCGCGATGTACTCTTCACAGTTAAAATCTTTTACTAAGCCAGCAAAACGCGTTGCGTAGGCGCTAGTATCAAAATGATCGATTAGGCTGATGCCACTCTGACCGGCAAGAAGAGCGTTCCAAGTGGACTCTACAGTATTGCCGACAGGGGACAGCATGCCAAGTCCAGTCACTACAACTCGACGCTTAGACACGTTGTGTCCTCCAGGGAGGGAGAAAGTGATACGGTGGGACAAAAAAAACTTAGGCGGTCGAGTGACCGCCTAACTATCTAAACTAAAAACAGAGAAAATTACTGCTGGCTATTGTTGATAAAATCAATAGCTGCCTGAACAGTAGTGATTTTCTCAGCTTCTTCGTCAGGGATCTCGGTATCAAACTCTTCTTCCAGAGCCATAACCAGCTCAACGGTGTCGAGAGAATCAGCGCCAAGGTCGTCTACGAAAGACGCAGCATTAACTACTTCTTCCTGTTTAACACCCAGCTGTTCAACAATGATTTTCTTAACGCGTTCTTCGATAGTGCTCATACTCTTAAATTTCCTATCAAAACTCGCTTTCGCGATGGTTTTCGTAGTGTATAAAATGTTGGAAAAGATGCAACTAAATCCCGGCTGGTCAAACCACGAATTTGCTCTATTTTGCGGTTTTTACCGCAAATAACGCAAATAGTTTCGTAATTTTTAAATCATGTACATGCCGCCATTGACATGTAATGTTTCACCAGTGATATAGCTGGCCTCATCAGAGGCTAAAAAAGCAACTGCGCTGGCAATCTCTTTTGCATCACCCAACCGGTTGGCTGGAACTGATGACAAAATGCCTGCGCGTTGATCATCTGTCAACGCCCTTGTCATGTCCGTCTCAATAAAGCCGGGAGCAACGACGTTGACAGTTATGCCACGTGAAGCGACTTCACGCGCCAAAGACTTGCTAAAACCAATCAAGCCGGCTTTAGCCGCCGCGTAGTTCGCCTGCCCTGCGTTACCCATAGTTCCAACAACAGAACCTATAGTAATGATCCGGCCAAACCGCTTTTTCATCATAGCCCGCATTACTGCTTTTGACAGCCGAAACACAGAAGTCAAATTCGTATCCAGGATATCCTGCCACTCGTCATCCTTCATACGCATGAGAAGGTTATCACGTGTGATGCCGGCATTATTAACTAAAATGTCAATTTCGCCAAATTCAGCTCGAATCGTAGCCAATACCTGCTCAATCGATGCAGAATCAACCACATTCAGGGCGCTCCCTTTACCGTTTTCGCCTAAATATTCGCTGATCGCTTCAGCACCTTTCTCGCTGGTCGCGGTGCCAATAACGGTTGCACCACCGGCCACTAATTTTTCTGCGATAGCACGACCAATACCACGGCTTGCGCCGGTTACCAGGGCGATTTTACCTTCGAAGCTCATTATCTTCCTCTTATTATTGTTCAAGTGCCGCTGTCAGACTGGCAGTATCATTTACTGCTGCTGCTGTCAGGGTATCAACAATACGTTTGGTCAAACCGGTCAATACTTTACCCGGTCCAACCTCGACTAAGTGCTCAACACCCTGCGCTGCCATGAACTCTACAGACTCGGTCCAGCGGACGGGATTGTAGAGCTGCCGAACCAGCGCACTGCGGATAGCTTCTGGCGAAGTTTCTACCTTAACATCTACATTATTCACTACCGGATATTTTGGCGCGCTGAACGTGACGTTCTCAAGCGCTACAGCCATTTTATCGGCAGCAGGCTTCATCAACGCACAATGAGACGGCACGCTAACCGGCAATGGCAAAGCACGCTTAGCACCGGCGGCTTTACAAGCAGCACCCGCGCGCTCAACGGCTTCTTTGTTACCGGCAATAACAACCTGACCAGGCGAGTTGAAATTCACTGGAGAGACAACCTGCCCCTGAGCTGACTCTTCGCACGCTTTAGCGATGGCATCATTATCGAGACCAATAATCGCTGACATAGCGCCAGTGCCTTCAGGTACGGCTTCCTGCATGAATTTACCGCGCAGCTCAACCAGTGAAATCGCCTGTTTGAAATCCAGTACGCCAGCACAAACCAAAGCGGAGTATTCCCCAAGGCTGTGTCCTGCCATATATACAGGTTCAGCGCCCTTTTCCTGCTGCCAGACACGCCAAATTGCTACCGATGCAGCGAGCAAAGCCGGTTGGGTCTGCCAAGTTTTATTCAACTCTTCAGCCGGACCCTGTTGCACCAGCTGCCATAAGTCATAACCGAGTACAGAGGAAGCCTCAGAAAAGGTCTCTTCTACAACCGGGTATGTTGTAGCCAAATCGGACAGCATTCCCAGAGCCTGTGAGCCCTGGCCAGGAAAAACAACTGCTATTTTTGTCATTTTCATCATCCTGTTAATCAAAAACGTACCAGCGCCGAGCCCCAGGTAAAGCCACCGCCAAATGCTTCGAGCAAGACTAATTGCCCGCGCTGAATTCGTCCGTCACGCACGGCTTCGTCAAATGCTGTAGGCACGGATGCGGCAGAGGTATTGCCATGGCGATCCAGCGTCACAACAACCTTATCCATTCCCATACCCAGCTTTTTAGCCGTAGCGCTGATGATTCTCAGATTCGCCTGATGGGGAACCAGCCAGTCAAGTTCAGAACGGTCGAGATTGTTTGCTGTCAGTGTTTCATCGACAATATGGGCCAGTTCAGTCACGGCCACTTTGAATACTTCATTACCCGCCATTGTTACATAAGCCGGTTTTTCAGGTTCAGACTGATTAGGATAAGGTAAGGTCAACAAATTGCCGTAATGACCGTCAGCATGCATATGCGTGGAGATAATGCCTGGCTCTTCGGATGCCCCTAATAATACGGCACCCGCGCCATCACCGAATAAAATTACGGTGCCGCGATCTTCAGGATCGAGTTTGCGTGACAACACATCTGAGCCAATGACCAGCGCATATTTTACTGCGCCGTTTTTGATGTATTGGTCAGCAACGCTCAGCGCATAGGTAAACCCTGCGCAAGCCGCTGCCAGATCGAACGCTGCACAATCTTTGATGCCCAACATATTCTGCAACTGACAGGCAGAACTTGGGAATGCGTGGGATGATGACGTTGTTGCGACGATGATCAAACCCACGTCGCTTGCACTGACGCCGGCCATTTCAAGCGTTTTTTCAGCAGCAAGCAGGCTCATGGTAGCCACAGTCTCATCCGGCGCTGCAATACGGCGCTCACGAATACCTGTACGGGTGACAATCCACTCGTCTGAGGTATCAACCATTTTTTCTAAGTCGGCATTAGTCCGAACTTGCACGGGTAGGTAGCTCCCCGTACCGAGAATTTTTGTATACATGTACGATCAGTCACTCTTGGGTAATACAGCCTTAAGGCGCGCGGCTATCCGTGTAGGAACTTGCCGCTGCACCGCCTGCACAGCCTGTTCGATAGCAACAGCAAACGCACGCTGGTTTGCCCCGCCGTGGCTTTTAATAACGATGCCCCGTAATCCTAACAAACATGCGCCATTATACTGGTCTGGATTGAGATGGCCGAAACGCTTTGCTAACTTCTTCTGCAAAATACGGCCTAACCACTTCAGCCACCAGGCCTTCTTGCCACCCTCCCCAGAGGATTTTAACAGTGACAAAAACATCCTTATTACACCTTCCATGGTTTTGAGGGTGACATTACCAACGAAGCCGTCACACACCATGACATCCGTCTTACCGGTTAACAGGTCATTGCCTTCAAGATAACCGATATAGTTGATCGCGGGGGTATTTTTTAGAATCGCAGCCGCGTCACGGATGTTGTCCAGCCCTTTTGATTCTTCCTCACCAATATTTAGTAAGGCAACGCGTGGGTTGGCGATACCGAGCACTTCTTCGGCCATGACTGAACCCATCACGGCAAACTGGACCAGCATTGTGCTGTCACACTCAACATTTGCCCCCAGATCAAGCACTACCGTTTTACTGCGCTGTTGATTCGGTAAAACCGTCATCAACGCCGGGCGCTCTATACCTTCCAGAGGCTTAACAACCATTTTTGCCAAACCCATCAACGCGCCGGTATTGCCTGCACTGACGCAGGCCTGGGCATCTCCACTTTTGATAAGTTCCAACGCCACACGCATAGAACTGCCCTTACTGGCTCGGATAGCTTGCGATGCACGGGCGTCACTGGCTATAACTGATTCAGCAGGAATAATCCGAATTCTTTCCATCTGGGAAGCATCGGCTTTAGCGAGAAATGGTGTGATTGCGTCGGGATCGCCGACCAGAAGAAGATTGAGTTCAGTATTAGAGGTCAGTGCCTGCAATGAAGCAGGCACTGTGACGGAAGGACCGAAGTCCCCGCCCATTACATCTAACGCGAGGGTTAGACGAGTCAAGGAATCGCCTTGCTAGTACTTATCACCATGATTGATCACGCAAATAAGTAGCAAGCAAATCTTAGCCGATTACCTTGCGACCGCGGTAGAAACCGTCGGCAGTGATATGGTGACGCAGGTGAGTTTCACCAGAAGTTTTGTCCACAGACAGAGTGGAGGTGGTCAGAGCATCGTGAGAGCGACGCATGCCACGTTTAGAACGGGTTGGTTTATTTTGTTGTACGGCCATGGACCTTACTCCTTAAGTACTTTTCTTTAAACTCGCTAATACGGCAAATGGATTTGGTTTCTCTACCTCTGCAGGTAGTTTACCAAACACCATGTCCGCGTCGGACACTTCACAGTGTTCAGATTCATGTACCGGAACGACAGGTAATGAAAGAATGATTTCATCTTCAATCATCGCCAGCAGATCAACTTCGCCAAACTCATCGACTTCAATCGGCTCGTACGCTTCCGGTAATGCCTCAGCCTGCTCATCATTGCGGACAGGACTAAAACAATACGTTGCGTGAACCTGGTGTTCAAACGGCTTGCCGCATCGCTGACATTCCAGAGTTACGGTCACGTCAGACTGCCCATTAATGACTGCCAGACGTAAATTGTCGATATCAAACGACAACGAGGTTTGCACATCAGAATCAACACTAACCACTGACGCTGCTAATCGTGCCACCTGACCAGGCGTATAGATACCGGAGTAATCTAAACGCTTTTGGGCTGAACGAACCGCATCAACGGCCAAGGGTAATTTTACTTTTTGCATAGGGCGCGCATATTAACTTTGTAACGACGTAGAGTCAAAGAAAAAGGCCTTAAAACCGCACCTTTCACCAATATTCGCTTCCGCAGCGGCACACAGTTTAAAATGCGGCATTCAAGAACGCTATGCTTTGTGGAAAAAATTATGCATATCTCTGCCAAAAATATTTTACTTGCTTCGACCTCCCCTTACCGTCGCGCTTTGCTGGAAAAAACCATGCTACGTTTTGCCTGCGCAGCGCCCGATATTAATGAATCGGTACAAGCAGATGAAACGCCAGAGGTGCTGGTACAAAGGCTGGCAGAGCAAAAAGCCCGCGCGCTAATGGTTTCACATCCTGGGTACTTTATTATCGGGTCGGATCAGGTTTGCGTTATCCGCGGTCAAATCACTGGAAAGCCTCATACCTTTGATAAAGCCTTCACGCAACTACGTGCTGCCAGCGGGCAAACTGTCACTTTTTATACCGGCCTGTCGTTGGTTGACAGCGATACGGGTGTAGCTCAGACCTTATTCGAAACCTTTGCCGTCACTTTCCGCCGGCTCACGGACGACGAGATTCGCGGATATTTGCAGCTTGAGCAGCCTTTCGACTGTGCCGGGAGCTTTAAATGTGAAGGTTTGGGCATCAGCCTTTTTGAAAACCTCGATGGAAGAGATCCCAATACCTTAATTGGCCTGCCGGTCATCGCTTTATTGGCATTATTGCGAGCGAAAGGAATTAACCCTCTGCTCGGCTGATTTATATTGCAGAAAAAAATGAACAAAGCGCTTATCTGCACTTTGTTCATTTTGATTTTAGAACGCTCAAGACTTTGCGGGTTTCAGCCGGAGTTTCTTAAGACAATTACGGAGTTTTAGATCTAAGGGCGCTTCAATGCGCATGGTCTCACCTGTGCCAGGATGTTCAAAGCGTAAAGCAGCCGCATGCAGGAACAGACGATTCAAGCCAGTTCCGGCAAGTTGCCCGTCAAATTCACGGTCACCGTAACGGTCATCAAAAGCAATCGGATGTCCTGCATATTGGGCATGAACGCGGATCTGATGTGTTCTCCCTGTTACCGGACTGGCTTTGACCAGCGTAGCAAACTCGTAGCGCTCCTCAATCTTAAAGCGCGTTTCAGAAGGTTTACCCTCCGCATTCACACGAACAATACGCTCACCGCTTTGCAAAATATTCTTGAGCAAAGGAGCCTGCACAACTTTGCAATGCGATTGCCACTCACCACGAACCAATGCCAGGTAATCTTTTTGCATACCCTTCAAACGCAGCTGTTCATGCAGTGAACGTAGAGCTGAACGTTTTTTGGCTACCAGCAGCACACCGGAGGTATCCCGGTCCAGTCGATGTACCAGCTCCAGGAAACGAGCCTCAGGACGTAGCGCTCGCAGTCCTTCAATCACACCAAAACTCAGGCCACTACCGCCATGCACCGCAGTACCTGAAGGTTTGTTGAGAATTAATAAGTGATCGTCCTCATACAAAATGCAGTCGGTCAAAGCCGCAACTTTGTCCAGTTTAGCGGAAACAGGAACTTCATCGCGCTCAGCCACACGCACAGGCGGAACCCGAACTTCATCTCCAGACAGCAATTTATATTCTGGTTTTATACGTTTCTTATTAACCCGAACTTCACCCTTACGTACAATTCGATAAATCATGCTCTTCGGCACGCCTTTAAGAATTTTGAGTAAGAAGTTATCGATGCGTTGTCCGGCTTCGTCTTCGGAAATGGGGATTAATTGTACAGATGGATTCTCAGTTTTCATGGCTCGCGATTCTAAATATCCGGCACGTTTCGCGCCACAGGTTTTTATGTGCTTAACTCATAGTTTACCAGTAACCGACGAGGAAAACCCGACCGACTGTATATGATGAGCAGTTTATCAATGCGGCACATCTCGCATAAGCATAAGAATCTTTACTGCAAGCGGTAAAGTCACCTTGCTATCACAGTGCCTGCAATGGAATAATGAAGTTACTTTCCGCGTTGTTTCTCTTAAGTTAGGGAAAACGCAGGAATTATAGATTTGCCTGATCGCACAAAAGCGCAGCAATGGCGTAAGACGTAATGTGGAATCAAGCAATTAGCGGGCTGCGGGTTGCAGCTTGGCCGGCAAACGGAATGAGATCTGTTAATCTAAATTCAGAAGCTATTCCCCTAATAAAAGTACTGCTTTCACAACGCTGGTGTTCTTAAAACGGCAAAAGCAGGCTTACCGAAATAATGCGCCCCTATGCAAGCGACAACCGTGAGGTTGACGACTTTGCGAGAAGACTCGGGGCCAACGGTTTACCCGGTCATGAGGTCATTTTGCCCGCAGCTCTATCAATAATGGAAAAATAACGAGTAAGTTAAGATGAAAAGAATGTTGATTAACGCGACTCAGCAAGAAGAGTTGCGCGTTGCCCTTGTAGATGGACAGCGGCTGTATGATTTGGATATTGAAAGTCCGGGCCATGAGCAGAAAAAAGCCAATATCTATAAAGGGAAAATCACCCGCATAGAACCTAGCCTTGAAGCGGCATTCGTTGACTATGGCGCGGAACGACACGGTTTTCTCCCTCTCAAAGAAATTTCCCGCGAATACTTCCCCAGCAATTACTCCTCGCATGGTCGCCCTAACATCAAAGATGTTCTGCGTGAAGGCCAGGAAGTCATTGTTCAGGTTGATAAAGAAGAACGCGGTAATAAAGGTGCAGCGCTGACGACATTCATCAGCCTGGCCGGCAGCTATTTAGTGTTAATGCCGAACAATCCACGCGCTGGGGGTATTTCCCGCCGTATTGAAGGCGATGACCGTACTGAACTGAAAGAAGCTCTGTCCTCTCTGCAATTGCCAGATGGCATGGGCCTCATTGTGCGTACCGCAGGTGTTGGTAAATCTGCTGAAGCACTGCAGTGGGACCTGACTTTCCGTCTGAAACACTGGGACGCCATCAAGAAAGCCGCCGAAGGTCGCCCTGCCCCGTTCCTGATTCATCAGGAAAGCAACGTCATTGTCCGGGCATTCCGTGATTACCTGCGCCCTGATATTGGCGAGATTCTGATTGATAACCCTAAAGTCCTTGAACTGGCGAAAGAACATATCGCAGCTCTGGGTCGTCCGGATTTCAGCAGCAAAATCAAGCCTTATATCGGTGAGATCCCGTTGTTCAGCCATTATCAGATTGAATCCCAGATTGAATCTGCTTTCCAGCGTGAAGTGCGTCTGCCTTCTGGTGGCTCGATTGTGATCGACAGTACTGAAGCGCTGACTGCTATCGACATCAACTCCGCACGAGCAACACGCGGTGGTGATATCGAAGAAACTGCCTTCAATACCAACCTTGAAGCATCAGACGAAATTGCTCGCCAGTTACGTCTGCGTGACCTCGGTGGTCTGATTGTTATCGACTTCATCGATATGACGCCAGTGCGCCATCAGCGTGAAGTTGAAAACCGTCTGCGTGATGCCGTTCGTCAAGACCGTGCACGTATTCAGATTGGCCGGATTTCCCGCTTTGGTTTACTGGAAATGTCGCGTCAGCGCCTGAGCCCATCACTGGGTGAGTCAACGCATCACATCTGTCCACGCTGTGCCGGTACCGGGACTATTCGTGATAACGAATCCCTGTCACTGTCTATACTGCGTCTGATAGAAGAAGAAGCGCTGAAAGAAAACACCAAAGAAGTTCACGCTATTGTGCCGGTACCTATCGCTTCCTACCTGCTCAATGAAAAACGTGAATCCGTGAACGCGATTGAAAAACGTCTGGGCGGCGTGCGCGCAGTGATCGTTCCTAATGATCAAATGCAAACCCCTCATTATTCAGTTCTGCGTGTACGTAAAGGTGAAGAGTCTTCAGTATTAAGCTACTTGCTGCCTAAACATCATGAAGCAGAGATGCTGCAACCTTCCGAGGAAGTTCCTGGCGAACGTAAGCGCCCTGAACAACCTGCTCTGGCTGCGTTTGCCCTGCAAGGTGAGGCTCCACCGTCTTCATTCGAACAACCTGATGCTATTGAACAGCCGGTGCAAACACGTGCAGCAACCGTGAATGCCCCCGTTGCCAGCAAGCCTGGATTTGTCAGCCGTCTTCTTAACGGTTTGAAAGGTCTTTTTGCTTCTGAACCGCAAACTGAAGTTAAGACTGTCGAAGCGCCGAAAGCCGAAGCTGAAACTGCTGAGAACGAAAATCGCCGTAATGGCGAGCGTCGTAATCAACGCCGTCAGGGCGGTGGTCGCCGTGAGCGTAATGGTGAACGTGGCGAACGCAGCGATCGTGGTAACCGAGATAACCGTAACGAGGGTCGCGAAAATAACCGGGATAATCGTGGCGAAGGTCGCGATACGCGTGAAAATAACCGCGAACAGCGTGAAGATCAGCGTCGTAACCGTCGTAACCAGGAACCTGTTGTTGCTTCTGAAACTGTTGCCACACAAGACGTTGACACTACAGCGTCCCGTGACGAACAGCAGCAGCCACGTCGCGAGCGTGGTGATCGTTCTCGTCGCCGTTCAGATGACAAGCGTAAAGCGCCTCAGGAAGAAAAATCACAGGATCTCGTTGTTCAGGAGGCTTTTGTAGCCTCTCCGGCAGTCTCAGATGAGACTGAACAGGAAGATCGTCAGCCAGCACAGCGTCGTCAACGTCGTCAGCTTTCGCAAAAAGTTCGCTTCGAATCAGAAGTTGATCATGAAGCTGAAGCCGCTGCTCAACAGTTGATCACCGGCGTTATGCCTGCAATCGTCGCACCTCAGGCTTCACAGGAAATTGCACAGGCAACGCCAGATGCTGAGTCTGTCGCTACCAATGACAATGATGACAATCAGACCGAGAATGGTCGTGAAGGTGGGATGCCTCGCCGTTCACGCCGCTCACCTCGTCATCTGCGGGTCAGTGGTCAGCGTCGCCGTCGTTATCGTGATGAACGTTATCCAACACAATCACCAATGCCTCTGGCTGGCGCTTTCGTCTCTCCAGAAATGGCATCAGGCAAAGTGTGGATCACTTATCCGGTAGCGCAGTCCACTGAGCAGCAGGATGTTCAGGAAGCTGCGGCTGACAATGCTGAAGTATTGGCAAGTCAGGTCGAGATTGCTCAGGAAAACACACCGGTGTCGAACGAGCATTCTGACGCTGTGGCTGAGGCGGTACAAGCTGCACATGAAGTGGCAATTACCACTGAAGTGAAAGCATTTGAAACCACTCAGGTCGAACCTGAAGCGATTAATGCGCCGGTTGAACAGCCTCAGGTACAACCTGAAGTCACTGCTGAACAGCCTGTTGCTGACGAGCCTGTACTGGTAGAGGCTAAAACGGCTGAACCAGTGGAACCGACACCTGTGGTTGAAGTGAAACCTGAAGCTCAACAGCCAGCGGTTGTAGAACCTGTTGCTGTTGTCGTAGAACCTGTGAAGGAAGTGACTCCACCGGCACCTGCGGTTTCGTCACCTCAATCTGTTCCACAGCCTGTTGTCGTTGCCGAGACTGAAGTCGCTCCGCGCTTCAAACATCATGCCACAGCGCCGATGACTAAAGCACCGGCTCCAGCCTATGAGCAGGAAACAGCACGTCACAGCGACTGGGTTCGCCCTGAATTTGACTTCGACGGTAAAGGTTCTGCAGGCGGTCATGCAGCAGTCAGCACGGCAACCGCGCCGGCGACTAAACCAGCCATGCCCACTGAGTAAAAGGGCATAACGTCTGTTTATAAAAAAACCCGCTTCGGCGGGTTTTTTATTGTCTGATACAGGGCCAACTTTATCCCAAATCAGGCAACTGTTTTTAGACGTTTAATATCCAGGCGTACAAGCTTGCCTTCCAGACGACGAGCAAAATTCACAAAGTGCTCGGTATCATTATGCTGTGCGTTGGCTTCTTTTGACGCCCAACGCTCATAAAATACAAAGGTTTCCGGGTGGTCAATATCACGATGTAACTCATACTGTAGACAACCGACTTCCTGGCGACTTGGTTCAATAACTTCGTGCAGGGCCTCAGTCACCTCACTCAAAAACTCCGGCTTGACGATGACGGTTGCGACAACTCTGATTTCCATAATCTTCTCCTGTGGTGTAGTCAGGCTTTCGAAAATGTCTTTGAAAGCGATGGTTAACATTACGCTGTACTTACTATGAACCCCTCACGGCACTGATTTCAACGCTAAATTTATTTAACAGATGCAACGAAGCACATTTGCGCTTATGCTTGTTCCCCGCCGTTAATGCTCCCATTACTGCACCTGATCCCAACGTCTTGTCTCTCAATGCCGGAGTTCTGCCCGATGACTGCAACACCGCAAGTTTTGAAAATTCGCCGTCCTGATGACTGGCATATTCACCTTCGTGACGACGAGATGCTCAGCACCGTTCTGCCATTCACCAGCGAAGTTTTCGGTCGGGCCATTGTTATGCCTAACCTGACGCCACCAGTGTCCAGTGTACAAGCCGCGATTGCCTACCGTAATCGTATCCTTGCCGCTATCCCGGCAGGACATACTTTCACACCACTAATGACCTGCTACCTCACAGACTCTTTAGATCCTGAAGAAGTTGCTCGTGGTTATCTGGAGAGAGTGTTTACAGCTGCGAAACTATATCCGGCAAACGCGACGACCAACTCGCAGCATGGCGTGTCAGACATAAAAGCAATCTATCCTATTTTCGAACGCATGCAGAAAATCGGTATGCCGTTGTTAATTCACGGGGAAGTGACCCATAGCGATGTCGATATATTTGATCGGGAAGCACGATTTATTGATGAAGTTATGGAGCCTATTCGCCTGAACTTCCCAGAATTGAAAATAGTGTTTGAACACATCACCACCAAAGAGGCCGCGCAGTATGTGCTGGCAGGTAATCAATACCTTGCTGCAACCATTACACCTCAACACCTGATGTTCAACCGAAATCATATGCTAGTGGGCGGAGTGCGACCGCATCTGTTTTGTTTACCTATCCTCAAACGTAATATCCATCAGCAGGCATTACGGGAAGTGATTGCGGGCGGTTCGAATCGATTCTTCCTTGGCACTGACTCTGCGCCTCACACCAAAGGCCGTAAAGAAGCCAGCTGTGGTTGCGCCGGCTGTTTCAATGCACCTCTGGCTATTCCAGCTTATGCCACGGTTTTCGAAGAGATGAATGCTTTACATCATTTCGAGGCTTTCTGTTCTCTGAATGGACCGCGTTTCTATGGGTTGCCTCTGAATGAAGACTTTATTGAAGTGACACGTACTGCGGTCGTTCAACCGGAAGAGATCCCTCTGGGCAGAGAGTCAGTCGTACCATTCCTCGCAGGACAAACTCTGAACTGGAAAATCACCTCCTGCTAAAGCAGCTGAGAGCAGAGGTCAAATTCTGCTCTTTTGCCCTTCACGGATGATCATTCATTCTGCGCTTGCTTCCCTTTCAACTTGACTGTATAAATATACAGGTCAATTATTCAGGAGGTATTATGCGTGTTGAAGTCACTATCGATAAAACCAAACCTCTGCCTGCCGGTGCTTTAGAAGCATTATCGGGTGAATTAAGTAAACGTATTAACCAACAGTTTTCCGAGACAGATAATAAAATTCAGGTGCGCTATGCAGGCGCCAACAATCTGTCGGTCTTAGGTGCCCCAAAAACAGACCGCGATCGCATCGAAGAAATTTTGCAAGAAACATGGGAAAGCGCAGATGAGTGGTTTACTACTGACTAATTATGAGTTCAGCAAGTGACCCATAGTGACGGCGTCTTAAGTAGTAACAGAATTAATAATAATCAGGTTGATAAAACCAGGCTCTTTGAGCCAATGCTTTTTTACGCCGGGCGTCGCTGTCCGGTTTTTTTAGTCCCTTATTCGCTCAGAATTCACGCAATCATTTTGCCTTAAAATCGCCATTAAGTGCCAATAGTGTTCCCTTCCCTCATTATTTCTCACACTTTATTTACGCTTTAATACACGATTACTCGCCACAAAAGCTTTTAAATGTTTATACTGAAAAAGCTCACCAGATAATGAGCCGCCTTGATCCTCGCTAGTCACTCACGTTAGTCACTACCATTAAGGGGTCTATATGGACAGAAATGATGAAGTTATTCAGACACACCCGCTTGTGGGTTGGGATATCAGTACCGTGGACTCTTACGACGCCATGATGATACGTCTTCATTACCTGTCTTCTAAAGACCAACCACCAGAAGATGCGCAGGTAGACAGAACTTTGTGGTTAACCACAGATGTTGCAAGGCAATTGATCAACATTCTTGAAGCTGGCATAGAAAAGATTGAATCCAACGAGTATGAGTATATTGATCATCGCAAACACTAATGTAAATAAGCAAAACGCTTCACAATAAAGGCACTCGAAACTCACGTTAGGGTGCCTTTCTCGTTTTCAGCCATCCTGCCGCCCTCCCCTCGTAATAAGTCATGTTTGTAGTGGCATAGTGAATTTTAGCCATGTGCATACCTTGCCATTGTCTGCCGAAACTCTCTATCATGGGCGTCAACACGTTGTTAAAAGTCATCAGAGGAGTCTCAAATTAATGGAGTATGACCTCATTGTGATCGGCAGTGGTTCAGTCGGTTCTGCTGCAGGATATTATGCAACCCGTGCTGGCCTAAAAGTGCTGATGATTGACAGCGCAATGCCACCGCACACAGAAGGGAGCCACCATGGTGAGACGAGGATTATACGTCATGCCTATGGCGAAGGTGCCCGCTATGTGCCTATGCTGCTAAGAGCACAACAGCTTTGGGATGAGCTGGCAGAAACCAGCGGTGAAAAAATTTTTCATCGCAGTGGTGTGATCAACATAGGTCCCGAAGGATCAGAGTTCATTGCCAATGTTAAAAACAGCTCAGCTGAATATGCTTTGAACACCGTTGCCATGAGTGCAGGACAGATCCGCGCAAAGTGGCCATTAATCAGTATAAGCGATGACTACTGCGGTGTATTTGAGCCTGATTCTGGCTTCCTGCAAAGCGAAATGGCAATTGGTGCATACATCCGCCTCGCTCGCGAGGCGGGATGCGCTCAACTGTTTAAATGTCCGGTCGAATCTATTGAATATGATGCAGAAGGTGCTATTGTCACGACCCACGAAGGAACGTATCGTGCACCCAAAATAGCCCTTACCGCGGGGACCTGGGTCAAAAAACTGATACCCGAGTTACCTGTCACTCCGGTGCGTAAAGTCTTCGCCTGGCACCATGCCGATGGCCGCTACAGTGAAGAAAATCACTTCCCTGCCTTTACCTTCGAGACCCTGCAGGGTGACCAATTTTATGGTTTCCCCTCCATTAAAGATGGGTTGAAGCTGGGTAAACACAATGGCGGACAGCCTATTAACTCACCTGAGCAGCGTAAACCTTTCGGCGCCGTCCAGGCTGATGGAACTGAAGTCTTTAACTTCTTGCGCCACCATTTACCCGGCGTTGGAGTATGTCTGCGCGGTTCGGCCTGCACTTATGATGTTACCGCTGATGAGGATTTCATCATTGATACTTTACCCGACCACAAAAATACGTTGCTGATCACCGGTCTAAGCGGTCACGGTTTTAAATTTGCCAGCGTATTAGGTGAAATCATTGCAGATTTTGGCAGGAATCTTCCCGCAGCATTTAATCTTCAACCCTTCATTCTTTCTCGTTTTTCCTGAACCTTAAGTGATACTTATCACCACTGGCCGCTTTGGCCAGTGGAAATTAACTCGCTGATAATGAACTATTATTTGAGAGTCTCATTTTCAATTTGTTTCCTTATTGCGTAAAGCCCAAGTTTTTTCGAATTGACATCATTACTCTAATGTAATTATGCTCCCATTAGCTATCACAGGAGTGATGGCTGTCGCGTAACAATTACGCACTAACAAGGAAGTAATATGAATTTATTAGTCATAGAATCCTGTGGTTTTACCCGTCTCGGTATATATTCTTTCCTGCTGGAAAACGAAAGCATCAACATACTGGACTGCGACAGCATTACTCAGGCAATTAAGGAAATCCCTACTTTTCAGCCTGACCTCGTTCTGATTAATGCGACCACTTATTGCCACCACTCAGAATTTTCTGAGCAACTCAAACAGTTCATTGAGCTGGTTCAGAGTGCAAAAATGTATTGTTACATTGATGCGCAGTACCCCGTCTCCGACACCCCTATATCAGTAACCCGTGATGTATATATATTAAATAAGCAACTCGTCACCCGATTATTGAAAAGTATTGCTTCGCAAACAGAGAGCTATTTATCCCCCTCACTCCATAATAACGGCCGGTCTATTTTTAGCGATCAAGAAATATTGGTCATGAATTATTGGATGTCTGAGATGCCAAATTACCGCATCGCACGCAAACTGGAGATAAGTAGTCGCACAGTCTATGTACATAAGCGACATCTGGCACAGAAAATCAAAGTAAGAAACAGACTGGAGTTTTGTTTCATTTATAATTTTATAAAGTACCTTTTCTGGCCAATTGACCAAGTTTCACGAGCCCCCCTGAGTCGCCAGGCAAAAGAGGAGATCCTGACATTGTACAAATAAAGTTTGTCTGTCGCATGACCCCTATCAGCAAAAGGCCGCAGAGCCAGGCCTTTGCTCTGATGCTTATCTTTCAGCATAAATCACTCGTAACAGTGAAATTCTTCTTTCATTCCGACCACTGGACAGAATACTTCTCTAATTCGAGAGTTAATGGCGTTGCCAGGACATAATTATCCTAAAACTTAGCAGGTAAGTAATAGTGCCTCATAACTTACAGCCTGATACCACTCTCATAAAATATGATAGTCTGAAAATTAAGATCTAATAAAAGACATCACTCTTCTTAATGGAAGTAAATATTTTACTGCCCGCGTATATTGAGGGTGACGAGAAAAAGAACAGTGTCATCAGAAATCTCTGCTATTTATGCCGATATAATGGCGAGATTGACAAGATTAATCTGGAATAACTTTTGGATTCATCTTGCCAACGGATGAGTAAGATATGTCATAAAACATAAGTAAAAGGCTCAGTTTCCTGAGCCCAGTTTCATTATCGATAAATTGAGGGGAGAATCACTCTTTTCCCGGCGCTGGAATATGCATGGTGGTCTGTAACAAGCCTTTGGATTTGTTAAAGATTTTGATGCCATTTTCACGACCTGCGCGCAAAGCACGTTGTTCTTCACGCGGCAATTTCAGCTCAGTTTGGCAAATTTCACTACAGCAACCATCAAACTTAGCAGAACAGGTTGGGCACTGAATAAACAGCAGGTGGCAACCATCATTTTTACAGTTGGTATGGTCATCACATTGCGTTCCACACTGGTGACAATGTGCTATCACATCCTCTGAAATCCGCTCACCCATTCGCTCATCAAAAACAAAATTCTTACCTTTGAATTTTACCGGCAGTCCCTGCTCCTTGGCACGGCGGGCATATTCGATAATCCCACCTTCCACGTGGTAGACGTTTTTAAAGCCTTTATGCAACATATAGGCGCTGGCTTTTTCGCAGCGGATCCCACCAGTACAATACATAACGATTTTTTTGTCTTTGTCTTCTTTCAGCATGTCGACAGCCATCGGCAACTGATCGCGGAAAGTATCTGATGGCACTTCAAGCGCCTGATCAAAGTGACCCACTTCATATTCGTAGTGATTACGCATATCAACGAACACCGCGTCGGGATCATCGATCATGGCGTTCACTTGCTCGGCCTTCAGATATTCACCCACATTTGACGGGTCAAAGGTATCGTCATCTATGCCATCGGCAACGATGCGTTCGCGCACTTTCAGGCGTAGCACCCAGAACGATTTACCATCGTCTTCCAACGCAACGTTCAGGCGAACCTGGTCAAGTGCAGGGTGGCTGGCAAAAAGTTCGGTTTTGAACGCCTCAAACTTGCTTTGCGGAACGCTGATTTGGGCGTTAATTCCCTCTTTCGCCACATAAATACGGCCGAACACGTTGAGTTTGGTCAGGCAGACGTAAAGCACATCGCGGAAAGCTTTCGGGTCTTCAATGTGGAAATATTTATAGAAAGAAACTGTGGTACGCGGCTCGGTTTCGGCCAGCATGCGTGCCTTCAGTTCCTCATTAGAAATTCGGTTATGTAACACTGGCATGGTGTACTTTCCTGTCTTTCGCAGAGGCGGTATGTAATGGACATCGTAAAAGTTGAGGCTGTCCGCGAGTTAACTTAACGCAACTTTTCAAGCGGCAATATCATACATTAAAGCAACAAAATCGGCATCTTCCATTGCAATATTTACAACGACTCAGGGCGAGAAAATGTTCTGGCGGCCATGCAATATCAGCAAAATGCGATACCCTAAAATGAGTCATCATTCACGGTTCTATTTCAATTTATGCATTCATCAAAGGCAATGAGGAAACTATGAGCAAGCTATTTGAACCTATTACGTTAGGTAACTTGACCTTAGCTAACCGTATTATCGTCGCGCCAATGTGTCAGTACTCCTCCGACCATGGCAAAGCCACCTCCTGGCATCATGCACATTTGGGGCAGCTCTCCTTTTCAGGTGCAGGGCTTTTGATCCTTGAGGCGACCGCCGTCGAGGAAATTGGTGGCATCACACCCCAGGATTTGGGGCTGTGGGATGATGAAACCGAAGCGGCCATGAAAGGTCTGGTGACCTCAATTCGTGAAAACAGCCCTATCCCATTGGGTCTGCAACTAGGGCACGCCGGCCGTAAAGCCTCCTGCTATGCGCCTTGGGAGGGCGGAAAACAGATGGCAAGGGATCAAGGCGGCTGGCCAACCATTGCTCCCTCTGCCATACCTTTTGCGGAAACTGATGCAACACCGCAGGCAATGTCGCAGGAACGTATTGATCATTTAAAACAAGCCTATGTGGCCTGTGCGAAGCGCGCTGAGCGGCTGGATTTTGATCTGCTCGAGCTCCACGGTGCCCACGGCTATTTATTGCATCAGTTCCTGTCCCCACTCGCCAACCAGCGCACTGATCAATACCTGTCTCTTATACACATCTGACGCTGCCGACGACTCCTTACGTGT
>CAMLBO010000076.1 GCA_946478305.1 uncultured Enterobacterales bacterium
GGAGTCGTCGGCAGCGTCAGATGTGTATAAGAGACAGATACCGGCAGCGGCCTGATCACCATCGAGAAAGACAAGGTTTACAGCTGGCAGTGGTTCACGACATCTACCACCAGTTCGGTGCAGAAGATCCGCGTTCCGGCCAATATGGAAGGCAACGGTTATATCAACGTGCAGTTTGTGCGTGACGTCAACTCAGACGAGATCTTTATGAGCCCGCTGAGCTACGGCGTCATGCCGTTTAAGATCAGCACCCGCGCGCGCAAAGCCGGACTGCAACTGACCACGCCAGAGGTGATTAAACCGGGGCAGATACTGCCGATCACCGTCAATACCGATTCGCCGCAAAACGTCGTGGTGTTTGCGGTAGACGAAGGCATCTTGCAGGTTGCCCGCTATAAGCTGAAAGATCCGCTGGAGTACTTCTTCCGTAAACGTGAACTGAGCGTGGAGAGTGCGCAGATCCTCGATCTGATTTTGCCTGAGTTCAGCAAACTGATGTCTCTCACCTCAGCGCCTGGCGGTGACGCCGGTGAAGGGCTGGATCTGCATCTCAATCCGTTCAAACGTAAACGCGATAAGCCGGTGGCCTTCTGGTCCGGTATCTTGCCGATCAACGGCCGTGCACAGATTAACTACCCGGTACCCGACTACTTCAACGGTAAAATCCGCGTGATGGCCATCTCGGTCACCCCGGATAAAATCGGTACCGCGCAAACCGGCACGACGGTGCGCGACAACTTCATCATGACGCCGAACGTGCCGTCAATGGTGGCACCGGGCGATGAATTTGATGTCAGCGTCGGCGTGAGCAATAACCTCGAAGGCCTGGGTGGTCAGCCAGCGGATATCAGTGTGAATCTGACACCGCCACCGCAGCTGGAAGTGGTTGGCAAGGCCAAGCAGTCGTTGAAACTGGCGCCCAAACGCGAAGGCAATGTAACCTTCCGTCTGCGCGCCAAAGCCGAACTGGGCGATGCGCCGCTGGTGTTTGAGGCCACTTACGCTGACAAGAGCAGCCGCCGTACCATTAGCACTTCGGTACGCCCGGCCATGCCGTTCCGCACTCAGTCAGTCATGGGGCGAATGAGTGGTAAAGACCAGACGGTTGATCATCTACGCACAATGTTTGACGCCTATGCCAAACGCGATGCCCGCGTGTCGAACTCACCGCTGGTACTGACCAGCGGGCTGGCACAGTATCTGGAGGATTATCCGTACTACTGTTCCGAGCAGATTGTCAGCCGCTCTATCCCGCTGATCCTGCAAAGCAAGTATCCGGAGATGAAGGGCAAACTGACCCAGATGGCGGTCAACACCCAGCTCAATAATATGCTCCGTACTCTGCGTTCACGGCAAAATGACAGCGGCGCGATTGGCCTGTGGCAGTCCTCACCGGTCGCCGACCCGTTCATCACGCCGTATGTCGTGCAATATATGCTGCTGGCAAAATCTGCCGGTTACACCCTCCCTGCCGGAATGCTCGAAGATGCCAATGCGGCGCTGCGTGAACTGGCGGCCAATAACTATGACGATCTTTATCACCTGCGTTTGCGCGCCTTTGCGGTTTACCTGCTGACGTTGCAGGGCGAAGTGACGACCAACTCGCTGGCTTCGGTGCAGGACAGCCTGCAACGAGGATACGCTAAGACCTGGCAGACCGACCTCAGCGCGCTCTATCTGGCGTCGTCTTACCGTCTGCTGAAGATGGATGACGAGGCGAATAAACTGTTGCAACCAAGCTGGGATGAGCTGAGCAAGGCCTACAACACCGCATGGTGGTCGCAGAATTACTTTGACCCGCTGGTGCAGGACGCCACGCGTCTGTACCTCATCACCCGTCATTTCCCGGAGAAAGCCAGGTCGATCCCACCGCAGGTGCTGGAGAACATCGTGCGTTCGCTGAAAGAAGAGCGCTACACCACCTACTCTTCTGCCATGAGCATTCTGGCGCTGGACAGTTACTCCGGCCAGATAGCCCAACAGACTAACGCCGCAGACCTGAGCATTACCGCTATCAGTAAAGATAAACAGGCGCAGCCGGATGTGATCTCAACCCTGCAGGGTCTGTTCGCTCAGGGCAGTTTCAACGCCGATACGCAGGCGATTCAGTTCACCAACCCGAATGACGCACCGGCCTGGTATGTGGTTACTCAGTCGGGTTACGACGTACAGGCACCGCAGAAAGCCATTTCTCGAGGTCTGGAAATCACCCGTGACTATACTGACGAGCAGGGTAAACCGGTGACGCAGGTGACGCTGGGTGAGAAGATCAATGTGCATCTGAAAATCCGTGCCAATGCGAAGGAAGGGCTGAATAACCTGGCGATTGTTGATCTGCTGCCGGGCGGTTTCGAAGTGGTGCAGCAGGCCGCGCCTGAACCCGAAAGCGACAGTGAAAATGCCGACAGCGATGCCGCATCAACCGATAACGTCTGGCGTTCGCCTATCGCCGCCAACGGTTCAACCTGGCAGCCGGACTACAGCGATGTCCGCGATGACCGGGTGATCATTTACGGCAGCGCTAGCACCGAAGTGCAGGAATTTGTTTATCAGATCAAGTCCACCAACACCGGCAGTTTCGTGATACCGCCAGCCTTTGGCGAAGCGATGTACGATCGGGAAATCCAGGCGTTGTCTGTCGGTACAGGCAACATTGTGGTGGTTCCGGCTGACGCTAAAAAATAGCCATTCGCTAAGCCCTTTCTAATAAGGGAAGGGGCTTAGCCTGTTTCGGGTTATCGATGAAATACAACCGGACTTTCCCCCACTCCCTTAAACGTCTCATGCAAAACGGCCTGATGGCCGTTTTTCTGTTGGCGCTGGTGGTCATCGGCTTTCGCCTGTGGCCACACCCGCCGCTGTCTCAGGGGCTGCCTTTTTCCAGCACCTATTACGATCGTCAGGGCGTTTTGTTGCGCATTACGCTCGCCAATGACGAACGTTACCGCACCTGGACGCCGCTGGAACAGGTTTCCCCCCTGTTGGTCAAAGGCATTCAGCTACATGAAGACAGATGGTTTTACTCTCATCCGGGTTTTAATCCGGTCAGCCTGTTGCGGGGTTTCTGGCGCAGCTATATCCGCGGTGCCAAACTTCAAGGTGGCTCGACGCTGACCATGCAGCTGGCCCGCATGCACTGGCACCTGAATACCCGCACGCCGTCGGGTAAGTTGTGGCAGATTATCCGCGCCGTGCAGCTTGAACTGAGTTATTCCAAACACGATATTCTTGAGGCCTATCTCAATTACACGCCGTATGGCCGCAATATTGAAAGTATCGGCGCAGCCAGCCTGATCTATTTCGGCAAAGCGCCGCAGGATCTGACCCTGCCGGAAGCGCTAACGCTGGCGGTGTTGCCACAGTCCCCCAGCTTTCGAATAGATACCCGCACCGGCGTGCTCGGCAGCGCGCTGAATTCTGCGCGCAACCGGCTGTTTGCACGCTGGCAACAGCATTACCCAACGGACAGCAGCCAAATTGCGCTGTTTAAACTGCCGCTGAGCCTGCGCCAGCCAGAACAGATGCCCTACATTGCGCCGCATTTTATCGAGCAGATACGCCAGGATCACCCGCCGTTGCAGCGCACCGATAACCGCGTCGATACCGAACTGGACGCCGGCCTGCAACGGCTGGTAGAGAAACAGGTTGACGCCTTCATCACCCGCAACGCCAGCCGCGGTATTCACAACGCGGCGGCGCTGCTGGTGGATACGCGGGATATGGGGGTACGGGCACTGGTCGGCTCCGCCGACTACTACAACCGTGAGATTCAGGGACAGGTGAACGGTACACGTGCCAAACGCTCGCCGGGTTCCACCCTTAAGCCCTTTATTTACGCTCTGGGCCTCGAACAGGGTGTGCTGCACCCGATGACTATACTCAAAGACGTGCCCTCAACCTTTGGTGCGTACGCGCCAGAGAACTTCGACCGGCGTTTTCTCGGGCCGGTGACTGCCACCGATGCATTGAACTTCAGCCGTAATATTCCTGCCGTGTATGTCGCCTCACGGCTGCGTAACCCGACGCTGTATCAGTTTATGCGCCTGTCCGGCGTCGCCAACATGGCCAGCGAAAACCACTACGGCCTGTCGCTGGTGCTGGGAGGTGGCGAAGTGACTGTGCAGGAACTGGCAAAACTGTATGCCCTGCTGGCGAACCGGGGAGAACTCAAACCGCTGCGACTGCAAAAGAGCGATCCGGCAGCCGCCCCGGTGCGGCTGTTAAGTGAAGAAGCCAGTTTTATCACCCTGGATATGTTGCGTCAGCACCGCCGCCCTGGCGATACGCTGGCACAAAAGCAGGCCAGCCTGCCTGTCTACTGGAAAACCGGTACGTCATGGGGATTTCGTGACGCCTGGACCGCCGGGATTTTTGGACCTTACGTACTTGTAGTATGGGAGGGGAATTTCGACAGTAAGGGCAACGGTGCCTTTGTCGGTGCCGACGCAGCCGCCCCGCTGTTCTTTAATATTATCGACAGTATTCAGGCCAATTACCCCACCCTGCGCGAGCCCAAACATCCCTGGCCTAAACAGCTGAAACGGGTCGATATCTGTCTGGCCAGTGGTGATCTGCCAACACCCTGGTGCCAGCAGGTGGGTAAAACCTGGTTTATTCCGGGTAAATCACCGATCAAAGTCGACACAATTTATCGCCCGGTGGTGTTGGATATTCACACCGGCGAAGTCGCCTGCCCTCCTTACGAAGCCGGTGAAACCCGTACGGAGGTGTTCGAGTTCTGGCCGTCTGATCTGGCCAACGTATTTGCTCAGGCCGGGTTGCCTAAGCGTTCGCCGCCAGGTGCAGGACGCTGTAAAAATGACGGCCCGGCGGTCAGTGGCAACCCACCGCGTATCACCTCGCCACTGCGTAACACCACGTATACGTTGCGCCAATCTCAGCAGGGCCGCGACAGCATTGTGTTCAACGCGACTACCGACGCTGACAGCAACATCCTGTATTGGTTTGTGGATGATATCTACCTGGGCAGCAGTGCCAGCAAAAGCGCTATCCAATGGCGTCCGGAAAATAGCGGGCAATACCGCATTCGGGCCGTCGATGACCATGGACGGGGAGATTCGCGGGTGATAAAAATTGACCTGGTCGACTGAAGTCCTTGTCAGTGCACCCGGCGCAGTTCATAAAACACCATGGCATTGATATCCAGTTCATTGACGGTGGTCCAGACGCCGTCAATATGTTCATCTCTGATATTTAGGGTGGGAACGGCGCGCAGATTGAGGTAGCGCACGACCTCGTCATCCCACCAGAGCTTGGTGTGCATCTGTTCCATTTGCCAGTAAAGTGCACCGTTTTTTTGGTCGAGTTTAAAATGTTTTATCTGATAAAAACCGGGAGAAATATGGCTGACTTTCAGGATCACTTTTTTTCTAAAGCAGCTGAATAAATGCTCATCAGTTGTCCATTCAGGATCAAATGTCACGGTATTACTCAGATAAACCTGATATCCAAAATGGGTTTTGGTGATCAGATAATTCTCGCCGCTGGCAATGACGCTTCCCTGCAGACGCTCGCGAAATTTAAGAACTTGAAATACCGGCCGGGGCATATTAAGTATATGGAAAAGTGCCAGACTATGGATCTCCGTGTCAGCACTTTTTAATGAAGCTTGTTGGGTTTCCAGGTTCAACCATAAACTCACTCCGGCAACCTGCGCAGGGAGTGACATGATGGTTTTAAAGATCAGGGCGCCACGGAAAAAAGAGCCATTAGTATGATAGGTATTCCCCGTTAACGTATTCCACTCCAGCAAGTATAATGGAACATTCATCCCTATTTTTTTCATCAGAGTCAGTATTGCTGAGGTATTTTCGGCAATATAACTCTCACTCTGGGTAAAGAAGTCCTCATTAAACACCGCCGTTGAGGATCTTTGCGGATAAGGTGAACAGTACCCAATAAAATCAATGTACTTTGCCAACTCCTTATACTTATTTAATGAAACAGCCTCTACAGACTGTAAATCAATTTGAGGCCATACAATACCGCACTCCACATCCCCCAACCAGTCTTGCAAATTATGACGAAGCGGCATAAACCCCTCCGATAAAACCTCAATACAAACTCCTTGTTCTGAGTAATAAACAAACCGCCATGTTTGCAGATAAGCGATACCAAAAACATTGACACAGTAGCGCAGGAAGTTATCCACATCAGACAAACGGGTACAAGCATAAATACGCACTAATAAAGCAATCCCCGTCTCCTTTAAAAATGAGATAGCACGCTCTACTTCACTGTAACAGACCACCGTGAAATTCTTGTCTTCCATTGAATAAATATCAGGTACGGATGAACTAAATATTGAATGATAGACATCCACATAATCCAGACCAATATCTTTTTTAACTTTAAGTAACTGTTGCTGAGTAGAGCTTCTGAGTACCTCCTCTAACCTGCCCAGTATGATAATATATTCTCTTGGAAAGTTAGGCCGCAGCGGGTTAACCGGGGATTCTGCCAGGTCAATGCTCAGCGCTTCACTTTCACAAAATCTGGCCAGATTACTGTATTTCTCCGGGCATTTCCGGGCTGTCAATAAGGCGAAGACCTCTGTCAGATTAGCCTCACTTTCCTTTCGGGAGGATGTCATCGAGGTCTCAACCACCAGTGTCCCTTGTGCTTTTCCATAGGATTTTCGAAATAAGCGTGGAGTCGTCTTATAGTGTTCTTTGAATAACTGAGTGAATTGCCTGACGCTGCTAAAACCATTATCCTGGGAAATTTTCCAAACCGGATCTTTTGTGGTGATCAGTCCCTGCACGCTATGGGAAAAACGAACCTGCATAAGGTAGTGTAGGAAATTAGTTCCCACTTCCTGCTTGAATAAGCGGGAAAGATAGGCCATAGAAACATACTCTTTTTTGGCCATCTCTTTAAGGGTGATCGGTGACTGATAATGACTTTTTATCCACTGAGTAACATTTTCCACGCGCTTACTGTAAATAGTATTATTTCTGACCTCTTTTTTCCCTTCATCTTTAAAGTAGCGAACCAGAATCAGAAGAATATCACACAGACAACTGTTCATTTCTAACTCACATATTTCGGGATTATTTTTCACCCAGGCAATAATCATCCTGCTCAACTCATTCCTGAGTTGCTCAACAAACATGGCCTTATAAGTTGCCTGATGGGATAACTCAAGAGAAAAATGTGAAGAGTAGAACTTTTCGTAATTCTGAAAAAAAATCTCACTGGGAACTTCGAAGGTAACGACAATATTATCCACTTTCCCCGTCACCTGATAGGCCTCATTTTTATTCACAAGAAGAATATCTTCCGCATTCAAAACAGATTCCTGCAATTCATGAATAAGCAATACGCTTCCCTTGAGCAAATAAACCAGTGTGATGCCGTTATATCCCTTGCTAATGACATCATCAATATTAGTAACCGTAAGACAGTACTTATTCATCCGATCGAACATGCATCTCGTCCTAATTGATTGAAGGCACTGTGCCAACTCACTACAACTAAAGCATTACTAAAAATCAATATCAACATTCGAATCATTTTGATACAGAAACTCCCACACTCCCACGCCTAAGACATTTCTCAATAACTCTCTTCTCATCAGAGTATTTACTGCAATTTCTTTTGCCATATCAAAAAAACGAGTGTTTTTTTTGATATTAAAGATTCGTTTAGAAAAAAAACATCAATTAACCGCATCATTTGAATAAGAATACGTATTTTTTAGTCCCTGATATTTATCTACTCTTTACGGGTACGTTTGATACCAGACAGGGGAATACTCATGAAGAACAAATTTGTTGATGAGATTATCAAAAGTCAGGCGGTCTATGCTGCCCTGCGACGAAACACTCATGCACACCCTGAGCAGGATTACGAAAAAAAAATTACCAGTGACATGGTGGTAGAAAAACTTGATGCGTGGGGCTACGACATCTATCGCGGTTTAGCAAAAACAGGGGTGGTGGGCACGTTAAAGGTGGGAAAGGGTAAAAAGCGTCTGGGGCTCAGGGCTGGGCTGGACGCTAGTACGGCTTCTCCCACTGGCGGGTTTTGTGATCAGGGCCATGACGGACATGGCAGTATCCTGTTATGCGCCGCTGAGTATTTGGCTAAAAGTCAGGATTTTGATGGGACATTGCATGTCATTTTCCAACCGACGGAAGAACTACTTAATGGCACGAGGGAGATGATTGATGACGGTTTATTCACCCTTTTCCCCTGCGACAGAATTTATGCTTTGCATAATATGCCCGGCCTGAAAACTGGCGAATTTTACTTTAGAAAAGGCATCTTTATGGCCTCTTCTGATACCGTAACTATTGATATAGAGGGATTTGGCGGACTGGCAATCCTGCCTGAAAAAACGATTGATGCAGGAATAATTGCTTGCTATTGCGCCATTGCTCTACAAAGTATCGTGGCACGGAATGTCTCACCGCAAGATGCTGCAGTAGTGACGATAGACAGTATTCATTCTGGCTCTACGCCTGATGTTATCTGCGGTTATGCCACATTAAACGTCATAGTAAGAACCCTCAATCCGGAGGTACGTAAACGGGTGTTAAAACGCATTACCGCCCTGGTTCAGTCGCAGGCTGAAAGTTTTGGCGCCAGGGCGATGATCAGCCACATGAGTAACAAACCCATACTGATTAATGGCCATGAAGCCACGGAACTTGCACTTCAAACCGCAAGAGAAATGTTTGGGGAAAATAAAGTACACGAGAATATTCCCCAGACAATGGACAGTGAGGATTTTGCTTTTATGTTAGAAGAGCACCCCGATGGTTGTTATTTTTTAGTGGGGAATGACAATGAACCTGATTGCCACAGGCTGTATAAACCAGAATATATCTTTAATGAGGATATTATCGTCCCTTCCGCTGCTTACTGGTGCGCATTAACTGAAGCTTATCTTAAATAGAACTCACATTATACATTTTGAAAGACATGAGCATTTATTAATGGTCGTTGGAATGCTTTTGTCTTTCCCAATATTTATCGCCTGACAATTAACCATGGAGAGGAATATTAACAGTCCTATTATCCGCGTTTAACACCTAACCTCCTTAACACGATGGAGTTCTTATGCTTGTAGAAACAGCGTCATTATCGATAGATACGGCGAATACGGGTTTTATGTTGGTTTGCACCAGTCTGGTTATGTTAATGACACCCGGACTGGCACTATTTTATGGTGGTATGGTTTCAGAAAAAAGTGTTCTCACGATCATGCTCCAAAGCTTTGCGTCAATGGGATGGACAACCGTATTATGGTTTGCATTTGGATATTCCATGTGTTTCGGCCCGACTATTAGTGGCATTATTGGCGATCCGACCTATTATGCATTTTTAAACCACGTCAGCCCTCACACTCTTTTCAAAGCAAACAACGCGGGGATTCCATTAATTGTCCATATCGGATATCAAATGATGTTCGCTATTATTACTCCGGCATTAATTACAGGGGCTTTTGCTAACCGGGTCACGTTTCGCGCCTATATTATTTTCCTGACATTCTGGCTGACACTTGTCTATTTCCCCTTTGTACATATGGTATGGAGTCCAAATGGGATATTGGCACACTGGGGAGTACTCGATTTTGCCGGAGGCATAGTCGTGCATAATACCGCGGGCTTTGCCTCTCTCGCTGCGGCAATTTATGTGGGTAAACGCGTTAAACAGAACAGTGAACCGCACAGTATTCCAATGGTGGCTATTGGTACCGGGTTGCTGTGGTTTGGCTGGTATGGGTTTAATGCCGGTTCGGAACTTCGCGTAGATACAGTGACCGTTTCCGCATTCCTTAACACCGACATATCGGCCTCCTTTGCGGCCGTTACTTGGCTAGTCGTGGAGTTCCTGCATACCAGGAAGCCTAAATTCATTGGGTTATTGACGGGGTCGGTGGCGGGGCTCGCGACCATCACTCCTGCGGCGGGTTATGTCTCGCTTCAGGCCGCAGCCTGTATTGGTGTTATCGCCAGCCTGGTCTGTTACTACACCGTGCTGCTGGTCCGGCGTTTCTTAGACGATGCGTTAGATGTTTTTGGCGTACATGGAATGGGTGGGCTGATAGGTTCAATACTATTAGGTTTGTTCGCCAATCAGGCCTGGAACCACAGTGGAACCAACGGATTATTTTTAGGCGATACTCCATTTTTCTTTAAGCAGGTCACTGCCGTTATATTCTCCAGCATTTGGTCATTCTTCGCCACGTGGCTACTGCTGTGGATTATCGACAGGTTTACGCCGGTAAATATCAGTTCTGAAGATCAGGTCATGGGGATAGATACTGAAACATTAGGAGAGAATGCGTATATGAAAAATTAAATCAATAACAATTAAATTATCGATATAAATTCACATTACCAAAAATGAAACATTATAAACGAAATCATTCGTTGAGGTGAACATGCAATTAACTCCCAGAGAAGTTGAAAAGCTAATGATTTACACGCTGGCTGATGTCGCTTCCAGGCGTAAAAGTCGGGGATTAAAACTTAATTACCCGGAGGCTGTGGCGATTATTACCGTTGCCGCACTGGAAAGTGCCCGGGATGGACAAACACTTGAATTTGTCATGAACGAAGCCCGCAAAACATTAACCCGGGATGATGTTATGGAGGGGGTTGCCGAATTAATCCCTAACGTCCAGGTCGAGGCCATTTTTACCGATGGCAGCCGTCTCGTAACCGTTCACGATCCTATTCAATAAGTCACTTCACCACAAACTTAGCCACTGAAATTAATGGAGCATTTTAAAATGAGCAATAAAAAGCCCCCCTTGCACAAGGAACATAACGTTCCTATCGGCGGATATCTGTTTGCTGAAGGTGCGATCAGTTTTAACGAAGAAAAACCTGAAACAAAAATTCGCGTGCGTAATACCGGAGACCGCCCTATTCAGATTGGTGCCCACTACCATTTTTTTGAAGTTAACGGCGCATTGGAATTTAACCGCAGCCTCGCTTTTGGTAAACGCTTAAATATTACCTCAACAACGGCGATCCGTTTTGAACCCGGTGATGAAATTGAAATATCGCTGATTCCTTTTGGCGGCAAACGGACCTTGTATGGGTTCAATAATCTGGTCGATGGATGGGCGGTATCTGGCTACAAAACCGGTACAGAGCGCCCTGCAAAAAATACGGCTATCCGACGCGCAAAAGAACTGGGCTTTAAATTTTCGAAATAAGCCTGAATCACCTCAGTAAACAGCCATTTCTAAAAGGATTATCTGATGCCACAAATATCACGACAAGAATATGCCGGCCTGTTCGGGCCGACAACCGGTGACAAAATTCGTTTGGGTGATACCAATCTGTTCATCGAAATTGAAAAGGATCTGCGCGGTTATGGAGAAGAGTCAGTTTACGGTGGGGGGAAATCTCTGCGTGATGGTATGGGTGCCAATAACGATCTGACCCGCGGCAGCGGGGTGCTGGATCTGGTGATTACCAACGTCACCCTCCTTGATGCCCGGCTGGGTGTGATCAAGGCTGACGTGGGTATCAGGGATGGAAACATCGCCGGTATTGGCAAAAGCGGCAACCCGGGCGTGATGGACGGGGTAACGCCGGGCATGATTGTAGGGGTGAGTACCGATGTTATTTCTGGCGAGCATTTGATTCTGACGGCTGCCGGAATTGACACCCACATTCATTTTATTTCCCCCCAACAGGCCTATCACGCCCTTTCTAACGGTGTCACTACCTTCTTCGGCGGCGGCATTGGTCCAACGGACGGCACAAACGGAACCACCATTACAGCAGGTCCCTGGAATATCCGACAAATGCTTCGCTCATTTGAAGGATTACCGATCAACGTTGGCCTGTTGGGTAAGGGCCACGCCTTCGGCTCAGCCCCACTGGAAGAGCAGATTATTGCCGGTGCCGCGGGTCTGAAAGTCCATGAAGACTGGGGTGCGACCGGGAGTGCCTTGCGACACTCCCTGCGTGTTGCCGATCAGATGGACATTCAGGTTGCGGTTCACACTGACAGTCTGAATGAGGGCGGTTATGTCGAAGATACCATTGACGCCTTCGAAGGCCGCACTATCCATACCTTCCATACCGAAGGGGCCGGCGGTGGCCATGCCCCGGATATCATTAAAGTAGCCGGACTGATGAACGTCCTGCCAAGCTCGACAAACCCCACGCTGCCGTTTGGGGTAAACAGTCAGGCGGAACTGTTTGACATGATTATGGTGTGCCACAACTTAAATCCCAACGTCCCCGCTGACGTTGCCTTTGCCGAAAGCCGCGTTCGTCCGGAAACCATTGCCGCGGAAAATGTACTGCACGATATGGGGGTTATCTCCATGTTTTCCAGTGATTCGCAGGCCATGGGTCGGGTGGGCGAGAACTGGCTTCGCGCCATCCAAACCGCTCATGCCATGAAGGCCTCACGCGGCAAACTTCCTGAAGATGCCGAGGGTAACGATAACTTCCGGGTATTGCGCTACGTGGCAAAAATCACCATCAACCCAGCAATCGCGCAGGGCATCAGCCACGTCTTAGGGTCGATTGAAGTGGGGAAAATGGCTGACCTGGTCCTCTGGGATCCCCGCTTCTTTGGTGCCAAGCCCAAAATGGTGATCAAAGGCGGTTTCATCAACTGGGCAGCCATGGGTGACCCTAATGCCTCCCTTCCAACACCTCAGCCGGTGTTTTATCGCCCAATGTTTGGGGCGATGGGTAAAACGCTGAGCGATACCTGCGTAACCTTCGTTTCTCAGGCCGCACTGGAGGATGGCGTGAAAGAAAAAGCCGGGCTGGAACGCCAGGTCATGGCGGTTAAGAACTGTCGCTCTGTGTCTAAACGCGATCTGGTACGTAACGATAAAACACCGAATATCGATGTTGATCCCGAAACTTTCGCGGTGAGAGTAGATGGGGTTCACGCAACCTGCGAACCCATCGTTACTGCGGTGATGAATCAACGCTACTTCTTTGGTTGATAAAGCGCCCTCCCCTTCGCCGGACAAAAGAAGACTCGGAGGGCATTCTTTACTCCTTCATTTAAAAGGTAAGTCACTATGTTTCTAATCAGACAGGTACTGGGTAACAGTAAGCAAGACGCGGAATGGCGCAAAAAATTACGCGACGTTGAGCTGGACTATTTGGATCTCGACCAACGCGATGCGCACAAAAACAGCTGCCGAAAAATGACGCGAAAAGGAAGAGACCTCGGTGTGTCGTTAGACCGTAATGTCATGCTGGTCGACGGTGACGTCTTGTTGTATGAACCCGATAAAGATTTTGCTGTGGTGGTGCGAATCACCTTACGCGAAGTCATGGTTATCGATCTGTACCCGCAGTTAGCGCACCCGCCAGGTATCCTGATACAGCTGGGATTCGAGCTGGGCCATGCACTGGGCAATCAGCACTGGAAAGCGGTGATCAAAGGCTCGCGGGTATTTATTCCGTTATCCGTCGCCCGCAAAATGATGAATTCAGTGATGACAACTCACGGCTTTTCCCGTCTGGCCTACCGGTTTGTGCGGGGTGATTCCATACTGCCCATATTGAGTACTTCCGAGGCACGTCTGCTGTTTGGCGGCGCTGAAGACGCTGGCAAACATGTTCACGTTACCCACAACGAACAAATTCATGGTGACGGCGATGGCCAGCATTGATCCCTCTCTGCCTTTAACGCTGAACGCCATTCACCTGATACGGGTGATGCAATTTGGTGACTCCGTCTTACCCGTTGGCGCATTTTCATTTTCCAATGGTATAGAAGCCGCCGTCCAGAAAGGCGTTATTCATGATGTTGAAAGCTTAAAGGCGTTTGTCCGCACCTCGCTAAAACAGGCAGCAAGTTGTGATGGTATTGCCATTGTTGCCGCGCACAGAGCAGTGCTTGCAGGTGACCGCGATGGCCTGCTGCGGGCCGACTGGGCCGTTCATAACCGCAAGCTCAACGAAGAAAATCGCCTGATGATCACACGCATGGGCAAGAAACTGGCCGAACTCACCACGCATGTTATCGACGATCCATTAATTATCTGGTGGCTTGAGCAGATTAAGTCAGGCCATGCCGCAGGAACGTATCCCGTTACGCAGGCTTTAGTAATGGCCATTCAGGGTATCAGTGAGCGCTCCGTGGTGGTCATGCAGCAGTACGGCGTGGCGACGACCATGTTAAGTGCCGCGATTCGCCTGATGCGGGTCACCCACGTTGATACCCAGCGCATTCTGTATTCGCTGAACGAAGATATTGAACATTTTTGCTCACTGGCAGAAATCGGCGATATCAGCCAGATGTCGTCCTATGTACCCGTTATTGATGTACTTGCATCGATTCACGTTGACGCACACGTGCGTCTGTTTATGAACTGATTGATCTATAAGAGCATAACCATGAAAAAAATTATTCGTGTAGGTATTGGTGGCCCGGTGGGTTCAGGAAAAACAGCGATTATTGAAGTGATCACGCCCTTATTGATAAAGCGTGGAATAAAACCGCTGATTATCACCAACGATATCGTTACCACTGAGGATGCCAAACAGGTTAAGCGCACCCTGAAAGGCATACTGGCAGAAGAGAAAATAGTCGGCGTAGAAACCGGGGCCTGCCCGCATACCGCAGTACGTGAAGACCCGAGTATGAACATTGCCGCCGTTGAAGAGTTAGAAGCCCGCTTTCCAGACAGCGATGTGGTCATGATTGAAAGTGGTGGTGACAATCTGACGTTGACGTTTAGCCCAGCCTTAGCGGACTTCTATATTTACGTTATTGACGTTGCTGAAGGTGAAAAAATTCCACGTAAAAATGGGCCTGGCCTGGTACAAGCCGATATTTTGGTTATCAATAAGATTGACCTTGCCCCTTACGTGGGAGCCGATTTGAGCGTTATGGAATACGACACTAAAGTCGTGCGCGGAGAGCGTCCCTATCTTCTGACCAATTGTAAAACAGGTGAAGGCATCGAAGAGTTGGTAGACATGTTTATGCGTGACTTCCTGTTTACTCATCCCCTGATGTAGGAAGAACACGCATGAGAACAGAATCTGGTTCGCACGGTTTGTCTCCACAAAACTCGCGGGAACTGGCTGCTCACATAGGGACCAGTGCCTTTGAACTCGCCAACTACCAAAATGAGCCCGCTCAAATGCGCAGTGGAGCACCCGGAAAAAATGGTTACCTCTATTTAGGTTTTGAACAACGGGGTACACGCAGCGTACTGGCAAACATGGAACATCAGGTGCCCTGCCTGGTTCAAAAAGCCCTGTATTGGGATGAAGAAATGCCTCATTTACCCTGCGTCACCATGATCTCTACATCCAGCTGTATTTTACAAGGTGATCGTCTGGCGCTGGATGTTCACGTGGCTGCCGGGGCATGTGGGCACATCACCACCCAATCAGCCACTAAAATTCACTCGATGAATGCTAACTATGCAGCACAGGTGCAACATTTGACCGTTGAAGAAAATGGTTATCTGGAATTTATGCCTGACCCGATTATTCCTCATGGCCATGCACGCTATATTTCCGACACCCGTCTGTGTTGCCACCCCAGCGGCACGCTGATTTATTCAGAGATATTAATGTCAGGTCGCAAATATCATCGCGCCGAAGAACGTTTTGGATTTGATGTTTACTCCTCGACCATACGCGCGGAAGGTTTAAATCAAGGGGAGCTGATGACTGAACGCTATGTATTGACGCCTCACCAGGAAAAACTGGATGCGGTGGGGGTGATGCAGGGGTTCGACCTTTTCGGTAATGTCATTTTACTTACGCCCCAAAAACACCATGACCGCATCATGGCGCGCTTACCCGCCCAATTTTGCCCCGCTGACGCTATTGCCAGCGGTGTCAGCCGGTTACCCAATCAGGCGGGCTTGATATTTAAGGTATTAGGCAACGATAGCGCCACTGTTAAGCATGAAATACGCGAGTTCTGGCGTATTTCCCGCGAGGAAATTCTTGGCATCACCCTTCCCGCCCCCTTTTTATGGCGTTAGGGCATTAGCTAAAAATAAAACTTTCATTTAAGAGAAATATTATGGCTACTACATCTGAATCATTACAGGAACCGCACTGGTTCGAGAAAAATATAGCTTTCGAATTTATTGATTCGACGCTACGTGGTTGTGCGCAGGTCATGTTCCAGAACAATCCAATAACCGGACTATTTTTCTTTATTGCTATTTTCGTCGGCGCTTATTCTGAACACATACCCGACGTCGCCTGGGGATGTTTAATTTCAACATTGACCGCCACCCTGACAGGATATTTTATTAATAAAAATCGGGAAACTCTTCGCGCCGGTTTATATGGATACAATGGTTGTTTAGTCGGCGTAGCACTGCCGACTTTCCTGGCCACCACGCCGGTCATGTGGGTGAGTATTATATTCGGCAGTATCATCTCGGTGATCGTTACGATTTGTATCACTAATGTATTAAAAAACTGGAATGTCGCTGCATTAACCGCCCCGTTTGTTATTACAACGTGGATAATTTTGCTCGCCAGCTATGCCTTTTCTCACCTGCCAAGTATTGGTTTGCCGCACGCCATGCTCCCACAACAGCTCGCTGCACGGCACTCCCCTATTTTTCACTTTACGGCTTCTGACTGGCTAAGCATCTTTGACGGTATTTCTGAAGTCTTTCTGCTCAGCAATGCCATAACAGGGATATTAATATTGATAGGACTGGCTGTTGAATCCCTCTGGTCGGCCTTATTTGCTCTCATCGGATCATCACTGGCGCTACTGGCTGCCGTTTGGTTGGGAGGCGACAGCCTGAGTATTACCACCGGCATGTACTCTTTCAGTGCAGTACTCACAGCCATTGCATTAGGTGCAATATTTAATAAGCCCAGTTGGCGTATATTGTTATATAGCGTCATTGGGGTAATTTTTACGATTTTTGTTCAGGCAGCGCTAAATATAGCACTGGAACCTCTGGGCATTCCCACGCTGACAATGCCATTCGTCATTGCTTCATGGTTATTTTTAGTGTCAAAAAGCACCGATACTAAATAAAAACCAGAACACACACCTCTTCATTACATATAAATTAATTCCGTCATACCCTCACCGTCGTAATAAAGTAAGAATCGATAAGAAGGATTTTATATTTATGAATACAATCAGGAATAAAGGTATCGCACTATTAATTTTATTATTGGTCGTAAATGCATTAGCGTGGGCGTTTGCCATTATAGAGTTTAAGCAGAATACGGTGCTCATGGGAATGGCTTTTTTAGCCTATAGCTTTGGTCTGCGGCATGCCGTGGATGCTGACCATATTGCCGCGATTGATAATGTGACCAGAAAGCTTATGCAGCAGGGAGTCACACCGGTTTCTGTCGGTGCTTACTTTTCTTTCGGTCACTCGACTATTGTTATATTGGCCTCTCTCGCTATTGCTGCTGCCACTGCCACATTTCAAGTTGACCTGGACTGGTTTCATCACGTTGGTGGAACAATTGGAACTGTTGTATCAGCTACTTTTCTGCTGTTATTTTCAGCCATTAACTTTGTAATATTTATTTCTGTTTACCGAAAATTTCGTCAGATAAAAAGAGGTGAGATGGTGAAAGAAAATGTCACACATCTCCTCAAGAACAATGGCGGTATTTTGGTAAGAATATTCAAATCTGCCTTTAAGATGGTAAACAAAAGCTGGCATATGTATTTTGTAGGCTTTCTCTTCGGTCTCGGATTTGATACTGCCACTGAGGTCGGTTTACTGGGCATTTCCGCCACAAGCGCAACACATGGGGTCAATACCTGGTCCATTATGATTTTCCCCCTGTTATTTGCCGCAGGCATGGCACTGATCGATTCTCTGGACAACTTTGTCATGATTGGTGCGTATGGATGGGCATTTTCCAAACCCGTCAAGAAACTGTATTACAACATGACCATAACGGGTATTTCTGTGCTTATCGCCCTGCTTATTGGCGGTATAGAAACGCTGGGATTACTCGCAGATAAACTGGACTTGAATGATGGGGCCTGGAAGTACATAAACAGCGTTAACGATAACTTCGGTAGCATTGGCTACTGGGTAATAGGATTGTTTATTCTGTGTTGGCTAATGTCAGGGATTAATTATTACGTACGTGGGTATGATAAAATCGTTGCAGAGTAAAGCGCGCTGCTCCCAGAGGCTTATCTTCAGGAACTGCCGCACTCATTGCTGCCGTTAAACGCCCGGGTGTTGAGGCCGGAGCAAGATTCGCGTCGCGGTTATTGGCACCAAATTTTCTAACGATGTCAAAGAACAGGAATAGCAGTATCCAAGCCCGTCGTTACACCGTCGGTTACCGCCCCAACGGCGGCAGACCGCACCCCAGCCCGCAGCTAACGATTAAAGGTAAATGGCTGGAACGGTTGGGGTTTGCGACCGGCCAGCCGGTGAGTATTACGGCTGAGAACGGGTGTCTGGTGATCAGGGCTGAGTTTGGCAGCTAAGGCTACAAAGTAAAATCCCGGCTCGAGGGCCGGGATTTGAGTTTATTTAGCTGACTCTTTTCTATTCTTACGCTCTTGTAGCCTGACTTTTATCCAAAGGCCAACGCCTAGGGTAAATCCTATAATTGCGCCTTTTTTTATTGAGATAAAAATAGCTTCTTTCCAGTCAAAATTAAAAATTCCAAGTTTAAAAAAAACCAAAGTTGAACCAATAAAACTCGCAATAAAATAAATACCAAAGAACACAAAAGAACAACGACAAATAAGAGTTACAAGCTCATATAATTTATTTTTTTGCATCTTTTGTCTCCGATTTATCAAGGGAATCTTTCACAATACCGCCAACTATTTCGCTTGCTGTAGATCCACCAACAGTACCTATTACTTCAGCAGTACCTTCTTTAACAGCGGTTGAGAAACCGTTAGTAATGTACTTATCAGCTTTCCCTCCTGCAACAGAACCTATCCCTGCACCAATCACCGCATTAGTTGGATCTTCACCCTTAATTCCACTCCCAATCGCTGCACCGCCCATATTGATCCCAGCCGATACTCCGATGCCTTTTCCTGTTGTAGCAGCGGCAGTCACTCCGGCCATAATTGCATCGACATAGCTGAACGGTTTATTTCCGCTGAGTTGTGAAACTGTATTCATCGTAGTACCTATCGCCGCATTGATAGCCATACCTTCTTTTATCGTGTTGCCCAGCATGCTGCTACCGAATGCTAGCGCCGGGTCACCGATGCTGGCATTCGATGCATGGTATCCCCACGTGTTTATTATTGTTTGGGCACTGGCCATTGATTCAGAATCAGGAGCTCGTTGTAAATAATTCTGACCTGACAGCATGCCTTTAACCAGCTCCTGAGCAACAGCCGGGCCGTATGCGTTCTCCATTTCAGAGGCATAAATTCGAAGATAAGCGGTTAATTCAGCACGTTCTGTGCCGCTCATTTGAGAAGGATCTTTGGTGAATTTAGAAACTAGTGCATCGCTGCGCTTATCCGCATTTTCCAGCTTAAGCAGGTCATTCGTCGCAGCCAGGGACTTATCGCCCTGTTTTATTTTTTCGATGGCGTTATCTAGTTTGTCGGAAGATGTAGCCCCGAGGAAGTTATTCTCCACCGTCGTCTTCCCAGCCTGCGCACCCGCTACAGCATCCGCCGAGCTATCTCCCGTCAATCCACCCGCAAGCCCCGCCGCCAGCTTACTTAACACGCTGATGGTCTGTTTCTGCTCTTCCGACAGCTCGCTGACTGGCTTACCGTACATATCTCTGGCAATCCCCGCCATCACTTAGGCGGTCACGGCCCCTGCGGCACCCGCTATGGCGCTGTTGCCTTGTGCGCTGGCTAAAACGGCGTTGACCACCGCGTGGGCCATCAGGCGTTCAGGGCCGTCTTCCGTGCTTTTCGCAATGATATTCGCCAGATACGGCGCACTTCCGCCTGCGATAGCTTTTGCTAAGTCACCCCCAGCCAGCCCCTGTATCGCCGCCGTCGCCACCTGTAATCCTTGCTGAATAGCGCTGCCGGTGCCGTATTTCGCCATCTCTACATTGTAGACATCCGACCCACGCAGCATATCGACATAAGCCTGATGCTCTTTCTCGGTCGCATTTTCCTTTAGCGGTACCCCCCCTTTTGCGCCTCACTCAGCCCGTTATCGAACTGCCGTGACTCTCGTTGCTGCCGTCCAGCTCCGAGGTGTTAAGACCCGACTACAGGTTAACGTCGCGGTTGGCGAGACGGTGTTTTTTCCAGCGATGTTAAAGAACTGTTGCAGCTGTATCCAAGCCCGCCGTTACACCGTCGGTTACCGCCCCAACGGCGGCAGGCCGAACCCCAGCCCGCAGCTAACGATTAAAGGTAAATGGCTGGAACAGATGGGCTTTACCACCGGGCAGCCGGTGAGTATTACGGCTGAGAATGGGTGTTTGGTGATCAGGGCTGAGGTTGGCGGCTGAGGGTATAAACTAAAACCCCAGTCAAGACTGGGGTTCTTACTAATTTTTTATAATAAATGATACAAATAAGTTATCGTCGGCTAATTGACTTAAGTGGTTTCTAGCAAAATCAATACTTTCAAGGTGATTCGTTGAACTACAGAACCAATCGGCATAAAAGTTTTCCATTTCACCAGTCTGATTACACTGATAAACATCACCACCTAATATCAGCCAACCTTTTTCAGCAAAAAGATTAAGTGCATTCTCTGCCTCAGACAAAGGGAGAACAGCCTCATCAAGTCCATTCGCTGACAAGCTCTGCCCACAGCGCGCATATAGCTCTAATATCAGGCTAATCATGTTATTCCTCACTTATTTCTATTAGGAACAAAGAGACGATGGTTAATTGAACCATCAGGATTTCGTATATATTCGAATACTCCCTCACTCCCCCTGTAATTCCCAGGGATTTCAAGCTTCCAACGTTTAACACCATCCCCGCCTGCAAACTCAGTGACAGTACCTTCGCCAGAATGCCCATCAACAGATTCAGGGAATGAATGGTAATCTCCTGACGATGATTGCTGTTTTACTTTGTCAGTGTATTTTGTACCGTTGAAGAAGCTGCCAGCATTAATTTCTTCTCCTGATTCAGAGATATAAGTTGATGCACTCGCATCTGACTGGGCAGGTCTTGGGTTAATATATACGCCGTCACTTTTACCAGCTTGGCTTTCAGGCGTTATTGTAATAATTCCCTTTTGGCCACCACTCTGATCCGGTGTAACCAGCGACGTTCCCTTATTCTGGTCGGGGATCGGGTTTTCAAGCTTACCACCGGTTGGGTCTTTTTCTCCCGCAGGGAAGACCGTGATCAGACCTTGATTTCCCTTCCACTCCTCATAGGCTGCACGTTCGCTCGGTGACAGATTGTCGATAAGATTCTGATCGCCCGACATGGCGGCCAACATGACATTGGTTTTCTGCGACCCGGAGAGTTCTTCTATCGCCGATGTGGCGACACCAACACCGACCAGCGCACCAAGCCCAATATCAACGATGGCTTTACTGCATGCAGGTATCTCCGCGCAAGCCGCTGCACCTGTACGAATGACCGCAAGGTTATTGTTTTCCGCCGCCGTTTTACCCGCCTGCGCTCCCGCCACAGCATCCGCCGAACTGTCGCCCGTCAATCCACCGGCCAACCCTGCCGCCAGCGTCGACAACGAGGAAATAGTCTGCCGCTGCTCTTCCGTTAAATCTTCACGTTTGGTATTTGGATAAAGCTGCTGGGCAATAAATTCACCCATCGCCGCGCCGGATGCGCCCGCTAATGCGCTGTTCCCGTTAATTTGTGCAACCACTGCGCCCACCACGGCATGTGCCATGAGGTTCGCTTCGGAGTTCACTTTGCCGGTCACTGGGTCCGTGGTCATATTATGGATCACTTCAGCCAGATACGGCGAAGCGGCTCCGGCAATCGCTTTCGCCATGTCACCACCGGCTAAGCCCTGTATTGCCGCCGTCGCGGCTTGCAGCCCCTGCTGGATGGCACTGCCCGTGCCGTATTTCGCCATTTCGGCTTTATAGACATCGGTCTTGCGCAGCTCTTCAGCGCTCTTTTCGGGGTATTTCTTTTTCGCCTCGCTCAGCCCGTTGAGGTCCCCCTGCGTCCGCGCAATATCCATCACCTGCGCACCTATCTCTCCTATCTTCTGATCGCGGAAGTCCGACGGTCGGTTTCCAGCCGAACGGATATTTTCCTAGTACAGTCAACGCGTTGAAGTACATTGTTCCCTGTGTACTTTGATATACGGAAGACGAAGCCCCGACGCGTACTTTTGTACCCCGCAGGCCATTTACCCCAACGCTGT
>CAMLBO010000077.1 GCA_946478305.1 uncultured Enterobacterales bacterium
GCTCGATTGCCGGGCCGAGATGCGCGAAAAGCTGGCGGATTAATCCTTCATCACTGCTGAATTTCATGCCCGCCACGTCCTGAAAATTAGCCACCACCTGTTCAACCTGGCGCATCAGGCGCTGATCTTCATGGGAACCGGAGCTGTGATAACTATGATTTTTCAGAAGCCTGAGCAACAGAGTGAAGAAATCACGTTCACCCTCCGCGAGAAGTCCGGCACTGAGTTTCTGCAACTGGCTGAACAGATGACTGGCAGCCAGATACTCGGGTTTATCATGCAGCCATTCACGTTGAAGTGTATCAAAGGTGACCGGACTGAACGGGGTATTGTGCTGCGCGGCATTCTGCCACAGGCAATATTGCAGATAGAGACGCAGGAACTCCTGATCGCGCTCGCTAAACTCACGGCCAAGCTGTGAGGCACACTGCTGAATTAAGGTGGTCAGCTGCTGTTGGCAAAAATGGTCATCAGCAAAGGGGTGCGGTCGCAGGGCCTGACGGAGCCAAGGGGTAAAGTGGTCGGCAATAAAGCGGGGAGAAGTGCGCAGGGCGCGGCGTAATCCATTAAACAGACACAACCGCTGGTCAAGTAGCTGGCCTTGTAACTGACAGGCATGTTCGCTACAAAGGAGAATATCCAGATGGTATAAGCGCTGGATCTCGCGGGTGACCTCGGCAATGTCCTGTCGGGTTGTCGGGAGATCTGTGCCATTGATTTGGCTGATCGTCTCCAGTTGCACCGCCGGTAACGGCGCATACAGCATCAACAGAACATGGCAGCGTCGTTGTTGACCGGAGAGCTCAGGCACGGGGTTAGTGTCCAGGCTCATAGAAATATCAGTGACCATTAAAAATGAAATGATGAGTCAAGCATAGCAAATGACCTGTTGCGCATGGGGTGAGAGTTCACGGTTTTACACCGGCTTACAACTCAGATCACAGTTATTTCTTTCGGTTGCTTATTTGGTTAGGAAAAAACTGTTACTTTGTAACAGTTGAATGCAATGAATGACTGATTTATGGGCCTTAATCATGGAAAAGACCTCTCTCTACGCCAGGAACCGGCGTTCATCCTCCCTGATAACGTGCTTGCTGGCATATTGTCTGGTCTTGCCGCTGACCGCCTGGGCACATCCGCACAGTTTTATTGACATGCAAACCACGCTGGTGACACAGAAACAGCAGCTCATTGGTTTAAAAATGATCTGGACGATGGATGAGATCACCTCGGCTGACCTACTGTATGACGCGCAAAAAGCCAAAACCGATTCCGAAATCTGGAAAAAGCTGGCCGCAGAAGTCATGGCCAGGGTGCTAAGCCAACACTACTTCACCGATTTCTACCGTGACGGTAAGCCGGTCAAATATCTGGATTTGCCGAGTGAATATCAACTGTCGCGCAAGGGCGATCAGGCCGTACTGGAGTTTGTGATGCCGCTGGCTGAGCCTGAGCCGCTCAGTGGAAAACCGATGATTTTCTCCACGTTCGATCCCAGTTATTTCGTGGATATGACTTACAAGGACCAGAGTGCGCTGCATCTGCCGGCAGAACTGGCGAAGTCTTGCAGCATAACGCTATTCACTCCCAAGCCTGATGCTTCGCTGCAAAGCTACGCCTTGTCCCTGGATAAGGCCGATGCCCCACCGGAAGATATGGATCTGGGTCAGCAGTTTGCACAAAAGGTGACGGTACAATGTCAGTAAATATCAGTGAGAGCCGGCGCCACTGGGCGTGGGACCTGTGGCCGCTGTTGGCTTTTCTGCTGCTGATGGCAGCGGGCGGCGTATTGTTGTGGCACTACTGGCCGCGAATTTTATTCAGTAGCATTATTTGGCAAAGGGATCTGCATCAGGAACTGGCCGGGCTTTTACAGCAAGTGAAAGCGAATCCGCAACAAGCCGGGCTGACGCTGATGGGGTTCAGTCTGATCTATGGGATTGTCCACGCGGTGGGGCCGGGCCACGGTAAAATAGTCATCACCACCTATCTGGCAACGCATCCTTCCCGGTTGAAAAATAGCCTGAAACTGACGTTTGCCTCCGCGGTGGTGCAGGGGCTGGTCGCCGTTTTACTGGTGACGGTGATGCTTGGCGTGCTACAGCTTTCATCGCGCCAGCTGCATCAGAGCAGTTTCTGGTTGGAGCGGGGCAGTTTTATGTTGGTGATGCTGCTGGGGGTTTTACTCTGTTGGCGGGCCATCAGGCGCTGTTATCACTCGCTAAAAAATCTCCCGGCCACGCCAGGTCTGTCGATTCAGCGCATACGTCCGCTGAATGACCCTCACGTTCATAGCGACCAATGCGGTTGCGGGCATCAACATCTGCCGACTGACCAGCAGCTACAGGCGGGGAGTGACTGGCGCACGCAGGCGACGATTGTGCTGGCGATGGGGCTGCGACCCTGTTCCGGGGCGATCATGGTGTTACTGTTTTCCAAGGTGATTGGCGTCTATTTTTGGGGCGTGATGTCAGCATTGGTGATGGCGCTCGGTACCTCCATCACGGTGTCACTGATTGGTCTGCTGGTGTTTTACAGCCGGGCGATGGCGGTGAAACTCAGTGCCAAACGTACACCTGCCGCATGGCAAACCGTGGCGTGGTCAACACTGGCGCTGACAGGGGGGATCATTTTACTGCTGGCCGGTATTCTGCTGTATAACGCCAGCGCAGCATCGGCAGGTGGCGGGATAGGGCCTTTTGGCCGGGGTTAGCAGCAAAAAACAGGCATAAAAAAACGGACGCTATGGGCGTCCGTTTTTATGAGTGAGTTACCCGAAGCGTAATTAACGCTTCAGCGCTTCGCTCAGTTCATCACGCATGGTGTTCAGAATACCTTTCACGACACGCGGGTTACCGGCAACCACGTTGCCAGAAGAGTAATGGTTGTGACCGCCAACAAAGTCAGTCACCACGCCGCCAGATTCACGGACCAGCAGTTCGCCACCGGCAAAATCCCACGGTTTCAGACCGATTTCGAAGAAACCGTCAACGCGGCCAGCGGCCACGTAAGCCAGATCCAGTGCAGCAGAGCCGGTGCGGCGGAAGTCAGCGCATTCGCCAAACAGTTTGCCGAGGATATTCATGTAGCTGTTAGCGTGTTGCTTCACTTTGAATGGGAAGCCGGTCGCCAGAATAGTGCCGTCCAGATCTTTTGCGTTGGTACCACGCAGACGGTAGCCGTTGAGCTGTGCGCCCTGACCGCGGCTGGCGGTGAAGAGTTCATTACGCATTGGATCGTAAACTACCGCAACTTCAGTGCGGCCTTTGATGCGCACGGCGATAGAAACAGCAAAGTGTGGGAGACGTTTAACGAAGTTGGTGGTGCCATCCAGTGGGTCGATAATCCATTGTACGTCTTTGTCTTCGCCCGCCAGCTCACCACATTCTTCACTGATAATGGTGTGCTTAGGGTATGACTTGCGAATAACGTCAATAATCATGTGTTCTGCATCGCGGTCTACATTGGTAACAAAATCATTGGTACCTTTTTGCGTAGCTTCGACAGAATCAGGCGTTTCGTAATGTTTGGCAATCAGGTTACCGGCCTTGCGCGCAGCGCGCACGGCGATGGTGAGCATCGGATGCATGGATATCTTCCAACTAGGATGTTAAAGAACGAGAATACGGGAAACGGCGCGCAGTATAGCAGGGGATCGGAAAATTGACTACCGTTGTGTTAAGCTGTTGTGATTTTCCGCCACGCTCAGAGTCTGTATGCTGCACAATATTCGTATCGTTTTGGTTGAAACGTCCCACACGGGCAACATGGGTTCCACTGCCCGCGCCATGAAAACCATGGGTTTATCGAACCTGTATCTGGTTAACCCGCTGGTCAAGCCTGATTCTCAGGCGATCTCTTTGTCCGCCGGTGCCAGTGATGTTATCGGCAATGCAAAAATCGTCGATACACTCGACGAAGCGCTGGCCGGTTGTAGCCTGGTAGTCGGTACCAGCGCCCGTTCGCGCACCTTGCCCTGGCCGATGCTTGAGCCACGCGAGTGCGGCGAGATGAGCGCAAAAACGGCTGAAACAGCGCCGGTTGCGCTGGTCTTTGGCCGTGAACGCGTCGGGCTGACCAATGAAGAGCTGCAAAAATGTAACTATCACGTCTGCATTCCGGCCAACCCCGAATACAGCTCGCTGAATCTGGCAATGGCAGTACAGATTATTGCCTATGAAGTGCGTGTTGCACATCTGGCTCTGCTGGAGGCGGGCAAGCCCACGGTTGAGCAAGAAGAAGAGGCTTACCCGCTGGTGGACGATCTCGAACGCTTTTATCAACATCTCGAACAAACCCTGCTGCAAACCGGCTTTATTCGTCCGGCACATCCGGGTCAGGTGATGAGCAAATTGCGCCGTCTGTTCACCCGCGCGCGCCCTGAATCTCAGGAGCTAAACATCCTGCGCGGCATTTTGACCTCTATCGACAAAACCCCTAAATAATACTTGAGTAAATTACTAGGTTAAATAGTTGACTGTTTTACTCGGGAATGGCAGACTCGTTTGCATGTTCTACCCCATCGTATTCATTAACAGGTAACCATGCTATGAGACTGACATCCAAGGGTCGTTATGCCGTAACCGCTATGCTTGACGTAGCACTGCATTCACAGGAAGGTCCGGTACCTTTAGCCGATATCTCCGAACGCCAGGGCATCTCTCTTTCCTACCTGGAGCAGCTGTTTTCGCGTTTGCGTAAAAACGGTTTGGTTGCCAGCGTCCGTGGTCCGGGTGGTGGTTATCTGTTGGGTAAAGACGCGGGTGAGATTGCCGTTGGCGCCGTGATCACCGCCGTTGATGAATCTGTCGATGCCACCCGCTGTCAGGGTAAAGAAGGCTGCCAGAATGGTGAACGTTGCCTGACTCACACCTTATGGCGTGATCTGAGTGAGCGCATCAGCGGCTTCCTCAACAACATCACCTTGGGTGAACTGGTGAATAACCAGGAGATTCTGGAAGTGGCCGACCGTCAGAATGGTGAACCACGTCGCCAGACCAGCAGCCGCATTCTTGAAACGATCAATGTTAACCTGAGAGCCTGAGTGTTTTTACTCTGATGGTTTTTAGCGTAACGAAGAGGGCTGCCAGGGGCAGCCTTTTTTTTATCATTTCAGCGACGGCACTATTTCCCTTTTAAGAATCAGTGAAGCCGTTTTAAACTAACCCCCGATTTCCACCTTTTGTTCGCCCCAACGCGCAGTACGGAGCATACCTGCCATGAAACTACCTATCTATCTGGATTATTCTGCCACCACGCCTGCCGATCCGCGGGTTGCGCAGGTGATGATGCAGTGTCTTACTTTCGACGGTACGTTTGGTAATCCTGCCTCCCGCTCGCACCGTTTTGGCTGGCAGGCAGAAGAGGCGGTAGACGTCGCCCGTAACCAGATTGCTGAGCTGATCAATGCCGATCCGCGCGAAGTCGTATTCACTTCCGGTGCCACCGAGTCAGATAATCTGGCGATTAAAGGTGCGGCGCATGCCTATCGCGATAAGGGCAAACACATTATTACCAGCCAGACCGAGCATAAAGCGGTTCTCGACACCTGCCTTCAGCTGGAAAAAGAGGGTTTCGACGTGACGTATCTGTCGCCGAATCCAGACGGATTTATCCCTCCCGCTGCCATTGAGGCCGCGTTGCGCGATGACACCATTCTGGTGTCCATCATGCATGTGAACAATGAAATTGGCGTAATTCAGGATATTGCCGCCATCGGTGCACTGTGCCGCAGTCGCGACATTATTTTCCACGTTGATGCGACGCAAAGCGTGGGTAAAGTGCCGGTGGATCTGAATGAACTGCCTGTGGATCTGATGTCTTTTTCCGCCCACAAACTTTATGGCCCAAAAGGGATCGGCGGTTTGTATGTGCGTCGTAAGCCAAAAGTACGCATTGAAGCGCAGATCCACGGCGGCGGTCATGAGCGAGGTATGCGTTCCGGTACCCTGCCGGTTCATCAGATTGTCGGCATGGGGGAAGCTTTCCGCATCGCCAAAGAAGAAATGGCCGAAGAGGCACAACGCCTGCAGACATTGCGTGACCGCTTGTGGCAAGGTATCGGGCAGCTGAAAGATTTGCGTCTCAACAGCGCGGCCAAACATACCGCTCCCAATATTCTTAACGTCAGTTTCGCCGGTGTTGAGGGAGAGTCGTTGATTATGGCGCTCAAAGATCTGGCCGTCTCTTCTGGCTCAGCCTGTACTTCGGCGAGTCTGGAACCCTCATATGTCCTGCGGGCGCTGGGTTTGAGTGAAGAGCTGGCGCACAGTTCTATCCGTTTCTCGCTGGGGCGCTTCACCACTCAGGAAGAGATCGACTATGCTGTTGAACTGATTGTGAAATCCGTCAGCAGATTACGTGAATTACCACCCGTATTTTCTTCTTAAAACATTGAATAAGCGTTACAGAACGTTAAGGCGTAAAGCCTGCAACTGAAGATAGAACTTTCATTGAGAATAAAAACAAGCAGGAGTGCAGTTATGAGTTCCGAAGTCACCACCAATGAAGCCATGCCCATTTTCATCTCTTCCCAGCCAGCCGATGCGCGCTGGGGTGAAAAAGCCACACTGAGTACTAATGCAGAGGGCATGACTATCCATCTGACCGCAGGCGATGCACTGGCAGCAATTGCTCGTGCGGCACGCCGTATCGACGGTCAGGGTGTGAAAAACGTTAAACTGGCCGGTAACGGCTGGGATCTGGAAAACAGCTGGGCATTCTGGCAGGGCTTCCGCGGGCCAAAAGGCAGCCGCAACGTTGAGTGGGCTGAACTGTCAGCCGAAGACACTCAAACCCTGCAACAACGCCTGAAAATTATTGATTGGGTACGTGACACCATTAACCTGCCAGCTGAAGAGCTAGGGCCGGAGCAACTGGCTACCCGCGCCGTGGATTTGATGTGCGAATTCGGCCATGGCCACGTGAATTATCGCATCACTAAAGGCGATGACCTGCGTCAGCAAAATTATGCTGGTCTGCACATCGTGGGCCGTGGTTCTGACCGTTCACCGGTGCTGCTGGCTCTGGACTACAACCCAAGCGGCAACGCTGACGAGCCGGTTTACGCCTGCCTGGTGGGTAAAGGCATTACCTTTGATACCGGTGGCTACAGCCTGAAACCGAGCGCGGGTATGGATTCCATGAAAGCCGACATGGGCGGCGCAGCCACCCTGACCGGTGCGCTGGCATTAGCAGCGGCCAATGGCCTGAGCAAGCGTGTGAAACTCTATCTGTGCTGCGCGGACAATATGGTGAGCGGCAATGCGCTGAAACTTGGCGACATTATTCGCTACCGTAACGGTAAGAGCGTTGAAGTGATGAACACCGACGCCGAAGGCCGTCTGGTTCTGGCCGATGGCCTGATCGACGCCTCTGAGCAGAATCCTGAGCTGCTCATCGATGCGGCCACCCTGACGGGGGCTGCCAAAACTGCACTGGGCAATGAATATCATGCCCTGTTCAGTTTCGACGATGAGCTGGCGGCTGAGTTGCAAAACAGCGCGAAAGCCGAGAACGAGCCTTTCTGGCGCTTGCCGCTGGAAGAGTTCCACCGTGCGCATCTGCCGTCCAACTTTGCTGACCTGAACAATATTGCTGGCCCGGCGCACACTGCGGGCGCAAGCACGGCAGCGGCTTTCCTGTCCCATTTCGTTAAAAACTACAAAAAGGGCTGGTTGCATATCGACTGCTCTGCCACCTACCGTAAAAGTGCGGCTGACCAGTGGTCAGCCGGTGCCACCGGTTTGGGCGTGCGTACCGTTGCAAACTTGTTGCTGGCGAAAGCAAAATAAGTTTCTTTTGTAGGTATGACTGAAAGATCACAACGGGGCACTGAAAGGTGCCCCGTTTTATCGGAGTGAATCAACATGAGTGTCCCGCACGATCATCTGCCAGCGGCAGCCGCGGCCAACAATGAAAATGAACTGGAGCGTTTGCTGCGCCTGTCTGTCACGGAGGCTGCGTACCGTCCAGCGTTCTATCAGACTTTGCTTGAGGGGACGGTGTATGTGCTGGGTGATGCTGGCCAGGAAGAAGAGGGCGCCGGAGAGGTGGCGATCACCGCAGGCAGTGAGCTCAATTTGCTGCACTGGGAAAAGCAGGATGGAAGTTCGATTATTCCTCTGTTCTCCTCTCTGGAAGTGCTTGAGCGAGCGAGTGCCGGGGAGAGCCCGCAAGAGCAGGCGTTTGTTGCGCTGCCAGCCCGTGTACTATTCGAAATGACCCAGGGTGAGGAGCTGTTTCTCAATCCTAAATCAGAATTTGGCAAAGAGTTTACCCCGAGTGAAGTTACCCTGCTGCTCAGTACCGGCGGCCTGAGTGCGCCGGCGGAACTGGTGCTGGATAAAGAGAGTCAGCTGATGATCGGGCAGCCGCCGGAGTACCCTTCCGCGATGATCGATGCCCTGACCACGCTGTTTAGCCAGAAGAAACCGGTGCGCCGGGCTTTCCTGGCATTAATTCACGATAAAGCGGCTGATGAATTACCCAACCTGTTGGTTGGCATAGAAGCCGACGGAACCGAAGCCGAAGTCGACGCCCTGATCCGCGAAGCAGGCAATGTCGCCAGTGAAACGTCTCCGGACGATCAGCCGGTAGATTTCTGCATCGTCTCCGAGAAAGAGCGCGGCATCAGCCATTACCTGATAAGTCACACCCAGCCGTTCTATCAGCGCAAGTGGGGAAGCTGGCTGCGCAATATTATACCTTCATCCGGCAAGGCCTGAGCCTATTGTGCCATCGTCTGACGTTGGGGCGATGGCAGCCAGAAGTAAGAGGTCGATAAGCAGGATCAGGTTGGATTCAAATGAGGTGATCTCTCCCGCATCCACGGCGTCGTTATCAGCGTCGTCAAATAGCTGGAAGTTGAGATCGCTCAGCGGCCCGAGCGCATTGGCTGACGCGCGGGTGAACGAGACGACTTTCATCCCCATGCTGCGGGCTATTTTGGCTTTATCGATAACTTGCCTGGTTTCGCCGCTGCGCGAAATCGCGATAAACACCCGGTATTTCTGCGCATTATTCAAAAATATCCCTCGGCTGTCCCCCACGCCTGACGACAAGGCTGTCTTACCGAGCAACTGTAATTTCTTGGCTAAATACTCGGCAAACAGATGAGAAAATCCCGTGCCATACAGAAAAAAACTCTCTTCCTGTTTCAGTAACTGAGCGAAGGCCTGTATTTTTTCTGCGGTGACAAATTCGAAACTGCGCTGGTAATTAGCGACAAAATCATGAAAAGCCGCAGGAATTTCCGCGTTATGCGGCGAAGGGACTTGCGTATGCAGTGTCGGGTTTTCGCTGAGCAGGTGACGGATATGGAACAGCAACTCACTGAAACCGCTGAACCCTAATTTTTGACACAGGCGCATCACCGTGGCGCTCGAAACGAAAGTCTCCTGCGCCAGTTTTCGTACGGTGAGTTTTTTAAATCCTGGTGCGCTATCGGCATGCCCGGGCGCGGTGGGGTACCCGGTAATATAGGATAAAACACGGTATTCCGCGCGGGTCAGATTTTCGGCACGTTGGAGCAATGAAGCAAGACGGTTGTCCACAAACGGGCCCTCAGCAGGAAAGATGGGGCTATCCTAAAGCTGGCCCGAAGGGGATTCAATAAACACTTTCATTGGCTTACGCAAAGTGGAATGCGCCGCGCAACTTATTGTGCAACACCGCCAACAAAGGCATTTTTCAGTTTGGGCCAATACTCGCTGTTGGCCTCGATCATGTCATCCAGAATGGCTTTAGCATGTTGCATGGAGGGGACGGTGCGGTTGAGCGTGAAGGCTTGCAGCGCTTTTTCATAACTGCCTTCCAGGGTAGCTTCGACCAGCAGCTGCTCGCAGGCAAGCTGTTGTTCAATTAGCCCTTTATAGAACAGCGGGATTTTCCCAACCGTAATGGCCTCCGGCCCCTGCGACGTGATGTAAGCGGGTACTTCAACCATGGCGTCGTAAGGCAGATTAGCAATAGCCCCCCGGTTTTCGACCATCACCAGGTGGCGTTGTCGCAGGTCAAAGGCCAGCGAGCGTGCCACGTCCACGATGAAAGCACCGTGTACCCCCACGTGGAAAGCATCTGACAGGATCCCGGTCTTTTTATATTCAGCGGCGGCGGCAAAAAGCTTTTTCTCCCGGCCATTCATCACTTCGTTGGCCCGCGTATAGTCAGGATCCTGATGTTCTACGATCTGATTTGGCATCAGATAATATTGCATATACGGGTTCGGTAAATAGTCTGGGAAGTGTTCCATCAGGGGCTGAATGTTACGCCAGGTTTTCACCCATGAAGGGTCTGCATGTTGCGGGTCGGTGGCGGCAGCATCTTCCGTCAGCAGGCCAAATTTCGCCACATGCTTGCGCAACTCAGGCATGCGGTCGACGCCGTCTACATAGGCATGGGTAAACCAGCCAAAATGGTTAAGGCCAAAATAGTTCACGGTAACAGCATCGCGATCGACGCCCAGAATTGCTGCAATATTACGCATGGCAGCCACCGGCATATCGCAAATATTCAGTACACGGGCATGAGGGCGCAGACGACGCACCCCTTCGGCGACGATGGCTGCCGGATTGGAGTAATTCACAATCCAGGCATTTTTATCCGCGTGACGTTCGACCAGATCGATCAGTTCAACCATGGGTAAAATAGTGCGCAACCCGTAAGCCAATCCGCCGGGGCCACAGGTTTCCTGGCCAACCACGCCGTGGCGTAAGGGGATTTTTTCGTCCTGTTCACGCATTTTGTACTGGCCGACCCGCATCTGAGCAAACACAAAGTGCGCGCCGCTGAATGCCACTTCCGGTTCGCTGGTGACAGTGAATTTAATGCTGTCACTGTGATCGCGGATGACTTTTTCGACCACCGGCGCAATCACGTTTTGGCGCTCACTGTCGATGTCATATAAACGAATTTCGGCCAGCGGAAACTCATCCAGTTTTACCATCAGACTTTTGACGATGCCGGGGGTGTAAGTACTGCCGCCGCCGGCAATCGCCAGAATGAAAGGGCCTTTGGTGTGAACGCTGTTTTTCATAGGGTCAGTCATCGTTTATCCTCTTTTAGAATTTTTACAGTGCATTTTCAACGGCTTCGCGCATCTTTTTCACATGCAGTCCGTAGACCACCTGAACATTATTTCCCTGCCGGATAACCCCTTTGGCACCGGTGTTCTTAAGCAGTTGCTCGTCAATGTTTTGGGTGTCGCGCACCGTCACCCGCAGGCGGGTGTAGCAGTTATCCACCACCTCAATGTTCTGTTTCCCCCCAAGACCGGCAATGATGCGTAACCCCAGATCCAGTGCCTCTGCAGCGACTGGCATGACGGGTTTAGTCTGTGAAGCAGGCTGCTGGTAATCCGCTTTGGAGTAGAGACGGGTGTCGCGGTCATCCTCTTCGCGCCCCGGCGTTTTCATATCGAAATGTAGGATCATGAAGCGGAAAATCACGAAGTAGAGGACGGACATGATGAGCCCGACCAGGATGTACATCGGCCAGTTGGACTTCTCGGTCCCAAGCGGCAGGTTATAGAGCACAAAATCAATCAGGCCGTTGGCACCAATGGCATGCACGCCCAGCAGATAGAACAGCATCATGCCCACGCCGGTCAGCACGGAGTGTGTAACAAACAGCATCGGTGCGACGAACAGGAAAGAGAACTCCAGTGGCTCGGTCACGCCCAGTAAAAAGGAGGTCAGTGCGGCAGGGATCAGAATGGCTTTGGCCGCTGTTTTGCGCTCAGGTTTTGCGGTGACAATCATGGCAAGTGCCGCAGCCGTCAGGCCAAACATCTTGCTGATGCCACGTGCGTCCCAGACTGCTGTGGTGCTGAGCTGTTTTACTGCCGGGCAGGCCATTTCCGCGAAATAGATATTGCGGGCACCCTGATAAAGCGAACCACAGACTTCGCGGGTGCCGCCGAGCTCTGTATAAAGGAAGGGGGTATAAATCAGATGGTGAAGGCCGGTCGGGATTAAAATCCGCTCCAGAAAACCGTAAATCAGCACGCCAATCGGGCCTGCGCCGCGGATACCGTACGCCATCGCGCTGATGCCATGCTGGGCAAATGGCCAGATTTCACTCATGAGGAAGCCGAATAAAATTGCCAGTGGAATGCCGAGAATGGCCACGAAGCAGTGGCCGGAATAGATCGCCATGACGCCGTTGAACTGTTTGCCCGAGTAGCGGTTATAGAGATAACCCGAAAACGCTCCCGTCAGAATACCCGCGAACACGCCCATCTCCAGAACCTGAACACCCAGTACGAGATTCTGCCCTGACGCCCGCATCACATCCGCCGCCACCAGCTTGCCCTGCATCTGCAAGGTAATGTTCATGGCATTGATAAAAATGATGAAAATCACCAAACCGATCAGCGCGGCATAGCCTTTGTCCCGCTTAGCAAGTCCGATCGGGATCCCCACGGCAAAAAGCAGCGCCAGATTAGCCAGAATAGCGACCGACGATTTCGCGACTAACTGCCCTACGGCTTGTACCAAAGGATGGGCGAGGAAAGGCAGATACTCCGTCAGATTCCCGTTACCGAACAGATTACCCAGTGCAATAAACAAGCCGACTATCGGCAGTATTAATACAGGGCCATACAGCGACTTGCCAAAGTCTTGCAGAAGATTGACCACTTTGTTCATAACATGCCCTCAAGGGTTATTTTTTGTGATTTAGATTGGGGACGTGATGTTGGCGACAGGTAAATCGCCACAGGTACCCAACAACGCTAGCAGGAAGGGGGGCAATGCACGAGTTATCTGATTGTTTTAAAAACGAATAACCGTCAAGGTTACATGTAACCTTGAACGCTGTGATCGACTTAACGTTTCGTCAGGCTCAGGAGCCAATGAGAGAAGAAGAGGATGTGAGCCAGGGAAACTTTAAAGCTACGGGCTGAAACAAGCGTGATTTTGGTTACAGATGCGGCATGAAGACACATTTATTTAACGAAATGTTGTGAATCAGGTAGGCAATATTAACTTCGCCCCCTATAATCTGCGCCATTTTACGGCAGGTATAACATTAAATTAACCGGCCCTACCTATAAGAGTCAGCCAGAGGTTTTACATGACTATCCAACGTACTTTTTCCATCATCAAGCCAAACTCCGTAGCTAACAACGACATCGGTGCAATCTACGCGCGTTTTGAACGTGCTGGTTTCACCATCATCGCTTCTAAAATGCTGAAGCTGACCAAAGAGCAGGCTGAAGGTTTTTACGCTGAACATAAAGGCCGCCCTTTCTTCGACGGTTTGGTTGAGTTCATGACTTCTGGTCCAATCATGGTTCAGGTTCTGGAAGGCGAAAATGCCGTTCAGCGTAACCGTGACATCATGGGTGCAACCAACCCGGATAATGCACTGGCCGGTACCCTGCGTGCTGACTTTGCTGACAGCTTCACTGCTAACGCCGTACACGGTTCTGATGCGGTTGAATCAGCACAGCGCGAAATCGCTTACTTCTTCACCGAAAGCGAAATCTGCCCGCGTTAAGATTTTTCGGCAGGAGTTTTTTGGAAGCATTCACCCACAGATACAATAAATATGTGAGTCCTGCCTTTCAAACATAGAAACCCTGCCCTAGAATTTGTACAATGTTGCGCCCCGAATGAGCCAGCCTCTTTGGGGCGTAAGTATTTATAAGCGTGCTGTCGTTCACGCCGTTGTTAAAAATGTATTGCAGGCTGCTTTTCATCAGTTCTGCACTTCCCTGATGCCATAACGTGTAACAACGAGGCCAATTCGTATTATGTTAGAATCAAACACGCCCGAGCAAAACTTGTCTGACCTCAATGTAGAACCCACTTCACAACCCGTCGATGCAGTGAACACTGTGGTGCCTGCGGTTGCTAAAATTAACCTTCTTGATCTTAACCGCAAACAGATGCGCGAATTCTTCATCAGCATGGGGGAGAAGCCTTTCCGTGCCGATCAGGTCATGAAGTGGATGTATCACTATTGCAGCGATGATTTCGAGCAGATGACCGACATCAACCGTCCGCTGCGCGAAAAGCTGGCCCGCGTCGCCGAAATCCGTGCGCCGGAAGTGGCCCTGGAACAGCGTTCCAGCGATGGCACCATTAAATGGGCTATCAAGGTGGGCGATCAACAGGTCGAAACCGTGTATATCCCGGACGGCGACCGCGCCACCCTTTGCGTTTCCTCTCAGGTCGGTTGTGCGCTGGAGTGCACCTTCTGCTCTACCGCCCAACAAGGCTTTAACCGTAACCTGCGTGTGTCCGAGATCATTGGTCAGGTGTGGCGTGCGGCGAAAATTATTGGTGCGGCCAAAGTGACCGGCACACGTCCTATCACCAACGTGGTGATGATGGGCATGGGCGAACCGCTGCTTAACCTGAATAATGTGGTTCCGGCGATGGAAATCATGCTTGATGACTTCGGTTTCGGGCTGTCAAAACGTCGTGTAACACTCTCCACCTCAGGTGTTGTGCCTGCGCTGGATAAATTAGGCGATATGATCGATGTGGCCCTGGCTATTTCCCTGCATGCGCCAAATGACACTATTCGCGATGAAATCGTCCCGATTAACCGCAAATACAACATCGATACGTTCCTCGCAGCGGTTGAACGTTACATCAGCAAGTCCAACGCTAATCAGGGCCGTGTGACTATCGAATACGTGATGCTGGACCATATCAACGATGGTACCGAACACGCGCATGAGTTGGCTGAACGCCTGAAAAATACCCCATGCAAAATTAACCTGATCCCATGGAACCCGTTCCCCGGCGCGCCATATGGTCGCAGCTCAAATAGCCGGATCGACCGTTTCTCCAAGGTATTGATGGATTATGGGTTTACCGTGATTGTGCGTAAAACACGTGGTGATGATATTGATGCTGCCTGCGGTCAGTTAGCGGGTGAAGTCATTGACCGCACCAAGCGAGTATTGAAGAAAAAGATGGCGGGTGATGCTATTGCCATCAAGGCAGTCTAAAAAATGTGATGCGCTATAATATCTTACTGCCGTAAAACGGGCGTGGGGCATTCAAGTTATGTTCTTTCTGAAGTCGGGCCGGTGACAGAATAAAGGGATTTACGCATGACGATTCATTTCGGGTGGAGACAGGCAGTTGCGTTAAGCTTTACGGTCTGCCTGTTGGCTGGCTGCTCTGGCTCTAAAAAGGAGTCGGAGCAGGTAACGGCCACCGGCGCTTCGCAAACCCGCCTAGAGTTGGGTATGGCCTATTTGTCTCAGGGCAATTTGGACGCTGCGAAACAGAATTTACAGAAGGCGGTAGAGGGAGCGCCTGACGATTATCGTGCCCAGTTAGGGATGGCGCTTTACGAGCAAAAAATCGGCGATAACGGCGCAGCTCAAAGCCGCTATCAGCAAGCTTTGAAGCTGGCTCCGCAAAATGGAACTGTGCTGAATAATTACGGTGCGTTTTTGTGTAGTTTAGGGCAGTATGTACCGGCACAACAGCAGTTTAGCGCCGCTGCCAATGTCCCTGATTACGGTCAGGTGGCTGACAGTCTTGAAAACGCAGGCTACTGTTTTCTGAAGGCCAATCAGAATGAGGAAGCACGTGTGTTACTAAGTCGGGCATTAAAAATTGATCCTGATAAAGGCGCACCTTTGCTTGCTGAGGCAACCAAACAATTTGGTGAAGGGAAACGCGCGCAGGCGCAAGTACTATTAGATGTTTATCAACATGTTCTGCCAGCCAGTGCTGAAAGCCTCATGTTACAGATTCGATTCGCTGCGTCAGCAAGCAATCCGGTTAGCGTTCAGCGCTACGGTAAGCAACTGGCGCGAAGTTTTCCACAATCCCAACAGTACCAGCAGTTCTTAGCTAATGAATACTGAAGCCTCCCAAGAAAATAAAGCCACAATGACGACAGGCGCACGCCTGAGTCAAGCTCGTGAACAGCTGGGACTTACTCATCAGGCCGTTGCAGAACGCCTGTGTCTGAAAGTCTCGACTATTCGCCAAATTGAAGAAGAGACCACGCCGGCCGATCTTGCGCCGACGTTTTTGCGTGGTTACATCCGTTCCTACGCTAAATTAGTTCATGTCCCTGAAGACGAACTTTCAAGCATGATTGGCAAACAAGCGCCAATTAAAGTGCCGAAAGTTGCCTCCATGCAAGGTTTCTCACTGGGTAAATCACGTAAGAAACGTGATGGCTGGTTGATGGGCTTTACCTGGTTGGTGGTGTTTGTGGTGATCGGTCTGACCGGTGCATGGTGGTGGCAAAACCATCAGGCGCAGCAGCAGGAGATCTCCACGATGGCTGAACAGTCGTCGGCACAGTTAAATCAGGATAACGGTCAGGGCCAGTCCATTGCGCTCGGTGACAACGCGAACTCCGCACCAACAGAAGGCGACCCTACACAGGGTACGCCACCTGCTGATGATGTGTCCGGCGCTGCTCCGGCGCAGACAGCTAACCCTGGCAATTCAGTACCAGCGAATACCACTACGGCTGCCAATCCTCCGGCAACCCTGACCCAGCAAGAACCTGCTGCGGTTTCTACCAGCCAACCTGCAGTTGAAAACGGTCTGCCGACTGCCAATGCACAAACAGCCGCTGTTGGTGCAGACGCTGATGCCGTGGCGCTGACCTTTAAGTCAGATTGCTGGCTGCAGATTGATGATGCTTCTGGCAAAACGTTGTTCAGCGGCATGAAGAAGGGCGGTGAAACCTTAAGCGTTAAAGGTAAATCCCCATATAAACTGAAGATTGGTGCCCCCGGTGCTGTTGACATTAAGTTCCAGGGTAAGCCAGTTGATTTGAGCCGTTTTGTTAAATCAAGCCGTGTTGCACGATTTACTCTGGCTGCCGAATAAACGGCAGTCAGTAAATTTCTGCAACAAGGGAGAGTAAGTCATGCATAACCAAGCACCCATTATCCGTCGAAAATCAACCCGGATTTACGTCGGCAAGGTGCCAATCGGTGATGGTGCGCCGATTGCCGTGCAATCCATGACCAACACCCGTACTACCGATGTCGCGGCGACCGTTGCGCAAATCAAAGCGCTGGAACGTGTTGGTGTTGATATTGTGCGAGTGTCGGTGCCTACCATGGATGCCGCTGAAGCCTTCAAGCTCATCAAACAGCAGGTCAATGTCCCGCTGGTTGCTGATATCCACTTTGACTACCGTATTGCGCTGCAGGTTGCGGAATATGGCGTGGACTGTCTGCGTATTAACCCAGGTAACATCGGTAATGAGTCCCGCATCCGCTCAGTCGTTGACTGTGCGCGTGACAAAAATATTCCCATTCGTATTGGTGTGAACGGTGGCTCCCTGGAGAAAGATATTCAGGAAAAGTACGGCGAACCTACGCCGGAAGCGCTGCTGGAATCTGCCATGCGTCACGTCGATATTCTTGACCGCCTCAATTTCGACCAGTTCAAGGTCAGCGTAAAAGCTTCTGATGTCTTTTTGGCCGTCGAGTCCTATCGTCTGCTGGCATCGCGAATCGATCAACCGTTGCACTTGGGCATCACCGAAGCTGGCGGCATGCGCAGTGGTTCGGTCAAATCGGCAATTGGCCTGGGTTTGCTGTTATCAGAAGGGATTGGCGATACGCTGCGCATCTCACTGGCAGCTGACCCGGTCGAAGAAGTCAAAGTCGGCTTCGACATTTTAAAATCCCTGCGCATCCGTGCCCGTGGTATTAACTTCATTGCCTGCCCGACCTGTTCGCGTCAGGAGTTTGACGTCATCGGTACGGTCAACGCGCTGGAACAGCGCCTTGAGGATCTGATCACACCCATGGACATTTCCATTATCGGCTGTGTGGTCAACGGTCCGGGTGAGGCACTGGTGTCCACTATTGGTGTGACCGGTGGACATAATAAGAGTGGTTTTTACGAAGACGGCGTGCGTCAGAAAGAGCGCTTTGATAACGAAAAAATGATCGACCAGCTTGAGGCGAAGATCCGCGCCAAAGCGGCTATCATGGATGAGAGTAATCGTATCGTTATCAATCATCTTGAAAAGTAACATCGGTTGCGGGCGCGAGTATACGCCTGCATTATATTGAACCCGACTGTGGGAAGCGTCTGCGCGTTGAACCGCATGACCTAAAGCCCCTATAATCGGGTTCATTTTTTATAAAACGATAGAGAATTGACGTGGCGAAGAATATCCAGGCCATCCGTGGCATGAACGATTACCTGCCGGAAGATACCGCGCTGTGGCAGAAGATCGAAGGCATCCTTAAGCAGGTGCTGGGTAATTATGGATACAGTGAAATCCGTATGCCGATTGTAGAGCAGACCCCGTTATTTAAACGCGCCATTGGTGAAGTGACCGATGTCGTGGAAAAAGAGATGTACTCCTTCGAAGATCGCAACGGTGAAAGCCTGACGCTGCGCCCTGAAGGAACGGCTGGCTGCGTGCGCGCCGGCATCGAACATGGTCTGCTGTACAATCAGGAACAACGTCTGTGGTACATCGGTCCGATGTTCCGTTACGAACGCCCGCAAAAAGGCCGCTATCGTCAGTTTAACCAGCTGGGTCTCGAAGTCTTTGGCCTGCAAGGCCCGGACATTGATGCAGAACTGATCCTGCTGACTGCCCGCTGGTGGCGTGCGCTGGGCATTTCTGAGCACGTTGCGCTGGAGCTCAACTCTATCGGCTCCCTCGAAGCCCGTGCCGATTACCGCGAAGCCCTGGTAGCCTATCTCGAGCAGCATAAAGACAAGCTGGACGAAGATTGCAAACGTCGCATGTATAGCAACCCGCTGCGCGTTCTGGACTCTAAAAATCCTGACGTGCAGGCGTTGTTAAATGACGCGCCGGAGCTGGCTGACTACCTGGATCCTGAATCTAAAGAACACTTTGCGGGTCTGTGTGAACTTTTAGAGCAAGCAGGTATCCCATATACGGTAAATCAGCGTCTGGTTCGTGGCCTGGATTACTACAACCGCACTGTCTTTGAATGGGTAACTACCAGCCTAGGCGCACAGGGCACCGTTTGTGCCGGTGGCCGTTATGATGGTCTGGTAGAACAGTTAGGTGGACGCGCAACGCCAGCAGTTGGCTTTGCAATGGGCCTTGAGCGTTTGGTGTTATTGGTTCAGGCGGTTAATCCTGATTTTAAAGCGCCAGCGACTGTGGATGCCTATGTGATCTCTTCCGGAGCCGGTACTCAGGGGGCAGCCATGCAATTGGCTGAATCACTGCGTGACGCGTTGCCAGAATTGAAAGTGATGACTAATTACGGCGGTGGCAACTTCAAAAAACAGTTTGCCCGCGCTGACAAATGGGGAGCGCGTGTCGCTCTGGTATTAGGTGAAAACGAAGTCGCGGCCCGGCAGGTAGTGGTTAAAGATCTGCAAAGCGGTGAGCAAGAAACGCTGGCGCAAAGCGAACTCGCTGCGCGTCTGGCCTCGATGATAGGTTAAGGAGAAGGACCACGTGGAAGTCTATACCACTGAAAACGAACAAGTTGACGCCGTACGTCGTTTCTTTGCTGAAAATGGAAAAGCATTGGCGATAGGTGTTGTGCTGGGTATTGCTGCACTGGGTGGCTGGCGTTACTGGCAGACTCATCAAAGTTCAGAAATGACCGCCGCTTCCGTTGCTTTCCAGCAAGCCAATCAGGCCATGACGGATAAAAAAGCGCAAGGCGTTGAAGATCTCGAGAAGTTTGCCCAGAACAATAGCAATAATTACGGTGTGTTTGCTGCGCTGCAACTGGCTGACCATTTTGTGGAAGCCAAAGATTTTGCCAATGCCGAGAAGCAACTGACGCAGGCGCAAAGCCAGGCAAAAGAAGAAAACTTACTGTCGCTGGTAAACCTGCGTTTAGCGCGTGTCCAGATGCAGCAAAACAAATTCGATGACGCACTCAAAACGTTAGATGGCGTGAAGGGTGAAGGCTGGACAGCACTGCAACAGGATGTTCGCGGTAATGTTCTGCTGGCGAAAGGCGATGCCAAAGGCGCACGTGAAGCCTTCAGCAAGGGTCTTGATTCTAAACCTTCTCAAACGCTGCAAACCATGCTGCGAATGAAATTGAACAACTTATCCAGCTAAGGGGAACCCCGATGCAATTGCGTAAAACACTCTTGGTAGGATGGGTCTCTGTTGCCCTGCTGAGTGGCTGTTCTTTGTTTAACAGCGAAGAAGATGTCGTCAAGATGTCCCCGTTGCCGAAAGTTGAAAACCAATTCACTCCGACGAAAGTCTGGAGCACCTCCGTCGGTGACGGTGTAGGCGATTACTACTCGCATCTGCGCCCGGCCTGGCAGGACAGCACTATTTACGCGGCCGACCGTTTTGGCATCGTGAAAGCACTGGATGCTGACAGCGGTAAAGAGAAGTGGAAAGTAAACCTGTCTGAAAAGACCGGCTTCTTCTCCAGCAACAACTCAGCACAACTTTCTGGCGGTGTGACTGCTGCAGGTTCGCACATTTACATCGGTAGCGAGCAAGCCATTGTTTATGCGCTGAACAGCAGCGACGGCACCATCGCATGGCAAACTAAAGTCGCGGGGGAAGCACTTTCTCGCCCTGTGGTCAGCGACGGGCTGGTTCTGGTGCACACCGGCAACGGTATGTTACAAGGCCTGAGCGAAGCTGACGGTACCATTCAGTGGACCGCTAACCTTGATATGCCAACGTTGTCTCTGCGTGGCGAGTCTGCTCCGGCAACCGCATTTGGTGCCGCCATTGTCGGTGGTGACAACGGTCGCGTGAGCGCCGTGCTGATGAAAGAAGGCCAGCTAATCTGGCAGCAACGTATTTCCCAGCCGAGCGGCGCGACAGAAATCGATCGTCTGAGTGATGTTGATACCACCCCAATTATCGTTGATGGCGTGGTTTATGCGCTGGCTTACAACGGTAACCTGGTGGCGATGGATCTGCGCTCGGGTCAGATTATGTGGAAACGCGATGTCGGTTCTATCAATGACTTCATCGTTGACGCAGGCCATATCTATATGGTGGATCAGGATGACCGTGTGATGGCACTTGATACTCAGGGCGGCGTAAGCCTCTGGCGTCAAAGTGATTTATTACACCGTAACTTGACGGCTCCGGTGCTGTATAATGGTTATATTGTGGTCGGTGATTCCGAAGGCTATCTGCACTGGATTAACACTACCGATGGCCGTTTCGTCGCACAGCAGAAAGTTGACAGCTCCGGTTTCCTGGGCGCGCCAATAGTTGCAAGTGACAAGCTGGTTATCCAGGCGAAAGGCGGTGAGGTTTACTCCTTCACCCGCTAATTTTCGCTGGCAGCATCTGGTCCGGGTTGATATAAACCGGGCTTAAAAACGGCTCCTGAATTGCTCAGGGGCCGTTTCGTATTGTGAATTATGCGCAGCCGACAGGCGTCGCCTGCGATGTAACAGATTGAATTATTGTGATTTGCGCGTTTTCTCCGCGCTGTAACTCTTGATGTTTTGCTTTATAAATTTGCAATAAAACTTTTTGCTATAACTTTTTGCTATAAAAACAGAGGCTTCAAAATGATACCTGTCGTCGCGCTGGTTGGGCGCCCGAATGTGGGTAAATCCACTTTATTTAACCGTTTGACCAAGACGCGTGATGCGCTGGTTGCGGATTTCCCGGGGCTAACGCGTGACCGCAAGTATGGTCGTGCTGAAATTGAGGGTAACGAATTCATCATCGTTGATACCGGCGGTATCGACGGGACAGAGGACGGCGTTGAAACCCGTATGGCAGGGCAGTCACTGCTGGCTATCGAAGAAGCGGATATTGTGTTGTTCATGGTGGATGCGCGCGCGGGTCTGATGCCTGCCGACCAGGGCATTGCCCAGCATCTTCGCAGCCGTGAAAAAGCGACCTTTCTGGTGGCTAACAAAACTGATGGTCTGGATCCGGACAGCGCCGTGGGCGATTTCTACGCGCTGGGTTTAGGCGAAGTTTACCCGATTGCGGCTTCTCACGGCCGTGGTGTGGCGCAGTTGATTGAGCACGTTCTGGTGCCGTTCGTGGGCGAGAAGCCAGAAGAAGTGGAACTGACCGAAGAAGAGGCTAACGCCGCTTACTGGGCAGAACAGGAAGCGGGTCTGGAAGAAGATGAGATCCCGGCCGATGTCGAAGATGATTTCGACCCACGTTCTTTACCGATCAAACTGGCAATCGTTGGGCGTCCGAACGTAGGGAAGTCCACACTGACTAACCGTATTCCTGTCTCTTATACACATCTCCGAGCCCACGAGACAGGCA
>CAMLBO010000078.1 GCA_946478305.1 uncultured Enterobacterales bacterium
CGTAAGGAGTCGTCGGCAGCGTCAGATGTGTATAAGAGACAGCAGTTAAACAATTTTTATCGATCTGGTTATGTAGGGATAAAGATCGTTAAGAAAAAATTACTCATTTTAATTTACATTTAGAAACACAAATAGGCCTTGCTTTAGAATTGCCAATGGCTAGATTGAATCTGTACCAAGCAACGAATCTTCAAAAAAATGTACTTTACCTGTGCCGTGGCCATTTCACTTTTTAACTATCTAAAGCTTATTTCTGGTTAAACAGTCAGGCTATTGCGCAAGTCACATTCAGCAGCAGTGATGCAATCTATTTTGTGCCTTCAATTATAAGGTACTGGCAGGTTGCGGAATAAAATCAGGGTGGAGTTTCATTATGAATAATGAAGCAAATATAAATAATAATCTTTTATTATTAGTAACCAGACCGTCATTACAGGCCAGCGCATTATTACAACAACTTAAACAACAACTGTGTGTTAGTACCAAGCTGCACAATATCAATAAGTCTCTGGAAAATAACTCTCTGGATGATACTGCGTCAGCTCAGGCACTTATTTTGTTTGATATGCTGGAAGCAGACCGACGACAGATTATGCTCTGGCAATCCGTGCTTGGCCGCTTCAATGAAAATACCAAGTTATTACTTTTCAATACTCCCGTTGACTACCACTTTCGCGAGATCGAGACCTGGCCGCGGATCAGCGCGGTTTTTTATACCTCTACCGATGAAAGCAAATTAGTCGAAGGGATCAATAGCGTTCTCCACGGAGAGTGTTATTTCACCCAGGGATTTGCCAGTTATCTGATTAATCAGTCAGGGCAATATCGTTACCTCAATTACGAAGAGTCAGGCCTCACCCAACGTGAAAAGGAGATCCTCAACAAGTTGCGGGTGGGTGCGTCAAATACGGAGATCGCGCGGTTGTTGTTTATCAGTGAGAACACCGTCAAAACACATCTTTATAACCTTTTCAGGAAGATCTCCGTCAAGAACCGGACTCAGGCCGTCTCCTGGGCCAACGATAATCTGAAGTGCTGACATGAAAAAAGCTGCCATGTGTCTGCTTTTCTGTCTGACGCTTGCGCTTAATTGCCGTGCAGGTGCCGCAGAACTCAAAGATCCGGGGCTGATCACTGACCACACGGTAACGTCGGTCGGTCATGACTTCTATCGCGGATTTACCGACCGCTGGGAAAAGAATTACCCGGAAACCATCACCATCAGTGAAAGGCCCAGTGCGCGCTGGGGGAGCTGGATAAGCATTAAAGTTGGGCAGGACACCCTTTATCAGACCCTGCTCTTTCCCAACCGTCGCAACTTTAACAAAGAGATCGATACAGCGGTCACCAGCGTGCTCGACGCACTGTCTCGCCGCCAGATTGATAAAGCCCTGCTAAGCACCGGCGATCTTACCGGCGATGAATTTTAGGAGCACACCATGAAAACTTACGTATCCCTTTTGTCGTTGTTATTGGTCTCCCCGCTCTCCTGGGGAGGAAATATGGTCTTCCAGTTCGTCAACCCGAACTTTGGCGGTAACCCCAACAATGGCTCGTTTTTGCTTAACGAGGCCAATGCACAGAATTCGTATAAAGATCCTAATGGCTACAACTTTGACTCTTCAACACCCTCGGCACTCGATAATTTCACCTCGGCCTTGCAGTCACAGCTGCTCGGCAATTTGATGGGTAACATCAGCCAGGGTAAGCCGGGGCGGATGGTCACGCAGGATTTTATCGTTGACGTACAAAATACCGACGGCCAGTTGGTCATGAATGTGACCGACCGTAAAACCGGTAAGGTTTCCACCATACAGGTTCAGGGTATTTCTGGCGCCAATTGAACCTGACCGGCACAGCACCCTAAAAATCGACTCACAACAAAGATCGGGAAGGCTACTCATGCGCAGCATTTTTTTACTTCTTGCTACTCTCGCCCTCACTGGGTGTTTGACTGCACCACCGAACCAGGCAGCGAAACCTACGCTGTTACCCCGTGCTCAGAGTTATCAGGATCTGACCAACCTGCCGCCGGCACGTGGCAAAATTTTTGTCTCGGTTTACAACATTCAGGATGAGACCGGCCAGTTCAAGCCTTATCCGGCCAGTAACTTCTCCACGGCGGTGCCACAGAGCGCCACGGCGATGCTCGTCTCAGCACTTAAGGACTCCAAGTGGTTTATTCCGCTGGAGCGTCAGGGGTTACAGAACCTGCTCAATGAACGCAAAATTATCCGTGCGGCGCAGGAGAATGGCAGCGTGGCAGTGAATAATGCGCGCCCCCTCTCTTCACTGGTGGCAGCCAATATTCTGATTGAGGGTTCGATTATTGGTTATGAAAGCAATGTGAAATCTGGCGGGGTTGGTGCGCGCTATTTCGGTATCGGTGCCAGCACGCAGTATCAGTTAGACCAGATAGCCGTGAACCTGCGTGCTGTCGACGTCAATACCGGGGAAGTTCTGTCGTCTGTTAATACCAGCAAAACCATATTGTCCTATGAAGTACAGGCCGGGGTATTCCGCTTTGTGGATTATCAGCGATTACTGGAAGGAGAGTTGGGCTACACCACGAATGAGCCGGTGATGCTCTGCCTGATGTCCGCAATTGAAACCGGCGTGATTTATCTGGTGAATGATGGCATCAGCCGCAACCTGTGGCAGCTGCAAAATCCGCAGGATGCCTCAGCACCGGTACTGGAAAAGTATAAGAACCTGATTGTCCCTGTCGCGTCTTAAGACAGTTGGCGAGGGAGATCGGCCGGTTGAGGCCCTTCTCCCTCTTTTTTTATTCATTCAGCACCGACACAAAGCCTCATATATCCTCAGGCTTCGGCGGTTGCTGATAGTTCTTAACGCGCTTTTTATCCTCAAGATTGAAATCTGGGTCAAGGTAGATGCTCAACCTTTTAATACGCAGATCCTCAAACTCAAACACCGAACAGAAATGATGGCTGCCCGTTTGCGGTGCAGGCCAACGCTCGCCGTTTTGCATCACACCCCGCATTTGCCCTTCCAGCACCAGCGTATCGCCATCACTGATAAAGCGAAATTTATCCTGAATGTGCTGAATCATATCTATCTCCAGCGCAAAACGTTTTCCCAGTTCCCCCAGAGATGATTTGCCCTTGGCAGTGCCGAATTTTGGAAAGAAGACTTCGGTATCTTCAGTAAAGAGATCCAGCAGGGTTGCATCTGCCTGATCCAATTTGGCGTAAAACTGCCTGACCACCTCGATGCGGTCTTTCTTCAGCGCGTCTTGTGTCATTTTCGCCCTCTTATCACCCCATGGATGAAATTTAAAATCACCTCATTAAGCCTAGTGACTTGCGCTGAATTTGCCCATTTGACAGGGCAAATAAGAAAACTCTCAGCAACACAAGGGATTAGCCATCAGCTGTTGCTACCGCGAAATTCACGCCGGTAAAGCGAGGGAGAGGTTTTGAACTGCTGCTGGAAGTGTCTGCGCATCGACAAGGCAGAACTGAAGCCGGATTTTTGCGCCACCAGCTCCACGGGCTGATCGGTTTTTTCCAGAAAACGCTGCGCCACGGCCAGCCGCTGATTCAACAACCACTGTGTGACGGTGGTGCCGGTAGTTTGCTGAAAACGACGGGTAAAGCTGCGGCGGCTCATGCAGGCTTTCTCGCAAATCACATCCAGGCTGAGATCGCTTTGCAGATTCTCGGAGGCCCAACTCAACGCATCCATAAAACGGTCACCACCGGCGGTGTTATAGACGGGTTGTTCAATGTATTGCGCCTGACCGCCCTGCCGGTGCGGCGGCACCACCAGCAGGCGAGCCACGGCATTGGCGGCATCGGCGCCACAGTGTTGACGCACCAGATGCAGGCAGCAGTCGATACTGGCGGCCGTTCCGGCAGAGGTGACGATGTCACCATCGTCCACATACAGCACGTTCCGGTCGACTGAAATGGATGGATACAAGCGCACAAAGTCCGGCATCCAGTGCCAGTGAGTGGTCGCCCGACGATTATCCAGCAGCCCCGCCGCCGCCAACACAAACGCGCCCATACACAATCCGACAATACGCACGCCGCGGGCATGAGCGCGCTGCAATGCCGAAATAAGCGCAGCCGGCTGTGCCTGCTGCGGCGTGCTCCAGCTCGGAATAATAACCATATCGCACGACTCAAGGGCGGCCAGGTCATGCTCGGCGAGAATAGAAAAACCCGCGTTGGTGCGCAGCGGCCCTGCTTCAGTCGCACAAATCTTCATGCAATAAGCCGGTTCGTCCTGTGCGTTCAACGCTTTTTCAAACACCGCACAAGGCACCGACAGGTGGAACGGAATGATGTCGTGAAACACCACAATACCGACGTTAATAACGGACATAACACTCCTTGTTGCTCGCAGGCAATGACCGGATCAGAGATCAAAAATAGCATTTTGGCGCAAAAATACCGCTTTTGGTTACCGCGCTGACTGTGGCAACCCCGACTGAAGCCCCAGAATGGCCGCCATCGCAGACAGCGCAACTCATGCAACAGTCTGTGTGGCTCAACCCAACGGACCGGGATCAACGCGATCTCATGGAGATACTACAATGAAAAAACTACTGGCTTACAGCGCTCTGGCGCTCTCAATGGCGGCGACAACCATGACAATGAACACTGCAAACGCACAAACTCACTCAGCACCGACTATCCGCACCATGAGCGGCGCACCGGCAAGTACCTCTTTGCCCGCTGGCGCTACGGCGCTGATCGTCGTTGATTTCCAGAACGAATATTTCACCGGCAAGATGCCTATCCCCGACGGGATGAAGGCATTGAAAAAGACGCAGGAGCTGGTGAAATTTGCCCATGACAACAAAATGCCCGTGTTCTTCGTACGTCATGAAGGCCCGGCTGACGGCCCGCTGTTCGCCAAAGGCAGCACCTTCTCAGAATTCCATAAAGATCTGCAACCGGCTGCGGGTGATAAAGTTATTACCAAAGCCACGCCAAGCTCATTCGTGGGTACGGATCTGGAAAAACAGTTGAAAGATCTGGGTATCCAAAAGATCATCGTGACCGGCCTGATGACCCATATGTGTGTCTCTTCAACCGCGCGTGACGCCGTTCCGATGGGCTTTGAGGTGATCATCACTGAAGATGCCACGGCTACCCGTGACCTCGATACCTGGGACAACAAGAAAGTCGATCACGCTACGCTGCAACGTTCTGCGCTGGCCGGTGTGGCTGACGTTTTCGCCGAAATCATGACCACGAAACAAGTGATGGCACTGCCAGTGAAATAAGCCTGACGCGACCCTGCCGCACAATTTTTTTAGGCCGTGTTTGTTACTCAATGTTAACCACGGCCGGTTTCGCTGTCCTGATGGTCTACAGTTAGTCTGGTGTGGAAGACATGCACTGTTTTGTTCATGAGAACTGATTTGTTCATGACGTTTTTATTCATTGAATGAGCCGGACCCGTCTCTGGTCGGTCCCGCAGACAAGAAGGAACTGCTTATGTTTGATAAAGCGAAAGATAAAGTTGAAGAAGTGGTAGGTAAAGGTCAGGAAGAGTTTGGCCGTGCAACGCAAGATCGTGATCTGCAGGCTGAAGGCGTAGTACGCAAAAATCTTTCTCAGGCTTCCTACGCGGTGAACGATGCCGTAGACACCGTGAAGCGTCAGACCTCTGACAACCCGGTTCCGGCCCTGCTGATTGCTGCCGGTGTCGGCTTCCTGCTGGCTAAACTGGTCGGTCGCAGATAGCTTGCGTCTGATAATGACCCGACAGACTCAGGTCATAAGATAGAAAAACCCGGCGCAAGCCGGGTTTTTTATTGTGTTCAGGAAAGCACTTCATCAGGCTTTCGGGGGAAGTACTCCGTCGACGCGGAACATGGCTTTGATGCCGCGCACGGCCTGACGAATACGATCCTGATTTTCGATCAGGGCGAAACGCACATGGGTATCGCCATAGTCACCGAAACCTACCCCCGGTGAGACGCAGACTTTGGCGTCGGCCAGCAGACGCTTAGCAAACTCGAGTGACCCGAGATGCGCATAGGCCGGAGGAATCTTCGCCCAGACATACATTGAAGCTTTCGGGTTATCAACCATCCACCCCGCTTCGTGCAGCCCGCGTACCAGCACGTTACGGCGCTGACGGTACTGTTCGGCAATGTCTTTGACACACTGTTGATCGCCTTCCAGCGCCGCAATGGCCGCCACCTGCAACGGTGTAAAGGTGCCGTAGTCGTGATAGCTTTTGATGCGCGCCAGCGCGCTCACCAGTTCAGGGTTACCAACCATAAAGCCGATACGCCAGCCTGCCATGTTGTAACTTTTCGACAGCGTGAAGAACTCCACCGCAATGTCTTTAGCACCTGGCACCTGCATAATGGATGGCGCTTTCCAGCCATCGTAAACGATGTCGGCATAGGCCAGGTCATGAATCACCAGCACGTCATACTGTTTGGCCAACGCCACCACGCGCTCAAAGAAATCGAGCTCTACGCATTGGGCGGTTGGGTTAGACGGAAAGCCAAGGATCATCATCTTCGGGCGCGGAATGGTTTCGCGGATCGCGCGTTCCAATTCGGCGAAGAAGTCCACACCTTCGGTCAGCGGCACAGAGCGCACCTGCGCACCGGCAATCACGGCACCATAAATATGAATCGGATAACTTGGGTTGGGTACGAGAACGGTGTCACCGTGATCGAGCGTGGCCAGCATCAGGTGCGCGAGCCCCTCTTTTGAGCCGATGGTAACAATGGCTTCACTTTCAGGATCGATGTCAACCTGATAGCGGTCGGCATACCAGCGGGAAATCGCCCGGCGCAGGCGTGGAATGCCGCGCGAGGTGGAATAGCCGTGGGTGTCTTCGCGCTGGGCGACCTGCACCAGTTTTTCAACAATGTGCGGCGGCGTCGGTCCGTCCGGATTCCCCATACTGAAATCGATAATATCTTCGCCGCGACGTCGCGCAGCCATTTTCAATTCAGCGGTGATGTTAAAAACATAAGGGGGAAGACGATCGATACGTGAAAAACGACGTGGTGAACGGGAGTCAGCCATAAATTCCTCGAGGATACGTGAGCGCCCGGACCGTCCGAGCGACGCTGACCGCATTTGCGGTCCTCAATGAACATATCTCAGGCGCAAAAAACTGTCGAGTCTTTGAGCAACAAATTTTTAACTACGCGGATCGCCCGCCAGAATACCCAGCAGCCAGTCGTTATGCCAGGTTTCACCGATACGGTAACTTTCACGCAAATTGCCTTCCAGACGAAAACCGCATTTCTCCAGCACCCGGCGTGAACCGTCGTTGCCCTCCAGCACATTGGCCTGTAAACGGTGGAAACTGCACTGGTCGAACGCAAAATCGAGCACCGCACGCAGGGATTCCACCGCATAGCCTTTGCCCTGATGCTCTGGCGAGATGATAAAACCCACTTCCCCCTGCTGGTAGGGTCGCCAGTCGGGAAAAAAACCGGTCAGCCCTACGGCCGCGCCGGTACTGCGCTCGCGGATGGTCAGGCACAACCAGAAATCAGCGTAGCGGTCCCAGTAACCTAACCGCTGTTCAAAGCGGCTGCGTATTTGCGCCGGGGTATCCAGATCGCCGATAAAGCGCATCACGCTGGGGTCCTGATATAGCTTTTGAAACAGCCACCAGTCCTCTTCTTCAATCGGTTGCATCACCAAACGTTCAGTCGTTAACTGCAAGGGGCTCAGCGTTTTCATCACTCATCCTGCGCAAAATCGTAAAGGAAATAATCCGGCATTCTGCCCGCGTTCAGGCATTTTCAACATATAATAGTTCGCATTACCTATGCTACAACCCAGAGAGCCTGCCGTGCCGCAAGTATTTGAGATGTTGCTGGCGGTCTTTGACCGTGCAGCCCTGATGTTGATCTGCCTGTTCTTCCTGACCCGCACCCGCCTGTTCCGCAAGCTGCTACAAAAAGAGAGCCACAACCATACGCCGCTGGAGCTGGCCGCCGTCACCACGATTTTTTCCCTGTTTGCCATTTTTGGCACACTCTCGGGGATCAACGTTGAAGGCTCGCTGATTAACGTGCGCACCATCGCGATAATGTCGGGCGGCATTCTGTTCGGGCCGTGGGTGGGCATTATTACCGGTGTGATTTCGGGCACTCACCGTTACCTGATAGATATCAACGGTCCAACCTCCCTGCCCTGCCTCATCACCAGTATTACCGCCGGTTTTATGTCGGGTTATATCAACCTGAAGGTCAAAAAAGCCAATCACTGGAAAGTCGGTATTGCCGCCGGGATGCTGTGCGAAGCGCTGACGATGGTACTGATCCTGCTGATGGCGAAACCTTTTTCACTCGGGCTGGATATTGTGATGAATATCGCCGCGCCGCTGATTCTGGGGGCCAGTTCGATCGGGCTTATCGTGCTGTTGGTGCAAAGCGTAGAAGATGAAAAAGAAGTGATCGCCGCCCGTCAGGCAAAACTGGCGCTGGATATTGCCAATAAAACGCTGCCCTATTTCCGTCATATAGAGGGCCCCAATATCAATGCTCAATCCCTGGCGACTATTTGCAGCATTATTCGTGAGGATATTGATGCCGACGCCGTGGCGATAACAGACACCAAAAATATTCTGGCCTACGTGGGTGTCGGCGCTGAGAAGTATAATATTGGTCATGAGAGTCTCAGCGATATCACAAAATTGACGATCGAGAAGGGCAAAATCACCATCAAGAACAATGATGAGATGCACCGTACGCCGCAAATTCATTCACTGATCATTATTCCGTTGTGGGAAAAAGGGGTGGTAACCGGATCGCTGAAAATCTATTACTGCCACGCGCACCGTATCACCTATTCGCTGAAAGTGATGGCCATCGGGCTGTCGCAGATTATCTCGACGCAGATGGAAGTATCCCGAGCCGAACAGCTGCGCGAAATGGCCAATAAAGCCGAAATGCGCGCCCTGCAAAGTAAAATCAATCCCCATTTTCTGTTTAACGCGCTAAACGCCATCTCATCGTCGATCCGCGTTCGCCCGGATACCGCACGCCAGCTGATCATCAACCTGTCGCGCTATCTGCGTTATAACCTGGAGCTGAATGACGAGCTTATCGACCTGCGTAAAGAGCTGCATCAGGTACAGGATTACATCGCCATCGAACAGGCCCGTTTTGGCAGTAAACTGACGGTGATTTATGATATTGATGATGATATTTCAGTACCCATACCGAGTTTGCTGATTCAGCCGTTAGTGGAAAATGCCATTGTTCATGGTATTCAACCTTGTAGCGGCAAGGGAGTGGTGGTGATTGCCGTGAAACACAGCGGCGATAATATTAAAGTATCGGTTAAAGATACTGGCCACGGTATTAATCAGGAGACTATAGAGCGCGTCGCCGCCAACGAAATGCCGGGCAATAAAATTGGCCTGCTGAATGTACATCATCGTGTTTCGTTACTTTACGGTCAGGGTTTGCAGATCCGTCGTCTGGAACCCGGCACCGAAATTTCATTTTTGATCACCCGGGAAAAAACCGCATGAAAGCCATCATTGTTGAGGATGAAGTCCTCGCTCAGGAGGAGCTGAGTTATCTGATTAAGGCCCACAGCACCATCCAGATTGAAGCCACCTTTGATGACGGGCTGGATGTGCTCAGGTATCTGCAAACTCATGAAGTGGACGCTATTTTTCTCGACATCAGCATTCCTTCACTCGACGGCGTATTGCTGGCGCAAAACATCAGTAAATTCGCCCACAAACCCTACATCGTGTTCATCACCGCCTATAAAGAGCATGCTGCGCAAGCGTTTGAGATTGAAGCCTTCGACTACATTCTTAAGCCGTATCATGAGTCACGGATTGTCACCATGTTGCAAAAGCTCGAGTCGCACTTCAAGCGCGACAAACAGGAGCAGACTCAGACGACACCCAGCGCCAGCCGGGTGAGCCACAGTATTAATCTGATCAAAGATGAGCGGATAATTGTCACTGATATCAACGATATCTATTACGCCGCCGCACAGGAAAAGGTCACACAGGTGTTTACCCGCAAGGAGGAGTTCACCATGCCGATGAACATCAGCGAGTTGTGCACCCGCCTGCCGGAAGAACATTTTTTCCGCTGTCACCGCTCTTACTGTGTGAATCTGTCGAAGATCCGCGAGATCGTGCCGTGGTTTAACAACACCTACATTTTGCGCTTAAGTGATTTGGATTTCGAAGTGCCGGTAAGCAGAAGCAAGGTGAAGGAATTCAGAAGTTTAATGCGGTTTTAGTGCAATAAAAGAGCGGCTCTTCCAAAAAGAAGAACCGCATGGCATCCTCTAAGTCATTGAAGTCGCAGCAAAGCAGCAAAGCAGCAAAGCAGCAAACGAGCGAATCCCGATGAGCTGACATAAGTCAGTGATTCGGGTGCACGAATGCAACTAACGCCGCTGTGGCTTCAAGGCCGCAAGGTATGCCCCATTGACTGGCGCAGATAGGCTCCAGCGCCGAGTAAACCCGGCTGGTCGTGGGTGATCAGATAGACAGGAATATCCGCCAGGTAATCTTTGAAACGCCCTTTGTCTTCAAAGGCGGCGCGGAAACCGGAGGCTTTAAAGAACTCCAGGAAGCGCGGCACGATTCCACCGGCGATGTACACGCCGCCAAAGGTGCCCATGGTCAACGCCAGGTTGCCACCAAAGCGTCCCATGATCACGCAAAACAGCGAGAGTGCGCGGCGGCAATCAATATCGTCTTCGCCCAGGCCGCGTTCAGTCACATCTTTCGGCACCAGATTCTCCGGCACGCGGTTATCGGCTTTGACAATCGCGCGGTAAAGATTCACCAGTCCTGGCCCGGAGAGAATACGCTCGGCGGAGACATGGCCCATTTCAGTGCGCAACTGCTCGAGGATCATGTCCTCTTCTTCACTGTTCGGTGCGAAGTCAACGTGACCGCCCTCGCCCGGCAGACTCAGCCAGCGCTTCTCTGCATGGATAAGATGCGCGACGCCAAGCCCGGTACCCGCGCCATAAATCACCGCGGGTTTACCATCAATAGGTTTTTTACCGCCAAACTGTAATAAGTCTTTCTCCTGCAGCATCGGGATAGTCATTGATACTGCAGTAAAATCATTGATCACGTCGAGGTGATCCAGTTTCAGACCCGTTTTCATTTCCGCGATAGAGAAAGCCCAACTATGATTGGTCATTGCCACCCAGTCGCCGGTGATTGGGCAGGCAATCGCGATACAGGCATGCTTCACATCCTGATGTTGCTGCTGCAAGTAAACGCGTGCCACCTCTTCAAGGCTGTCGTAATCCAGACCCGAAAAGGTCTGCGCCGCAGAGATCTCACCGCTGTCGAGCGCACACAGTGCCAGACGACAGTTAGTGCCACCGACATCACCCACCAGGGAGTATTGAGTCATTTTTTTCTCCGAAAAAGTAAATTCTTGATCCTGCTGAATATCGGGGCTGAACAAAACCTGTAAAGCCGTTATTATCCATTATTGATAGTGTTCAATCCTACCCGCAGGACTCTTAAAGATCGCACAATAGTGAGGGCAAAATAACGGTAATTGCTATAGGCTGCAACGCCGATTTGAGCCAACGCGCATTTATGCATAACGTCGTTAAGAATAATATCGCCGCCGACGAGATTCTTGGCCATCATGGGCCCATTAAGCCAGTGCTGATGCCCGGGCAAGTGCTTTACTTTATATAAAGGAAATTTTGCATGTTGCATCCCCGTGCGAAAACGATGCTGGCCTTTGCCCTGCCGGCAATGGTGATAGGCGCGTTCTCAAGCCTGATTCTGGTCGCCGTTATGCTGCTGGCGGGCGCATTACAATCGCTGCTCTGGCAACATATTCCCTCGGCCCTGCATATTAATACGCAGTCGGTAACCTGGACGCTGTTTATGTTAACGCTGACAGGTCTGGGCGTCGGGGCATTGATCAAATATATGCCGGGACACGCCGGACCCGATCCAGCCACTGAATCACTGATTGGTGCTCCGGTAGCGCTCAACGCCCTGCCGGGGCTGGCACTGGCACTGATGCTGGGCCTGGCAGGCGGCGTTAGCCTCGGTCCTGAATACCCGATTACCGTGATTAACATTGCGCTGGCAGCGGCAGTGGGCAGGCGTTTCTTGCCTCAGGTTCCGACCACTGACTGGGTGATCTTGGCAGCATCTGGCACCATCGGCGCACTGTTTGGCACACCGGTCGCGGCTGCGCTGATCTTTTCCCAAACGCTGGGCGGAGATAAAGATGTGCCGCTGTGGGATCGTTTGTTCGCCCCGCTGGTGGCTGCCGGGGCCGGTGCCGTGACCACCGATCAGTTCTTCGTCCCTGATTTCGCCCTGAAGATTGCCCCCTATAACGCCACCTCACTGATTGATCTGTTCAGCGGTTCCGTTGTGGTGCTGATCGCGATTGCGCTTGGGATGATTGGCGTGTGGATATTCCCTTATCTGCACCGGATGTTTAACAGTATTCATAACCCCATCCTGAAACTGGGTATCGGCGGATTTGTCTTGGGTTTACTGGCGCTGATCGGTGGGGAAATTACGCTGTTCAAAGGGCTTGATGAGATGAAACAGCTGGCGCAGTCCAATGAAATGTTTGGCATCAGTTCAATGCTGGCCATCACGCTGACTAAGCTGGCTGCATTAGTGGTGGCCGCCGCCTGCGGTTTTCGCGGCGGACGCATCTTCCCGGCGGTGTTTGTCGGGGTATCGCTCGGCCTGATGTTGCATCAGTACGCGCCGAATGTCCCCGCGGCGGTGACGGTTTCCTGCGCCGTGATGGGCATGGTTCTGGTCGTCACCCGCGATGGATGGCTAAGTCTGTTTATGGCAGCAGCGGTGGTGCCGGGCTTCAAACTGTTACCGCTGCTTTGTATTGTGATGCTGCCAGCCTGGTTATTACTGGCTGGCAGACCGCTGATGTTGGTCAGCAAATACCTGCCGGCCACACGCAATAAGAGCGAACCAGAGTAAAGTATTACGGGACGGAGAGCGCATACTCTGCCGCGGCCAGCGCATGGATCGCGGTGGTGTCGAACACCGGCACTGCCGCATCTTCGGCCCCCACCAGCAAGGTAATTTCCGTACACCCCAGAATGATTCCCTCAACACCCTGCTGCTGCAGTTTGCCAATGATCCTGCGATACTCCTCACGGGAGGCGTCACAGATTTTGCCCAGGCACAGTTCTTCATAAATGATGCGGTGAACGATATCGCGGTCGGCCTCATCCGGCGTCACCACCTCAATCTGATGTTTATTCTGCAGGCGTCCGCGATAAAAATCCTGCTCCATTGTAAATTTGGTTCCCAGTAACCCGATACGGCTCAGTCCCTGCTGTTTGATTTTTTCAGCCGTCGCGTCGGCAATATGCAGCAAGGGTAAACCGCCAATGCGTTCGATATCGTCGGCCACTTTATGCATGGTGTTAGTACAAACTATGATCACTTCTGCCCCGGCGCGGGCCAGAGACTGTGCGGCGTCCCCCAGAATCTGACCGGCCTGCTGCCAGTCCCCTTTCGCCTGCAACTGCTCGATGTCGTAGAAGTCCACGCTATGCAAAAATAGCCTGGCAGAGTGTAATCCGCCAAGCTGTTGTTTGATGTGCTCATTGATAGTGCGGTAGTAAGGAACCGTGGATTCCCAACTCATGCCGCCGATCAGGCCTAATGTTTTCATCTGCTACGCCTTTTGGTTGTTCTTATCCCTCTCAGAATAAGAACATAACCGAGGTGCCGTCTGCTGACAAACAAGCCCGAAAAATTACTGTTTTGCGGAACAGCGTTTTGCGGCTTTATCACGGCTGATACGCTGGCTTTTGCGGTTCAGCAGGCGCTGACGCAGAGTGTCGTACAGCCAGTTATAAGCGATGGTGTACGGCAGGAAGAACAGGAAGAAACCGATCTCCAGCATAAACGCATTCAGCAGCGAAATACCCAACCATCCGGCTGCGATCGGTAACCCGATCAGGATGAACCCGCTTTCAAAACCGAGCGCATGGCATACACGCACTTTCATGGTCCGGATAACGCGGTTCACCGGCCACAAACGGTCGAATATCGCATTGTAAATGATATTCCATACCATCGCCGTCGTGGAAAGCAAAATGGCCAGCGTACCCATTTCGAACATGGATTTGTTTAGCAGCCATGCCGCCGTCGGAGCGGAGATAAGCACCGCCAGCGCCTCAAAACCGATGGCGTGGAAAATACGTTCAGCAAATGATTTTTTAGATGCGTTTTTAATAGTGATTGACATAAAGACCTGCCATTTTCCGTTGTTATCTTACAAATTAAACAGTGACGGCTGTCACAGGTCGCCATTATCATCGCTAAATAAGATGGGTTAAAGATAGTTAATATCGATAAAATAGATGGATTGAATTTTTATAAAAGAGGCAAAAGAGAGCGATGCGTTATTCCCCGGAAGCGCTGATGGCATTTGTTGAAGCGGCTGATACGGGGTCCTTCTCCGCCGCCGCGCGTAAATTACGCAAAAGTCAGTCAACGGTCAGCACCGCGATTGCGAATCTTGAGGTTGATTTAGGTCTGACCTTATTTGACCGCAGCAGCCGCCAGCCGATACTGACTTCCCACGGGAAGCGAGTGCTGAATCATGTTCAGGCTATTCTGGCAGCCAGTGAGCGTCTGGATGAACTGGCGATCCGCCTCTCCACGCAAATCGAAACGCAGCTGACATTTGTGCTTTCCGATACTTACCAGCCAACGCACCATGAAGAGCTGCTGAAGCGTTTTGAACGACGTTATCCTGATATCGAGTTTGAATGTCTTATCGCGGAAGATCAGGATGTCATTGACCTTTTACAGGCCGGACGGGCACATATTGGCATGCTGGAAGTTCAGAATTCATATCCACCGGATATCGGCGTTGCCCGACTGCCGGAACAGACTGACATGGATATCTTCGTCAGCCGCGAGCACCCGCTGGCTCAGCTTGCCAATATTCAGCCAGAACAGCTGCATACTTTTCGCCAACTGATCCTGCAACCCTACCGGCGTACGGAATCACGTGCACCGGGACAAACCTGGTCTGCACCGAGTTATCTGATGTTACTTGAGATGGCCGAACAGGGCTTTGGCTGGTCAATTCTGCCGCACTGGCTGGTGCGCCAGTTTGGGCATAATAAACTGGTGACACTGCCGATGCGCGGCTGGCCGAAATTGATTTCTGTTGATGTCGTCTGGAGTAAAAACAATCAGCCGGGGCCGGCGGGAAGTTGGTTTATCGACCAGCTGATAGACCCGCAACTGGCCGATAAAATCTGAAGAGTGGTGGCAGAAGGCGCTACTGTCCCGAGTTACGTTTGGCGATGGATTGCGTTACGGCCACCAGCAGCTCGGGGATATCCATTTTCGGCAGTACCACTTCCACCCAGGCCATTTGCGGGTTATCTCTTATTTTCGCCATCACGGCACTGAGCTGATGGCGATCTTCAACCCGCTCACTCAGCACATTTTTACCGCCAAACGCCGCCGGAAACAGCGTCCAGTTCCATTGGGCAATATCGTTATAACGCTGGGTTTCGCCATGAATGGCCCGTTCCACGGTGTAACCGTCGTTGTTGATCACGAAGATAATCGTTTTCAGCCCATAGCGGATAGCCGCGCCCAGCCCTTGCAAGGTCAACTGAGCCGAACCATCACCAATGATTAATATGACTCTCCGCTCCGGTTTGGCTATCTGCGCGCCAAAAGCCGCCGGTAAAGTGAAACCAATCGATCCCCACAGCGGCTGAGTCATAAAGTCACAACCCTGCGGTAAATTGAGCGCTGCGGCACCAAAACTTGCCGTTCCCTGCTCCACCACAAGTATGTCATCAGGTTGCAGGAATTCCTGAATTTGCTGCCAGAACACCTGCTGGTCGAGGCAAATGTTATCGGAAACCGGCAGCGGTGTACGGGTAAAGTGCGGAGTTTCCCATTGTGTGCAGAGTTGCGCCGTCAGTTGATGCAGCGCGTTGACCGCGGCGTGCATCGGCAACTGATGGAAAATCTGTTTACCGATGCGCGCACTGAACGGGTCAACATCAATGCATTTGCCTTCGGGCAGCTTTTGGCTAAATCCGGCGGTAATGGTATCGGTGAAACGCACACCGATGTTGATTAACATATCAGCCTGCTCAATAACATTTTTGACCACCGGGCAGCTGGCTGCTCCGGAGTAAGTCCCCGCAAAGTGCGGCCTTTGTTCATTGAACAGCCCTTTGCCCATTAGTAACGTTGCATGCGGCAAAGGCACTTCTTCTATCCAGCGGGAAAGTGCGTCCTGAACGCCAAAGCGGTCGGCCAGAAAATCCCCCAATAACGCCACGTGCCGTGCGCCTTGCATCAGCCCCCTCGCTGCTGCCACAAAGGCCGTCAGTGACTCCTCAGAGAAAGCGGGCGTCAGCGCCGGTTGCTGCACGGCGCGGCTTAATACCGGCAACGCCGCGACGTCGCTCGGCAACAATAAATAGCCCGGCCGCGAGTGATAAAGCACCTGCGAGATAACGCGGTCAATCTCCTCCAGCGCATTTTCTGGCGTCAGTAACCCCTGGGCTACGCTGACCGGTTGCGACATCTTGGCGAAATGGTCGAAATGGCCGTCGCCCAGTGAATGGTGCAGTAATTCGCCTTTGCGCTGCGATGAGAGCGGGGGCGCACCGACAATATGAATGACGGGGAGGTATTCAGCGTAACTGCCCGCCAGACCATTGAGGGCGCTGAGTTCACCCACGCCAAACGTCGTCAACAGTGCGCCCACTCTTTTGCGACGCGCATAACCATCAGCACAATAAGCGGAATTTAATTCATTGGTACAACCTACCCAGGCAATGTGCGGGTGGCTGATCACATGGTCAAGAAATTGCAGGTTATAGTCGCCAGGCACTCCAAACAGTTCAGTCACGCCTGCATAATTAAGGCGATCTAGCAGATAGTCACCTACTGTATAAGCCGTATTCATCATGATCCCCTGCAATTTTTGATTTATATAGTCGATCACACTATTGAAGTATTAACGCAGTTTGTGAATTAGGACATTTATTAAAAAAAATAGTCATTGGAAATTTTGGGTTACAGCCCTGCACGTTCGTGTCGCATAGCTTCTGGCTAATCAGTAAAGGTAATGCGCAGGCGTAACCCTTGCTTTACGCCATAAAAGGAATGCTCTGAAAGCGGATTATCAGCGCGGGGTGTGATCGAGTTAGCTGGCAAACACTATGAAAACGCATACACTAAAACGTCTTTTTACTCTGTTCTCTGCCAGCACTTCGTTGCTGATTAAAATAATAAGGACACCTATGGTTTACCAGGCCAGCCCGACCCGTTATGACTCAATGGAGTACCGCCGCTGTGGTCACAGTGGTCTCAAACTGCCCGCCGTATCTCTCGGCCTGTGGCATAATTTCGGTGACAATGCGCACTTCGACAATGGCCGTAAACTGATCCGCCATGCGTTCGACCACGGCATCACGCATTTTGATTTAGCCAATAATTACGGCCCGCCTCCGGGCTCGGCTGAAGCGCATTTTGGACGCATTCTGCAGGAAGATTTATTGCCTTACCGCGATGAACTGATTATCTCTTCCAAGGCCGGTTACACCATGTGGGACGGCCCTTACGGTGACTGGGGCTCAAAGAAATATCTGGTCGCCAGTCTTAATCAGAGCCTCAAGCGTATGGGTCTGGAATACGTGGATATCTTCTACCATCATCGCCCGGATCCGGACACGCCGCTGGAAGAGACTATGGCCGCGCTGGACCAGATAGTTCGCCAGGGCAAGGCGCTCTACGTCGGTCTGTCGAATTACCCGGCAGAACGCGCCAGACAGGCCTTTGCGATCCTGAAAGATCTCGGCACGCCGTGCCTGATTCATCAGCCGAAATACTCCATGTTTGAACGCTGGGTTGAAGCCGATTTACTCGATACGCTGGCGCAAAGTGGAGTGGGCTCCATTGCCTTTTCACCGCTGGCCGGTGGCGTACTGACAGACCGCTATCTGGCAGGGATCCCGCAGGATTCTCGCGCTGCCAGCAGCAGCCAGTTTCTGACCAGCGATCAGTTAACGGCTGAAAAATTGGAGAAAGTGCGCAAGCTGAATGCTATCGCCGAAGCGCGTGGCCAGAAACTGTCACAGATGGCACTGGCTTGGGTACTGCGTGGAGATAAAGTCACCTCCGTGCTGATTGGGGCCAGCAAAACCAGCCAAATTGATGATGCCGTAGGCATGATATCCAATCGTCATTTCAGCGAAAAAGAGCTGGCGGATATTGAAGCAATTTTGGTGTAAGCGTTTACCCATCGCGGTTCATAATGGCACCAATTGTCTGTAAAAGTGTGTGTAAGTATTTCGTTAAGCTGGGTAAAGCATTCAAAACAGGATTGCAGGCAATAGAATAGTGATCGCTTCCCCCTTATAACTGTTACCAGAAATTATAAGGAATCAGGAGGCGTCATGTTAAAGCCTTTATTGTTTGGAACATTATTGTTTGCTCTGCTGCCCGCTGCCGCACCCGCGGTGCAAGCCAGTAGCTTTAGCCTGAATACACCGGGTCTTTCTATCAATATCGGTGACCGCGACCGTCGAGGTTACTACTGGGATGGTTATGACTGGCGCGATGCCAGCTGGTGGAACAATCACCGAGGACGTTATTACGGTGAACGCAGTCATCGTGGCTATTATTGGGACGGCGGCCGCTGGCGTGACCGGGGCTGGTGGGACCGTCGCTCACATCATCGACCACCGCCACCGCCGCATTACTATAGTCGCCCACATCATGATAATGGCCATCATGGACACGATCGCGGCCGTGGTCCGGATCGCGGGCACGGTGGTCATGATGGACGCGGGGGGCACGGCGATCATCGCCGTTGAGCCAGCAAGTGTCAGACATAAAAAAACGGGGCAGCGCAAACTGTCCCGTTTTTCTTGGCTGATGCCCAGAAAAATAGCTATTTCACCAGCATTCCCACCAGCAAATAGGCATTCAGACTGACGACAATCAACACAATTAGCCGCCCCGCCCATTGCACAGTTTTCGAATTCACCATATCACCCATCAGTTCACGGTTGCCGGTAAATGCCAGCAGCGGCAGCAAAGCCAACGCAATCCCGAAACTCAGTAGCACCTGGCTCATGACCAGAATTCGCGTGGCGTCCAGACCCATCATAATCACGATAAAGGACGGCAGCATAGTCACCACGCGGCGTACCCAAATCGGAATGTAGAATTTTACAAACCCCTGCATGACCACCTGCCCGGCGAGTGTACCCACCACGGTAGAAGAGAGTCCCGCAGCCACCAGGCTTAAACCAAAGGTCGTGGCTGCTGCATTACCGAGCAGCGGTTGCAGCGTAAGATAAGCCTGATCGAGTTCACTGATACCGCTGTGACCGCTGAAATGAAACGCTGCAGCGGCGGTCGCCATCATGGCCAGATTAACGAAACCGGCGATAGTCATGGCGATACTGACATCCAGCTTGGTAGCGGAATAGCGCTCTGCCTTCGACGCTTTCCCGGCCCGCTGGGTAAGCGAAGAGTGCAGATAAATCACGTGCGGCATGATGGTTGCGCCAAGCACACCGGCAGCAAGATAGACCGCATCACCCGATGGCAGGCTTGGGATTAACATCCCCTTTCCTAACTCAACCATGCTCGGCTGAGAAAAGAACAGTTCAACGATGTATGCCGCTGCCACAAACAACAGTAAACCGGCAATCACCAACTCCAGCGGCTTCTGCCCACGCTTTTGCAGGGCAAGAATAATAAAGGTGGCAATACCCGTGAGTACCGCGCCCTGCAAGAGTGAAACACCTAATAAAAGCTTGAAGCCAATCGCTGCGCCAATGAACTCAGCCAAATCGGTCGCCATAGCGATAATTTCTGCCTGCACCCAATAGGCCCAGACGGCAGGACGGGGAAAACGGTCACGAATATGTTCGGCCAGATTTTTTCCGGTAGCGATACCCAATTTTGCAGAAAGCAGCTGGATTAGCATCGCCATGATGTTGGCCCAGACCACTACCCACAGCAACTGGTAGCCAAATGAGGCACCTGCCTGAATATTGGTGGCGAAATTACCCGGATCGATATATCCGATAGCGGCAATAAAAGCAGGCCCCATCAGGGAGAGCTTTAACTTGCGGGATGCGCGGCTGGAGGACTCAGCACGGCTGTTCTGCATATCAGTAACCTTACTTTTATTGCGTTTTGGCCATCATATCTAATTGATAATGATTATCAAGCGCATTTAAATTGTTATGAATGATTGTTCTGATAGGCAGGAAGCGACTGAAATGTTATCTGCCAGGCTATCCGTAGGGGCAATGACATACCCTTTGCTGAAACGAACATTTCCCTGAAACAGATAAGTGGCCAGATTCTGAACGTACTACGGCAGATAATAAAGCTAGCACAGGAATACCAATTGTGCCTGTTTTACTAACATCTTGATCTTTTGTGTCATCTGCTCAGAAATGTTGCAATTGATGTCTGTAATTTCTATATTTGCAAGCCACTTCACGTTTTAAATGTACGCGTTACATAGAATGTCCGTCGAAATATAGCCTGCCTCAAATTTGGAGCACCCATGTCCCGAATACTGCACTTTGTATTAGCGTTGGCCGTTGTCACTATACTGGCGTTATTGGTAAGCCGCGATCGTAAAAACATCCGTTTGCGTTTTATCGTCCAGCTGTTGGTCATCGAAGTACTGTTAGCCTATTTCTTCCTGTCCTCAGAAGTTGGATTAGGATTCGTTAAAGGCTTCTCAGATTTCTTCGAAAAATTATTAGGTTATGCCGCACAAGGGACCGGCTTCGTATTTGGAGGCATGAGTGATAAAGGATTAGCGTTCTTCTTCCTGAATGTATTGTGCCCAATTGTGTTTATCTCTGCTCTGATTGGTATTTTGCAGCACATTCGTGTTTTGCCGGTCGTTATTCGCGCAATCGGCACCGTGCTGTCAAAAATCAACGGCATGGGGAAACTGGAATCCTTCAACGCCGTTAGCTCACTGATCCTCGGCCAGTCAGAAAACTTTATCGCGTATAAAGATGTTCTGGGCAAGATGTCAGAAAAGCGCATGTACACTATGGCCGCTACCGCAATGTCGACCGTTTCTATGTCGATTGTCGGTGCCTACATGACCATGCTTGAACCACGCTTTGTCGTTGCAGCGCTTATCCTCAACATGTTCAGTACCTTTATCGTACTGTCCTTGATCAACCCATATAAAGTTGATTCAGAAGAAGACCTGCAGATTGGCAATATCCATCAGGGTCAAAGCTTCTTTGAAATGCTGGGGGAATACATCCTGGCAGGCTTCAAAGTGGCGATCATCGTTGCCGCCATGTTGATTGGTTTCATCGCGCTGATTGCGGCACTGAACGGCTTGACTGAGTGGATCTTTACCCTCTTCAACGTGCAGGGTATGAGCTTCCAAAAACTGCTGGGTTTTGTCTTCTATCCGTTTGCCTGGATGATGGGCGTACCAAGTCACGAAGCGTTGCAGGTGGGCAGTATTATGGCCACGAAACTGGTTTCCAACGAATTCGTTGCGATGCTGGATCTGCAAAAAGTGGCGGGTGACCTGTCACCACGCGGCGTCGGTATTCTGTCCGTGTTCCTGGTCTCTTTCGCTAACTTCTCCTCGATTGGTATCGTTGCAGGGGCGATTAAAGGCCTGAACGAACACCAGGGCAACGTGGTTTCTCGCTTCGGCCTAAAGCTGCTCTACGGCTCAACGCTGGTGAGCGTGCTGTCTGCTTCTATCGCCGGTCTGGTTCTGGCGTAAGTAGCAAGCATCGTGAAGTGATTTTGGTGGTTTAAGAAAGGCGCTTCGGCGCCTTTTTTTATGTCTGGGATTTGGTGATTGATGAATGTCGGGCTGAACAGAAAGGGGAACGTCAGAAAGCAAAAAACCGGCCACAGAGGCCGGTTCTTTAAATTTTGGTGGAGATAAGCGGGATCGAACCGCTGACCTCTTGCATGCCATGCAAGCGCT
>CAMLBO010000079.1 GCA_946478305.1 uncultured Enterobacterales bacterium
AGATTTCTGCCTGTCTCGTGGGCTCGGAGATGTGTATAAGAGACAGGGTAAGGGAGTGAAGCATGGGGCAATTCTCCGTATGTTTTCACATATCAATAGATTTGCTGGCTGCCTTGATCCTCGGACCTGGGTGGCTGGCGATAAAGTTGAAGGTATACCGATTATTTTGTCAGTATCAGTTTTCCGGCCTTGGTCTGACGTAACTGATAGCGTTGTCCCTGATGAAGAATGGTTGCAACACCAACATCGCCCAGCAGGTCCGCGCTGGAAATACATAGCCCGCGGTTAGCGTCTCCATCCTGACTTTTCAGTGATAAATCACCGACGTCTGGTGGCGTAATGTGTTCAGGTTGGTCATTCATAGTTACAAACGTTAATGGTAATTAATATCAATGTGATAATCATTATCAAATCATTGACACTGCACATCAAGAGAAATCTGATGTTAAATCGTCAGTTATCTGACGCTTAACCACAAATCTTGGTGGGAAAGTGAAAAACCATGAGGGAAATCAGCGGCTGCTAAGATGAACACAACAACCTATCTAAGTTAGAAGGCATGAAAAAAGGGCAACGTTATGTTGCCCCTTTAAAATGGGTAAGAATGGAAATGTAATGGCTTAGAACCGACGGTCAGTTGCCTTTGCCAGCATATCGACCAATGTTTCAGTATCTTCCCAACTCAGGCACGGATCGGTAATGGATTTACCATAAGTGAGCGGTTTACCCGTACTCATCGGCTGGGTTCCTTCTTCCAGGAAACTCTCAGCCATGATCCCGGCGATGGCGGTTGAGCCACTGCGAATTTGCTGGCAGATATCCTCAGCTACCCGAAGCTGTAAACGGTGCTGTTTTTGGCAGTTACCGTGGCTGAAATCAACCACCAGACGCTGCGGCAGGTCAAACTCAGCCAGATTACGGCAGGCTTCCTGCACATCATCAGCGTGGTAGTTGGGTTTCTTGCCCCCGCGCATGATCACATGACCATAAGGATTACCCGCTGTACGATAGATAGTCATCTGACCGGTTTTGTCCGGAGAAAGAAACATGTGGCTGGCCCGCGCTGCCCGAATGGCATCAATAGCAATGCGGGTGTTTCCGTCAGTGCCATTTTTGAAGCCCACCGGGCATGACAGCGCTGAGGCCATTTCACGGTGGATCTGACTTTCTGTGGTACGTGCACCAATGGCACCCCAGCTAATCAGGTCGGCAATATACTGCCCGATCACCATATCCAGGAATTCGGTGGCGGTAGGCATACCCAGTTCATTTATGGCCAACAGCACTTTACGTGCCAATTCGATGCCGTGATTAACCCGGTACGAGCCGTTTAGTTCAGGGTCAGAAATCAGGCCCTTCCAGCCGACCACTGTGCGCGGTTTTTCAAAATAAGTACGCATCACGATTTCGAGGCGGTCCTGATAACGCTCACGCAGAACGTTCAGTTTCGCAGCATAATCTATAGCAGCTTCGATATCGTGAATGGAGCAAGGACCGACAACAACCAAAAGACGTGGATCTTCGCCACTGATAATTTTTTCAATTCGTTTACGTGAAGCCATCACGTTTTGCGCAACCGACGGGGAAAGCGGCAGTTTTTCTGCCAGTGCCTGAGGTGTGATCAGGCTGTCGATGCGCGTCGTACGCAGCTCATCTGTTTGGGACATGTGATTCTCTAAATTTTTTTCTTCGCTACGGCAGGAATACCGGGAAGTGATGGCGATCACAATAACGCAAAATTAGATGTTTTCAACCACAGACGACAGGTTATGCCGTCTGTGTCAGTAAAAGCCGCTAAAACATGCGACGACTCATACCGAAACTGTCCATAATTTTGGCTGAAATCTCTTCAACAGAGTAATTAGTGCTGTTGAGATAACGTATCTGATTCTTGCGAAATAGTGCCTCAACCTCCGATACCTCCATCCGACACTGGCGCATAGATGCGTAGCGACTGTTTTCTACCCTTTCCTGACGTATCGCTGATAAACGTTCAGGGTTGATAGTCAAACCAAACAACTTATGCATATGCGGTTTGAGGGCCGGAGGAAGTTGGATGTTGTCCATGTCATCGGCCGTGAATGGATAATTGGCTGCACGTATACCAAACTGTAACGCCAGATAGAGACTGGTAGGTGTTTTGCCGCAGCGTGAAACACCCAGCAGAATTACCTGTGCTTGGTCAAGATTACGTAATGAGATCCCGTCGTCGTGAGCCAGCGTGTAGTCAATAGCAGCAATACGAGCGTCATATTTACTGATATTACTGGCGGTCAGGCCATGGGTACGGTTGGCGATAGGGGTAGGTTCAACCCCTAACTCATTTTGTAGCGGGGCCACCAGTGCTTGCACGATGTCCTGGCAGAAACCTTCGCTGCTGACAATAATGTCGCGAACTTCTCGCGAAATGATCGAATAAAATACCAGCGGGCGCGCTCCGGTTTTCTCATATATCTCATTGATTTGCTGGCAAACGGCTCGGGCCCGCCCCTCATTCTCGACAAAAGGCAGTGAGAATGTGGTCGCGTTCACCGGAAATTGCGACAGCACGGCATGACCCAATACTTCTGCTGTAATAGCCGTACCGTCTGAAATGTAAAATACACATCTGTCCACATCAAACTCCTGAATGACATTATATTCGGCTGACGCAATCTGCCAGCATTTTCATTTAACTCTTTTGTCAGATAAACAGTAATAACCGTATTGTCGGCAAATACAAAGTGGAAAACTTTTATTGCGCAAACTCTGCGAGATATTGCGCAATTCCACTGAAAAAAATGAAATGACATTTTATTATTTTGGAGGGATATCGAATCTTTTTGATTTGCTTCAGCACGACTTCAGCCAAGGTGTTAACTTGCAAGGCAGGAGCTAAGAGCGACTCATGTCTTCATGATTTGTAAACAATTACTGACTTTCGAACGGAAAGAAAACAATGAAAGGTCTGGAATTTTCTTAAACAGAAATAGTTGAAATTGCTGGATCGATTCACCTGTCCAATAGTTATGGATCATTATGCTAGGCTGAAATAACTGACCTACTCAGTAACAAGCCACATTACTTACCTCAACTACTAGCCTGCTTAATGTAAAAAGTAGCCTACTGAATTAAGAAAGGATTGTTTCATGGCCAATCTCGAACCCGATTTACGCAATGTTATCTGGTACAACCAGCTAGGTATGAACGACGTTGACAAGGTCGGGGGTAAGAATGCCTCCCTGGGGGAAATGATAACTAACCTGTCCGATCTCGGTGTGTCTGTACCGAACGGGTTTGCGACCACATCACAGGCGTTTAACGATTTCCTCGATCAAAGCGGTGTGAATACGCGGATTCATGATTTGCTCGACACGGTAGATGTTGATGACATCAATCAGCTAACCAAAGCCGGGACCCAAATTCGGCAATGGATTGTTGAGACGCCATTCCAGCCTGAGTTAGAAAAGGCTATCCGCGAAGCTTATCAGCAACTTTCTGAGGGCGAAAAAGACGCATCGTTTGCCGTACGCTCCTCCGCGACGGCTGAGGATATGCCAGATGCCTCCTTTGCTGGCCAACAGGAAACTTTCCTAAACGTACAGGGATTTGACGCGGTACTGACTGCGGTTAAACACGTTTATGCTTCTCTGTTTAATGACCGCGCCATCTCTTATCGCGTCCATCAGGGCTATGACCATCGTGGCGTAGCGCTATCCGCTGGGGTTCAGCGTATGGTGCGCTCAGATTTAGCCGCTGCGGGGGTAATGTTTACGATTGATACCGAATCCGGCTTTGATCAGGTGGTGTTTATCACTTCCGCTTACGGGCTGGGTGAGATGGTGGTGCAGGGTGCGGTTAACACCGATGAGTTTTATGTTCATAAGCCGACGTTGGCAAAAAACAAACCCGCTATTGTGCGCCGGACCATGGGTTCGAAGAAAATCCGTATGGTTTACGCCGACAGCCAGGAGCATGGTAAGCAGGTGCAAATCGAAGATGTGCCTGCCGAACTGTCCGAGCGCTTTTCTCTGACGGATGACGAAATTCAGGCTTTAGCGCGTCAGGCACTGCTCATCGAAAATCACTATGGCCGTCCGATGGATATCGAGTGGGCTAAAGATGGGCATAATGAAAAGCTATATATTGTACAGGCTCGTCCCGAAACAGTACGTTCTAATGGTCAGGTTATGGAACGCTATCAGCTGAATGGCAGCAGTAAAGTGCTGGTGGAAGGACGTGCTATCGGCCACCGTATTGGTGCTGGTTCCGTGAAGATCATTCATGACATCAGCGAAATGCATCATGTCAAAGCCGGCGATATTTTAGTAACAGATATGACCGATCCCGACTGGGAGCCGATCATGAAAAAGGCTTCCGCCATCGTGACTAACCGGGGTGGGCGCACCTGTCACGCAGCGATTATCGCACGTGAACTGGGGATTCCGGCCGTGGTGGGGTGTGGGGATGCCACGGAGAAGCTGAAAGAAAATCAGAAAGTCACCGTATCATGCTCTGAGGGCGACACAGGGTATGTTTACCAGGATGAATTGGATTTCAGTGTGCAAAGTTCAGAAGTCAATGAGCTACCAGAATTACCGCTGAAAATTATGATGAATATTGGTAATCCGGACCGGGCATTTGATTTTGCCTGTCTGCCCAATGAAGGTGTCGGACTCGCCCGCCTGGAATTCATTATCAACCGTATGATTGGCGTTCACCCGAAAGCCTTGCTGGAGTTTGATAAACAGGATCCGGCATTGCAGGAAGAGATCAAGAAACTGATTCAAGGGTATGACAGCCCGCGAGAATACTATGTTGCGCGCCTGACGGAGGGGATTGCCACACTCGGGGCGGCATTCTGGCCGAAGCGCGTTATCGTTCGTTTGTCTGACTTTAAATCCAATGAATATGCCAATTTAGTCGGTGGTGAGAAGTACGAACCTCATGAGGAGAACCCAATGCTGGGCTTCCGTGGGGCCGGGCGCTATGTATCCGATAACTTCCGCGATTGTTTCGCCCTGGAGTGCGAAGCCATGAAACGGGTGCGTAATGATATGGACCTCACTAACGTTGAAGTGATGATCCCCTTTGTGCGCACGGTGGCACAAGCCGAGGCCGTGGTGGCCGAGCTGGCGCGCCAGGGGCTCAAACGGGGTGAAAACGGACTAAAAGTGATCATGATGTGCGAGATCCCTTCCAATGCGCTGCTTGCCGAGCAGTTCCTGGAACACTTTGACGGTTTCTCTATCGGTTCCAACGACATGACACAGCTGACGCTGGGCCTGGACCGTGATTCTGGCGTGGTTTCTGAATTATTTGACGAGCGTAATGAATCCGTAAAAATCCTGCTTTCGATGGCCATTAAAGCGGCTAAAAAACAGGGTAAATACGTGGGGATATGCGGTCAGGGGCCATCCGATCATCAGGACTTCGCACAATGGCTGATGGAGGAGGGCATCGATAGCTTGTCACTTAATCCGGATACCGTAGTACAAACCTGGCTGGCACTCGGTGAGAAAAAAGCGTCTTAACAGATGTGAGGAAGGCCAGTAGCAACAAAGCCGTGATTAATGAGTCACGGCTTTTTTTATGGCGTTTTGGCAAATTCGGGACAAAAAAAAGCCCATCATAGGAGATAGGCAAAGACTACACACAGCAATTTTGGTTATGCAGGCTCAGGGGAAAGCTTGCATATAAATCATGGGGTTGAAATCCGAACTGTTAATAATACTAGGGTTCTGCTGAGTTTTCGTCTGTAAGATTTGTCTTAATAGCAATTATTTCTATAGTTAACTAATTAATGCGGATTGTGGATGAAGTTAAAAAAGAGGATTGGGAGTAAATGTGAGGAAAAAGAGGCAATATTCGTCGTTTCACGCAGCCTGACTGACGATAAGTAACCTCGTAGGGCAGACTGCGTGTTGTTAAATTTAACGCTTATTCTTCAAGGGATCTGGCGACCTGATGGATATTTTGTTCAGGTTCAGGCGCTTCATTAACCCACAGTGAAATCAGTCGGTAAGAAACTGCCAGCACGACCGGACCAATAAACAGGCCAATCATACCGAAGGCAAATAGACCGCCAATGACGCCGGAGAGAATCAATAACATCGGCAGGTCTGCCCCCATACGGATGAGTACCGGGCGCAATACGCTGTCGAGCGACCCGACCACGCAGCTCCACACCAGCAGCACAGTGCCCCAGGTATTATCACCGCTCCAGTAAAGCCAGATGATGGCAGGAATAAGCACCAGCAAAGGACCGATTTGCGCTACGCAGCAAACAAACATCACCACGGTCAGCACCGTCGCGTAGGGAATACCAGCCAGTGCCAAGCCGATTCCACCAAGCACTGATTGCACAATGGCTGTGACCACAACACCAAGTGCCACTGCACGAATGGCCTGACCGGCAAGAATTACCGCAGCATCACCGCGTTCTGCGGCCAGACGAACAGCAAAGTGGCGGATACCCATACCCACTTGTTCACCGCGACTGTAGAGCAAGGCGCTGAAAAGCAGCATGAGAGAACAGTGAACAATAAAGCGGCCCAGATGACCGGCCTGTATCAGAAACCATGAGGCAGTCTGGCCGACATAAGGCTGCACCTTGGTCAATAAGGCATTGCCGCCGCCGTTAATCATTGAATGCCAGCCGCTGTATAATTTATGGCCTACCAGAGGAATCGAACGAAGCCACTGGAAGTCAGGCATATGCAGACTGGATGGGTTGCCAGCCAGCTGCACCAGCGGGGCGCCGTTCTCGATGGCGCTACTGACCAGTAACGCGATGGGTAAAACAAACAGCAAAATTAGCAGCAGTGTCATGACGATCACCGCCAGAAAACGTTTCCCCCAAAGCAATCTTTGCAGTTTGATCATGAGTGGCCAGGTGGCAATTACCACCATGCCCGCCCAGGCAAAACCTAAAATAAAGGGCTGAACAATCCAAATACTGGCGATGGTCATCAGGGCGATAAACAAAACCCCAAACATAATTTGAGGTAAATCATAACGTTTTATCGGGAGGTTCATGCTTGGTTCTCATAGTAAAACAGGGCAGATTGCCTGAATAATGCTTTCATTTACAGCAGGTCATCACGTCGGTAAGCATGGAACATTTCATCGTTTTTAGACAGTGCACCGCACTTTTTGTTGTCCGGCAATAAGGGGCTGTCGGCTCATCGATGGGGGTTGAATCACTGACCGCACTCAGACGAAGCGCTGGAAAACGAAGTATGTTAGTTTTTATATTGGGTAAAGAACAGGGCCCGGCAAACAACAACAAAGACAGAGTCAAAATAAATGATCCCACAGATTTCACAGGCACCTGGCATTATTCAGCTGGTGCTCGATTTTTTGGAAGCCTTAAAGAAAGACGGTTTCGCAGGTGATATGACCACAACCTATGCCGACAGGTTAACTATGGCAACGGATAACAGCGTCTATCAGCTATTGCCGGATGCCGTGCTGTTTCCTAAGGCCACCTCTGACGTCGCCCTGCTGGCAAGACTTGCCGGGCAGGTTCGTTTCCGTTCGTTGGTATTTACCCCACGTGGTGGCGGTACGGGTACCAACGGACAGTCACTAAACCGCGGCATTGTGGTGGACATGTCCCGCCATATGAATCGCATTTTGGACGTCAACGTTGAGCAGGGATGGGTAAAAGTTGAAGCGGGTGTGATTAAAGACCAGCTCAATGAGTATCTGCGTCCGTTGGGTTATTTTTTCTCTCCGGAGCTCTCGACCAGTAATCGGGCCACGCTTGGCGGGATGATTAACACCGACGCGTCAGGGCAGGGTTCTCTGGTTTATGGCAAAACCTCGGATCATGTGTTGGGACTGCGTGCGGTAGTGATCGGCGGCGATATGCTCGACACCCTCGCGATGCCTACGGAGTTGGCGGATAAATTGGGTGAAGAAGATTCAGTTATTGGCCGAATCTATCGCACGGTACTCGACAGTTGTCGCGAAAATCGCGCGCTGGTGATCGAAAAATTCCCCAAACTTAACCGCTTCCTCACCGGTTATGACTTACGTCACGTATTGAGCGACGACCTGCAAAATTTCAACCTGACCCGAATCCTCACCGGTTCAGAAGGATCCCTGGCTTTTATTACTGAAGCGCGACTCAACATCACACCGATTCCGAAAGTGCGTCGCCTGGTTAATATCAAATACGATTCATTTGACTCGGCACTGCGCAATGCCCCTTTTATGGTCGAGGCGAAAGCCTTATCGGTCGAAACGGTCGACTCTAAAGTGCTCAATCTCGCCCGCGAAGATATCGTCTGGCATACCGTGCGTGATTATATTACCGATGTTCCCGATAAGGACATGCAGGGGTTGAACATCGTCGAATTTGCTGGCGATGACGGTAACCTGATCGAACGTCAGCTTGAGGCATTGTGTGAGCGCCTTGACGGTTTGATAAGTGACGGTGAAGGAGGCGTCATCGGCTATCAGATTTGCGCAGATCTGCCTGGCATTGAGCGCATCTACAATATGCGTAAAAAAGCCGTCGGCCTGTTGGGTAATGCGAAAGGTCAGGCAAAACCGTTGCCCTTTGCGGAAGATACCTGTGTGCCACCAGAATCCCTGGCTGACTACATCGTGGAGTTTAGAGCACTGCTCGATAGCCATAATTTGAGCTACGGGATGTTCGGACACGTTGATGCCGGCGTACTGCATGTGCGCCCGGCGCTGGATATGTGCGATCCGCAACAGGAAGTTCTGCTGAAACAGATTTCCGATCAGGTTGTCGCTTTGACAGCAAAATATGGTGGTCTGTTATGGGGTGAGCATGGCAAAGGTTTCCGTGCCGAATACAGTCCGGCATTCTTTGGGGAAACATTGTTCAATGAATTACGCCGTATCAAGTCAGTCTTTGACCCTGATAACCGACTCAATCCTGGCAAAATTTGTGCCCCGCTGGACTGCGATGAACCGATGATGAAAGTGGACGCTGAAAAACGCGGCACGATGGACAGGCGTATTCCATTAGAGGTGCGTCAGTCATTTCGTGGGGCAATGGAGTGTAACGGCAACGGCCTCTGTTTTAACTTCGATGTGAAAAGCCCGATGTGCCCGTCGATGAAAATCACCGGCAGCCGTATTCATTCGCCGAAAGGACGTGCCGGCCTGGTCCGTGAATGGTTGCGATTACTGTCGGAACAGGGTGTCGACCCGCTGGCGCTGGAAAGCGCATTACCCCAGCAAAAAATGAGTTTCCGTGCGCTAATAGACCGTACCCGCAACACCTGGTATGCCAATAAAGGTGAGTATGATTTTTCTCACGAAGTGAAAGAAGCAATGTCCGGTTGTCTGGCGTGTAAGGCCTGTTCAACACAGTGCCCGATCAAAATCGACGTACCCGGTTTCCGCTCCCGCTTCCTTCAGCTTTACCACACCCGTTACCTGCGTCCGGCGCGTGATTATCTGGTCGCGGGGGTAGAGAGTTACACGCCGCTGATGGCCAGAGCGCCGAAAGTGTTCAACTTCTTCTTTAGCCAGCCTTGGGTCAGGGAGATGAGCCGCAAAAGTATTGGCATGGTCGACTTGCCGTTGCTGTCGTCACCGACGCTGCGACAGCAACTGCTTGGCCACAGCGCCACAACGATGACGCTTGAACAACTGGAGAAAATACATCCGGCGCAGCGCAGTCATTACGTATTGATAGTTCAGGATCCCTTCACCAGCTACTACGATGCGCAGGTAGTGGCCGATTTTGTCCGTCTGGTGGAGAAGCTGGGGTTAAAACCGGTTCTGCTACCATTCTCACCGAATGGCAAAGCGCAGCATATTAAAGGTTTCCTGCAGCGCTTCGCTAAAACGGCTAAAAAGACCTCACTGTTCCTTAACCGCGTTGCACAACTGGGGATGCCGTTAGTGGGGGTCGACCCGGCATTGGTACTCTGTTATCGCGATGAATATAAAGAGATTCTGGGCTCAGCGCGAGGATCGTTCGAGGTGCAGCTGGTACATGAGTGGCTGGATAAGCTGCTGACAGAATTGCCTGAGCAGCAACAGAGCGGAGAATCCTGGTACCTATTCGGGCATTGCACCGAAAGTACGGCATTGCCGGGCAGCAGCAAACAGTGGAGCGATATATTCGCGCGCTACGGTGCCAAGCTTGAGAATATCAGCGTCGGCTGTTGCGGCATGGCGGGTACGTACGGCCATGAAAGCCAGAATATTCAGAACTCGCTAGGCATTTATGAATTGTCCTGGCATCAGTCATTACAGCGCTTGCCGCGTCAGCGCTGTCTGGCAACGGGATATTCGTGCCGCAGTCAGGTAAAACGTATTGAAGGTAATGGCTTACGCCATCCTTTACAGGCACTACTGGAATTGATCCCTTAAAAATGTCAGGAGCAGCACATGGCTTTTTGGAAAAGAGATACCACGCTTGAGGCACTTAATCATTACAGCCAGGGGTGTATGGTCGGGCATGTTGGGATTGAGTTTACCCATTTGGGCGATGACTATCTTGAAGCGACTATGCCGGTAGACTCCCGAACGACGCAGCCGTTCGGCTTGTTGCACGGTGGTGCCTCTGTGGTATTGGCGGAGTCAATGGGCTCCATGGCCGGGTATTTGTGTACGCGCGGGGAGCAGCAAGTTGTCGGTGTTGAAATCAATGCTAACCATTTGCGGGCGGCGACCAAAGGTTACGTGAAAGGGGTTTGTCGTGCCTTGCATGCAGGCCGTCGCAACCAGGTCTGGCAGATAGAAATTTTCGATGAGCAGGAGAAACTCTGCTGTATCTCCCGGCTAACCACGATGGTGATTGATATTTAGACTGGCAAGTTGCCCTCAGTAACAAATTAAAGGCGATGACGGAAGCATTTTTCAGGGCTTCCGTTTTTTATTTACAGGGTTATTTGAGGCTAATTTGTTGAAATTCGGTTAAAGCTGGAAAGGGACACGTTTTACGAAGTCGGTCTGAAAGGCTGTCGCTTTGTCCCAGATGCCCATCATGGCATAATAGTGGCAAATCAATTTTAACGTATGACGTGCAAAGTGATAACTCTGCACGCGAAACAGCTCACTACGATGCGATGTGTTGATTTCAAGAATGAGGCGGTTATGCAGTTTGCACAGGGCGTGCAGATAACTGTGGTCATCCCCATTTTGCAGACACAGATTGGCCATATCAAGGCAGTGCGTATTGAAGCGCTTAAGCTGGCTGATGTCAGCGTCTTCCCTGCGCAGCGCGGCTTCCGTCATGTAAAAGTCGACCGTAGCATCGCGGACGCTGAACTTATATTCGTCGATTTTATTTTGAAGCCACGCATTAACAGATAGAGCCATGCAAATGGGTCCGAATTATGAATGATAACCATTATCATTTTGAAAGTGTATCATATTGCCAAATATGCAACGGATCAATCGGAGCTCACGCTTTTTTTTCAACCTGACTGAGAGCGGAAATAACCCTTAATTTAGTGTGGAAATGAGGCGAAAAAAGGCATTTCCTGACTATAAAACGACGAATTCATAAATAGGTATTTCCGATGAATGTTTTATAATAGTTATCAGGAACACTATTTTTCCTGCGGGCTTCGTGGGGAATTACCTTTTTTTAACAAAAAATTGACAACTTATTCAATGTGTTGATGGCTGCGGTGTTTAAGACCCGCCAGCAGCTGGCCTGAGAAAGCGCAGGCGTTGAGTGACTCTCCTCACGCCAAATCGCTATACCCTCTTAAAACAAGAGGTTGAAGTGATATAGGTTATCACTAGAATAGGCACAATAGGTCTGGTCTATGACCCTGAAACGATGAGGTAGGACAGATGCAAACTGAAACTGTCGGCACGTTCTCTTTAGATGAAAATGTTTGGCAAGGCGTAACGTTGACTGACTCTGCTGCGAAGCAGGTAAAAACGTTGATCACTCAGGATCCTGAGGTGAAAGGACTACAGCTCTCTGTAAAGCAATCCGGCTGTGCTGGCTTTGCTTATGTGCTGGACCTGACCAAGCAACCAGCCAGTGATGACATGGTGTTTGAGCATGATGGCGCGAAGTTGTTCATTCCATTAAAAGCCATGCCTTTCATCGATGGTACCGAGGTAGATTTTGTCCGTGAAGGGCTGAATCAGATATTTAAATTCAATAATCCTAAAGCTCAGCATGCCTGCGGGTGTGGCGAAAGCTTTGGTGTCTAACATTATTGTATAAATGAAATTGTAAACGCAGCGATGTAACCAACATGTCACGAAGCAACGTAGAAATTCCAGACGATGTGCAGTCTTGGGTCGGTGAGGGAGCGAAATACAAGGAAGGGTTCTTCACTCAACTGGCAACCGATGAATTAGCATCTGGCATCAACGAAGATGTGGTACGTGCCATTTCCGCGAAGCGCAATGAGCCTGAGTGGATGCTGGAGTTCCGTCTGCAGGCTTATCATGCATGGCTGAAAATGGAAGAACCGCATTGGCTGAAGGCGTACTACACGCCTCTTGATTATCAAGACTACAGCTATTACTCAGCGCCTTCCTGCGGCAGCTGTGATGACACCTGTGGTTCACAGCCTGGTGCAACGCAAGAATCGCCGGCTCACGCTCATGGCGTTCCTGTTCCTGAAGGTAAAAACTACCTGACCAGTGAAGTCGAAAAAGCCTTTGAACAGTTAGGCGTTCCGGTTCGTGAAGGGAAAGAAGTTGCGGTCGATGCTATTTTCGACTCGGTGTCTGTTTCCACGACGTATCGTGAAAAATTAGCCGAGTCCGGGGTCATTTTCTGCTCCTTCGGCGAAGCTATCCACGAATACCCGGACCTGGTACGCAAATACCTTGGTACGGTTGTGCCGGCACAAGATAACTTTTTCGCGGCGCTGAACGCGGCAGTAGCTTCTGATGGTACTTTCGTCTATGTCCCTAAAGGCGTTCGTTGTCCAATGGAACTGTCGACCTATTTCCGTATCAATGCCGCGAAAACCGGCCAGTTCGAACGCACCATTCTGATTGCCGATGAAGGCAGTTACGTGAGCTATATCGAAGGCTGTTCCGCGCCGGTTCGCGACACCTATCAGCTACACGCGGCGGTAGTTGAAGTTATCTTGCATAAAGATGCCGAAGTGAAATATTCGACCGTACAGAACTGGTTCTCCGGCAGCAAAGACAGCACCGGTGGGATCCTGAACTTCGTCACCAAACGTGCGTTGTGCGAAGGTGCTGGCTCTAAAATGTCCTGGACCCAGTCTGAAACAGGCTCTGCGATCACCTGGAAATACCCTAGCGTTATCCTCAAAGGTGATAACTCTATCGGTGAATTCTTCTCTGTGGCGCTGACCAGCGGTCAACAACAGGCGGATACCGGTACCAAGATGATCCACATTGGTAAAAACACTAAGTCGACCATTATTTCTAAAGGTATTTCAGCTGGCCATAGCCAGAACAGCTATCGCGGCTTGGTAAAAATCCTGCCGACGGCGGAAAACGCCCGTAACTTTACCCAGTGTGACTCAATGCTTATCGGACCGGACAGTGCGGCGCATACCTTCCCTTATGTGGAAGTGCGCAACAATACTGCCCAGCTTGAGCATGAAGCCACTACGTCTAAAATTGGCGATGACCAGTTGTTCTACTGCCTGCAACGCGGTATCAGCGAAGATGACGCCATCTCGATGATTGTTAACGGTTTCTGTAAAGATGTCTTTTCCGAGCTGCCGCTGGAGTTCGCCGTTGAAGCGCAAAAACTACTGGCTATCAGCCTTGAGCATAGCGTCGGATAATTTTTAAACATTAGTCTGACGCCTTTTCCTGCGCGCCCTTGGGGTTTCTTTCCCGTAAAAAACTGGGCGCGAACAGGAGTCTTAAAGAACTGACACAGTAAGAATCACAGAATTATGAGCGCGCAGGCGCAAACTCAAGGATACGTATGTTAAGCATCAAGAATTTAAAGGTCCGTGTCGAAGAAAAGGAAATTCTGAAAGGGCTTGATCTGGAGATCAAACCCGGAGAAGTACATGCCATTATGGGCCCGAATGGCTCAGGTAAAAGTACGCTTTCCGCGACGCTGGCCGGACGCGAGGACTACGAAGTCACCGAGGGTACCGTTGTATTCAACGGTAAAGATTTGCTGGATCTCGCCCCGGAAGACCGGGCAGGCGAGGGCGTATTTATGGCCTTCCAGTACCCTGTCGAAATCCCAGGCGTTACTAACCATTTCTTCCTGCAAACTGCCGTTAACGCCGTGCGCAAATACCGCGGTCAGGCGCCGATGGATCGTTTTGACTTCGCAGATTTCATCGAAGAAAAAATTGCCATGCTGAAAATGCCTGCTGATTTGCTGACCCGTTCCGTCAACGTCGGTTTCTCCGGCGGTGAGAAAAAGCGTAACGATATTCTGCAAATGGCGGCACTTGAGCCCAACCTGTGCATTCTTGATGAAACCGACTCCGGTCTGGACATTGATGCATTGAAAATCGTTTCCGATGGCGTGAACTCTCTGCGTGACGGCAAACGCTCATTTGTTATCGTGACGCACTACCAACGTATCCTCGACTACATCAAGCCTGACTACGTGCACGTTTTGTGGCAGGGCCGCATTGTTAAATCCGGCGATTTCACCTTGGTTAAACAGTTAGAGGAGCAGGGTTATGGCTGGCTTACAGACCAAGAGTAACGTACCCGCGGCGGGCAGTTCGCACGCAATGCAACAGTTGTACCGTCTGTTCGAAAGCGCCGGTGGTGAGCATTCAGCGCATGCACATGCGCACTGGCAGCAGGTTCTGCGTATTGGGTTCCCGCACGCCAAGCTGGAAAACTGGAAATACACTCCGGTCTCCTCTTTGCTTGGCAATCAGTTTTTTGCCCCGCAGCCACAGACGCTGTCAGTTGAGCAGCTGAATGCGCTGGCGCTGCCGGTTGAATCTTACCGTCTGGTATTCGTCGATGGTCGCTTCGATGCGAACCTCAGTGACAGCCAGACCGGCGCCTTTGAAATAGAGAATCTCAGCCCTTCAGTGCAGCAAACGCTACCGGAACCGATTGAGTCTGAGGTTTTCTTGCACCTGACCGAAAGTCTGGCTCAGGACGGTCTGTCCGTCCGTTTACCTGCGGGTAAACAGGCGGAGAAACCGCTTTATCTGTTGCACATCAGCAGCGGGCGTGAGCAGGCGCGTGAAATCAATACCGTTCACCATCGGTACCATCTGAACATTGAAAGCGGCGCGAATGCAGAAGTGATTGAGCATTACGTCACGCTCGGTGAGAAAGGGCATTTTACCGGCGCACGTCTTACGGTAAATGTGGGCGATAACGCGGATTTCACCCATTACAAACTGGCCTTCGAAAGCCAGACGAGTTTCCATTTCTCGCACAATGATCTGATGATTGGCCGTGATGCGCGCGTTGCCAGCCACAGTTTCCTGCTGGGTGCGGGTCTGACCCGTAATAACACCAGTGCGCAGCTGAACGGCGAAAACAGTCATCTTGATATCAACAGTCTGGTGCTGCCGGTCGACGCAGAAATTGCGGATACCCGGACCTACCTTGAACATAACAAGGGTTACTGCAACAGTAACCAGCTGCATAAAGTGATCGTGCGTGATCGCGCCAAAGCCGTGTTTAACGGCATGATTAAGGTAGCAAAACACGCGCTGAAAACTGACGGCAAGATGACCAATAATAACCTGTTGTTAAGTAAACAGGCTGAAGTGGACACCAAGCCGCAGCTGGAAATCTATGCCGATGACGTGAAATGCAGTCACGGTGCGACCGTTGGCCGTATCGATGATGAACAGCTTTTCTATCTGCGCGCACGCGGCATCAGTGGTCAGGATGCTCAGCACATGATTATTTTTGCTTTTGCGGCCGAGCTGACTGAAGCAATTAAAAATGAAACCCTGCGCGATGTAGTCATTGCCCGTATTGCTGGCCGACTAAATCGAGGTGAGTAATGAGTTTTCCTCTGGAAAGAGTTAGAAGCGATTTCCCTCTGCTGAGCCGTGAAGTGAATGGCCAGCCGCTGGCCTACCTGGACAGCGCGGCCAGCGCGCAGAAGCCACGTCAGGTTATTGAACGCGAGCTGGAGTTTTATGAGCATGGTTATGCCGCGGTTCACCGCGGCATCCATACTTTAAGTGCTGAAGCAACCGAGCAGATGGAAAATGTCCGCACGCAGGCTGCGCAATTTATCAATGCTTCCTCCGCTGAAGAGATCGTCTTTGTTAAGGGCTCAACTGAAGCCATCAATCTGGTCGCCAATACTTTTGGCCGGACGGCGCTGCACGCCGGTGATCGTATTATCATCACCGAAATGGAACACCATGCGAACATCGTTCCATGGCAGATGCTGGCGAAAGAGCGTGATTTGCATATTGATGTCTGGCATCTGACACCTAACGGCGAGTTGGACCTTTCAGAACTGGAAACGCTTATCACGCCACGCACCAAATTGCTGGCGCTGGCGCATGTCTCCAACGTGCTGGGTACGGTCAACCCGATTGAAAAAATCATTCCTCAAGCGAAAGCTGCAGGACTGACTGTGCTGGTGGATGGCGCGCAGGCCGTGATGCACTACAGCGTTGACGTTCAGGCATTAGATTGTGATTTCTACGTCTGGTCAGGTCATAAGCTCTATGGGCCTTCAGGTATCGGAATTCTCTACGGCAAAAAAACATTGCTGGATCAAATGCCACCGTGGGAAGGCGGCGGCTCAATGATCAAGCACGTCAGTCTGACCGAAGGGACCACCTTTGCTGCTCCGCCATGGCGTTTCGAAGCCGGTACGCCAAACACGGCAGGTATCATGGGGCTGGGCGCGGCAATGAGCTATGTCACTGATCTTGGCATTGCCCAGATTCACGACTATGAGCAGTCACTGATGAGCTATGCGCTTGAGGCCATGGCACAGATCCCTGATATCGTGATTTACGGCCCAGCAATCCGCTCAGGCGTTATTGCTTTTAACCTCGGCAAGCATCACGCTTATGATGTGGGCAGTTTTCTGGATCAATATGGCATCGCTATCCGTACCGGGCACCACTGCGCTATGCCATTGATGTCGTTTTACGGCGTTCCGGCCATGTGCCGTGCGTCGCTGGCGATGTACAATACCCGGGAAGAAGTCGACCGTCTGGTCGCAGGGCTGCAACGCATTCATCGGCTGTTGGGTTAACCAAGTTGCCATTATCAGGACCTGTTTTTATGGCTTTGCCAGATAAAGATAAATTAGTAAAAAATTTCTCCCGCTGCCCGAACTGGGAAGAAAAATACCTGTATGTGATCGAATTGGGCGGGCAGTTGGCTCCGCTGAGTGATGAGTTTCGTCAGGATAAAAACCTGATCTCTGGCTGCCAAAGTCAGGTATGGATTGTGATGCAGGCTGGTGAGAAGGGGCAGCTGAATTTTTACGGTGACAGTGATGCTGCAATCGTTAAAGGTTTACTGGCGATTGTTTTCAGTCTTTATCAGGGACTGACGGCTCAGGACGTAGTGGCGCTGGACGTCCGTCCATTCTTTACGCAACTTGAGCTAAGCCAGCATCTGACGCCTTCCCGCTCACAGGGCCTTGAGGCAATGATCCGCGCTATCCGTACTCATGCTCAGCAACTGAGCTAAAACTGCGCGAATCTGACCGTTGCTCATTAGGAATGTTCTGCTAATGAGCAGCGGGATCCCCCGCTCTTTATCTTCCCGCCTCTCTTTTTACTCCTGATTTTTCAATTCACTATCCTTTCATCTCTTACCGCTATTTCTCTCAGGTAACTTTCTGATTTTCAGCGGTTTGATTGCTACAAAATTCTGCACTGCTAGTATTAGCAGACATGATTATTGTCTTGCCACAGATTGTCTGAGGGCAGGCCGAAAAAGGACTGAGTATGAGACGCGCATTACCCCTTATGGCGATGTTAGTTGGTACTATACTGGCGACCCATTCCATGACCGCAAGTGCGGCAGAATATCCTCTCCCGCCGGACAACAGCCGCCTGATTGGTGAGAACACTACGTATGTAGTACCTAATGATGGGTTGCCTCTTGAAGCCGCAGCAGCGAAATACCAAATTGGTTTGATTGGCATGTTGGAAGCGAATCCAGGGACCGACCCCTTTCTCCCTAAGCCAGGCACGGTGCTGACCATTCCTTCGCAGATGTTATTGCCCGATACCAAGCGTGAAGGGATTGTGGTGAATCTGGCGGAGTTACGTCTTTACTACTATCCGAAAGGTGAGAATAAAGTGATTGTCCTGCCGATAGGTATCGGCCAGCTGGGGCGAAATACTCCAGAAATGGTCACTTCAGTCAGCCAGAAAATCCCTAATCCAACGTGGACTCCCACGGCCAACATCCGTAAAGCCTATCTGAAAGATGGAATTAAGCTGCCAGGTATGGTGCCTGCCGGACCTCAAAACCCGATGGGGCTATTTGCTATGCGGCTTTCAGCTGGCACCGGGCAATACCTTATTCACGGTACGAATGCCAATTTTGGTATAGGTATGCGCGTCAGTTCCGGGTGTATTCGCCTGCGTCCTGACGATATTGAAGCATTGTTCAATATGGTACCGAAGGGAACCCGTGTCCAGATAGTCAATCAACCGATCAAATTTGATGTCGAACCGGATGGCAAGCGCTACATCGAGGTACATCAGCCGCTATCTCATACTGAAAAAGATGATCCGCAGACGAAGCCCATTGTACTAACGGCGGCGGCGAAAAAATTCATCAAGAATAAAGAAACGGATGAAGATGTCGTGAAACAGGCGATTGAACGTCGCTCAGGTATGCCGGTGGTGGTAAGTAAAGGAGTAGAAGCAACCGATGCACCTCCAGCGGTAGCCGCGGCACAAGCGGCAGTCGTGACAGCAGATAAACCTTATGAGACTGCCGATAATCAGTAATGGCTCTCAATGAATGATAGTGACGTTTAAATCCAAGGGGCGGCTACCGCTCCTTTTTTACATCTGAACGCTGGAGAAGGCCATTGAGATAGCTTTAAAAGAGGGGATCACATCAGGAATTGATATGCAGGGGAGTGTTAAATTTTTGGCAAAAAAAATGGCGCACTGAGTGCGCCATTTTGCTTAAGAAGTAATATTACTTCTTGTAAGCGTGTGCTTGGTTGTCAAGACGTTGGTTAGCGCGTGCTGCGTCGTCTTTAGCTGCCTGAACGTCAGAACGGATTGCGTTCACGTCGTTGCTCAGTTGGTCAACTTTAGAGTTCAGAGTTGAAACGTCTGAAGACAGTTGGTCGATTTTAGCATTGCTTGAACAACCAGCCAGCATAGTTGAAGCCAGGATCACAGCGCCCAGTACCAGTTTAGTGCGATTCATTATAAAACCCTCTAGATTAAGTTAATCTCCATGTAGCGTTACAAGTATTACACAAACCTTTTTCTAATGAGAATAAATTTTTGCTCGTAACCGCTTTATTTTGATCGTTCGCTCAAAGAAGCATCTTTTTTTGCGAAAAAGTTAAAAATTGTAGCGAAAACAGCTGGATTCCATGGGACTTGTCCCATTTTTCTGTTAGCCGCTTTATGGTTTATTTTTGGATTTTTCAAAAGAGAGCCAAAAAAAACGCCGCGATGTGCGGCGTTTGTGTCTAAATCAGTGTCACGTTTTAATTAAACCACGTGTACCGATGCAGTGTTGGTGGTGCCGCTTTGTACCAGAGCACCAGAAACCATCACGACAACGTCGCCTTTCTGCGCTAAACCGCTTTCCAAAGCAGCTTCTTTACCAATGCGGTAGAAGTCATCTGTAGAGGCGATTTCTTTAACCAGCTGAGTGATCACACCTTTGGTCAGAATTAACTGACGGGCGGTCACTTCATTGGTGGTCAGGGCAAGGATAATGGCGTGCGGGAAGTATTTACGTACCGCTTTAGCTGATTTGCCGCCGTTAGTTGCCACGACGATCAGCGGGGCATCCAGTTTTTCGGCGGTTTCAACAGCACCACGGCAAACTGCTTCGGTGATACGTAGTTTGCGATTGTCATTCTGACCGTCGATACGGCAATCCATAACGCGGTCTGTACGAGCGCAGATGGTAGCCATGATAGTCACAGCTTCCAACGGGTATTTACCCTTAGCACTTTCACCAGACAACATTACAGCATCAGTGCCATCGATGATGGCGTTGGCAACGTCGCCCGCTTCCGCACGAGTCGGGCGCGGATTTTTGATCATGGAATCGAGCATTTGAGTCGCGGTAATGACGACTTTACGTGCGCGGTTACATTTCTCGATCATCATCTTCTGCGCGAAGATGACTTCTTCTACCGGGATTTCAACGCCCAGGTCACCACGTGCGACCATGATGCCGTCAGAAGCTTCAAGGATCTCATCGAAGTTGTTCAAACCTTCCTGGTTCTCAATTTTAGAGATGATCTGAATGTGCTCGCCGCCGTGTGCTTTCAGGTGCTCACGGATTTCCAGCACGTCAGAGCGTTTGCGGATAAAGGAGGCCGCAACGAAGTCAACGCCTTGCTCACAACCGAAGATCAGGTCACGTTTATCTTTTTCAGCCAACGCTGGCAAAGCGATTGAAACGCCTGGCAGGTTAACGCCTTTGTTTTCACCGAGGTCTCCATTGTTCAGCACTTTACAGGTCACTTCAGTTTCAGAAACCTCGGTAACTTCCATACCAATCAGGCCATCATCAACCAGAATGGTGTTGCCGATTTTCAGGTCAGCAGCGAAACCAGCATAGGTTACAGCGACACGCTTATTGTTACCAATCACGGACTGGTCGGTGGTGAAGGTATAAGTCTGGCCAGCCACCAGAGAGGCGTCTGCGCCGCCTTCCAGCTTCATGGTGCGGATTTCAGGGCCTTTGGTGTCCAGCAGGATACCTGCTTTATGGCCTGTTTTAGCCATGACATTGCGGATATTTTTGATGCGTTGACCGTGTTCTTCGTAATCACCGTGAGAGAAGTTCAAACGCATTACGTTCATGCCTGCATCAAGCAGTTTGGTCAGCATTTCTTCGGATTCAGTTTTTGGTCCGATGGTACAAACAATTTTGGTCTTTTTCATGACGATTTTATCTACAAGTTGTGATGGATTGGGAATAAGTTCGCCTGACAGCACTGCTGCCCGCGAGGAATTGGGTTGGTGCCGGGTTGTAACAAAACACTCTTAAGCGTAGCGACTGGGGAACAAAGGGTGTGTAAAGTTCAGCCAAGACGTGGCGATCTGTACGATTATCAATCGTTTCGTATGAGGTAATACTTTTATAAGGGCGATATCGACAGATCAAGGGGCTGAGACCATTCAATCGAAGAGACGGTACGTATTATAAGGGCTAAGCGGCGGGAAACAAAATAAAAAACATGATGCTGCGCAAGCTTAGGCTAACTCTAAGGCGTTCGTTGCGCAAATAGCCAATATGGGCATCATGACGCAGAAGCGGTTGAACAGTTTGAGATGAAAGTGAAATAAACAAAGAGTGCGCATGACGAGAAGGCGATAAGCAAACTGCAGATGATGGATTCGGGAGTGTTAGGTAAGAAGGGTTGAGTGAGTAGTTTCATCTGGTGCGTCCGAATGGACTCGAACCATCGACCCCCACCATGTCAAGGTGGTGCTC
>CAMLBO010000080.1 GCA_946478305.1 uncultured Enterobacterales bacterium
TGTGCCTGCTGTGCCTGCTGTGCCTGCTGTGGTAATGGCTTCTCTTTTGTTTCTTTCTGCTGTGTTGATTGACCGGCAAAGAATGCTGGCCGTGGGCGTCACCCTGCGGGCACGGCTGTCGTGAACAGAGCCAGCAGGCTGTCTCTGCCCTTCGGGCGTCCATCCTGACGCGACTGCGGGCTTGCAGCGGCCACTGGCCGCGCCGCCTGAACTGCCGGAAGTAAAGCCACCGGCGCTAAGGACGCCACGCCTTACGTCGTGTCGGGTGTGTTCATTCTGTCCGGGCTGTCCGGCGAGCCATCGCTCAGCCAGCCCTTCCGCTTCGGGCTTAAACGTAGCACCGCCTGGTCATTCCCCAAGGGGTGAAATGCACTCCGCCAAAACTTTTCCTCGTCCCTCGTAAAACTGTTGTCTCCGCCCCTTGTTGCCTGACTGCGTTGGTACTCCGTTGCCCTTGCCGCGAAAGAACTCACTGAGAGATGGACTAACCACCGAAGGGAAACGACCAGAATGAACACACAAAACGTCAACACCGCCGCTCCCGAATCTACTGAAAGATGGGGTGAGAAATACGAGATCCTTTTAGCCGAGGGTGGGAAGGGTGGCAAACCCGAAGAGTTCGACGTTTACGGTTTTGAGACGCTAAAGGCGTTGCAGGCGTTTCGTAAGAGATATCCAGAGCAAATGAAAATGGCATACAGCTACATGCTCAGTTCAGGCACCACGAAGGCGGGTACTCATATTTCTGTGTGCGACGCGGATCATTTTAAGGCGTTTAACAAGTTGGTTAAGGCGTCAGGCATTGAAATTTGAACAACAACCGAGGGCGGGAGCGTCCCGCCGTCAACACCGAGGAGAAACACCATGTACACACCTGAAATGGCCGACACCGGCTACCACAACCCCGATCGCTTCCAGTGGAACGCGGCGTCGGAAGCGGCCTACTGGCAGCAGTGCGAAAAAATCGCCTACACGGACGTGTCAGAAATCACGCTGACCGCGTTTATGGATGCTATTGCCGTGATGTATCCGAAGGACTGGCAGGGTGACGCGCACTGCGAAACGTTCAAGCTGGCAGAGATGGTTAGCGGCGACGTCACGGACATTTACGCCAAGGTAGGGGAGCGCTATTTCACGTTCCGCGACAAGGCAACCATGACCCACACGGCAATTGTTAACCGCATTAATAAGGAGGTGTTAAGCAGAGAAACCACGTTGCAGAAATGAAAAAAGCAGACTTTCGTCTGCCCATTCACTGCCGGTTTACCCCTAGGAAAGTTAGACCGGCTTTCAATACTCGATTGGAGTTAAAACTATGAATACTGAAGCACAGATAATTGCATCCTCGTTGCCGTTTGTAAAGCCTGAGACGGCAAAAAAACACCTGCGCATAGTGCGGGAACCTCTGAAAAGTCAGGACATCACAGCGCCGCTCAAGGCGTTGGGGCGTCACATCGTGAAGTGCCAGCGTAAGCGCCAGTCCGTTCGTGTGCCTGCTATGCGGGCCAGCGAGCTGGGGCAGGTCCTGCGCACGCTGGAGCTGAAACGGGCTTACGCCTGACAACCTTGCCGCCCTGCGGGGCGGCAATTCAAAATTTTTGAGAGGTGAACGATGACGAACACATTGCTTTTTAAGGCGGAAACGCTGAAACCGGTCATGATGGACGTGAAAAATAACGGCGGCGGGGTGCGGCTGGTCGGCGCAGAAGGTATCTATCTGACGGCCCGAAATGCGTCCTACGTGGGCGATAAACGCACCATTGCCTATGCCGAAGGGTTTGATGTCGAACAGTGGGATGACGTCTGGGCACTGTTTGACGCGATGGACGAGGTAACGGGCATCGAGGGCGCAATTTTGGAAGACCTTACCGTCGAGCCTGAGACGCTGGAATTGCTGACTACCCGCCTTGCCGATCTCACGGTGAGCATTAGTGAGGGTGAATTTTTAATGACGGCGGCGGTGCGCGAAGCGGAGAGAAAACAATGCTAAACAGACAGGATACAGCGGTAGCCGATTTGGGTATCGGCGGGCAGCGCGCGGGTGAGGTGATCCCTTCCGTGGCGATAGACCGCATTATTGCCCTGCGTGAAAACGGCCTGAAACAGTTTACCCACGCGCTGGCGTTGTTGAGTTCTGCCCGCCAGTTGTTTCTGGACGCCTGTGGTGCCAAATCTCTTTACGGCTACGACATCTGTGTGAAAGACGCGCTCAACTGGGAAAGTCAGCCACAAAAGGCACAAGATGCGATCAAAAAAACCATAGACGGCAAAATCTGGCACCGGCTGATGCTTGATACCGGCATGTATACCCTGATGAGCACCCGACAGCGCGATGAGTGGGACAGGCAGGTAGCCGGTGAAACTATGCCAGAAATTACGCTCGATACGGTGCTGGCCACGTTTGACCAGCTTCACGCCGGTAAAAATGACACCTTTGAACAGGGGGTGATCGACCTGTTTAAATCGCTGTCATGGGACTACAAGACAAATTGCCCGTGCCGGTTTGGCAAAAAAATCATTGTTTCGCGCCTGATGGAGAGTTACAGCAGCGGCCTCAACTATTTCGGCACGCTGGGGCGGTCAAAGCTTGATGACCTGACCAAAGTATTCTATTTGCTGGAAGGGCGAAACGTTCCGGATCATCGCGTCTCGGAGGGGGCGAAATTCGGGGAGTTTTTTGAACGTGAGCGATTTTCCGGCGCGGTTTACGACGGTGAATATTTCTCGATGCGTTATTACATGAAAGGCACAGCCCATATCACTTTTAAACGGCCTGAACTGGTCAGCCGGATCAACGCTATTGTAGCGCGTCATTACCCTTCAATGCTTCCACCAAGGGTTTAACTTTGCGTGCTGGCGGGGGCAACTCCGCCAAATTCAAGCGCCGAAAACCCTTTTGCTGGGAAACAGCTGCGGCTGCGCCGCCGCGATCATCCTGCATTGTGCAACAAAGCCATGCATGAGTAGCGCTTTCAGTTTATCTCTTCAACATTCTCTTCCTGGTACGACTCTTCTTGCGGTTCCTGCTGTAGATCGGGTGGCTCATAAGCTTCTTCGTACTGTGCTGGTTATCCAACCCCAAATGCCGGGACTGGGCGTCACCCTGCGGGCACGGCTGTCGTGAACAGAGCCAGCAAGCTGTCTCTGCCCTGCGGGCTTCCATCCTGACGCAACGGAAGGCTTGCAGCGGCCAAAGCCGCGCCGCCTGAACTGCCGTTGATAAAGCCACCGGCGCTGAGGACGCCACGGCTTCGCCCGTGTCGGATGCGTTCATTCTCGCCGGGCTGTCTGGGTGCCATCAATCAGCCAGCCCTTTCGCTTCGGGCTTAAACGTAGCACCGCCTGGTCATTCCCCAAGGGGTGAAATGCACTCCGCCAAAACTTTTCCTCGTGCCTCGTAAAACTGTTGTCTCCGCCCCTTGTTGCCTGCCTGCGTTGGTACTCCGTTGCCCTTGCCGCGAAAGAACTCACTGATAGATGGATTAACCACCGAGAGGGAACAACCAGAATGAACACACAGAATGTCAAGACCGCCGCTCCTGAATCTACTGAAAGATGCGTACAAAGCAGGGCCAAAACGGTGGCGGAAAGACAGCACACATTATTACTGCGCCTGTGTGGCGTGTGGAACCTTCAACTGCCTGAGCGTGAAGAAGAGGAGGAGATCAGCAATATCCTGCTGGCGATGGTCGAAAACGTGCAGTTTTACGGCGTGCTGGACTGGTCATGTAAGAAGCCGCTGGTTGCATGGCCCGTGGTGTGCGTCTGGATACAGGCACAAAAGCAGGCCGTGAGGCTGTACGGCAAAGCGGGGGCAAAGGTGGTGGCATACGCTCGCGCAGAGCTGGCTATCAGTCTGAACCACGAACAGAAAAAACACCGTGGAGAAAGCGTATCAGCGTAGTGAATTTCCTTGGGGAACATGGTTCCCCTTATTTTAATATGGAGAACATAAATATGTTGTCATTAAGCTCACTGACGAAAAAACCTGAAAAACAGATCATCCTTGGTGTCGGTTCAGTTATTTACACAAGCTTGTATGGATTAGGGCGTGGAGTTATTTTTCATATTCACGGACAGCAGCGACCAGAGACCATTAAAACGCTGGGCGGTGGCGTTATAGTCAGCGGCGGAAATGCACACTTTGATATTGTGCACGAATGCGGAAAATTCAGTAAACGATTACCGGAGTCTATTTTGCGCGGCGTGCAGTGGGAGATATTAGACGAAAAAATGGATGCTGATGAAATACGCCGCCTTTGTCTTTATGCAGAAGAAGAGGACGCCAGAAGAAAACGAGAGGAAGAAGAACAGACCGCACGATTTAATGCTGAAGTGGAGCGTTTGCGTTCTGCACCAGAATACGGTCATCTTGAGCAGGGAGAATGCAGCAGTGGAAAACTGGCCGCTAAAAATATTCGCAAGGAGTTGAAGAAGTCTTTTAAAGGGGTGAAGTTTTCCGTACGTAACCCGCATTATGGTTCGGTAGACGTATGCTGGCAGGATGGCCCAAGGTGTGAAAAAGTGGACGCGATAATCAATAAATACAAAGACGGCCACTTTAACGCAATGGAAGATATCTACGAATATTCATCGAGTCCTTTTAACACGGTTTATGGTAGTGCTAAATATCCGGACTCATCGCGTACGTTTTCTGATGCCATGATCGAGAAAGCTATCGCCAAAGTGATAAGTGACTATCACCTCGATTATGAAACAGCGCCAACGGCAGAGGATTTAAACAAGGGGAATTTGTGGTCAGAGAAACGTGAAGTATTTCACCACGGATTGCAATCAAAAATATATTCCGTGTTATCTGAAATGGAATGAAAGGGAAGGGCGGCAAGGTGTCGCCCTGCAAATTTATTGTTCGCGCCGGTAAAATGCGTACCGCATTGAGCGGTTCACATTTTATTCCCCGCCCGCCCCGATGGAAATAAAACACTTTCCATCGTTCCTCTGCCCCAAAGGGGCTCCCTGAATAGAACGGCTTACCCACATACCCACAATTAAAGATTTTAACCTTGTCCCGGTTAAAATGCGCTGCGGTCATTTCACCAGTCCTTGCGGAGGTAAAATGACCTTGCTCATTTTCATATGGATATGTGGATAAGCCGTGGCCAATATGCCGGCTACCGCAATGTCTTCTGATTTTTTATATTGATGTAAATCTGGTGGACTTCTTTACCGTACTTCAGTCTTTTTGCCTTCTGCTCAGGTTTTTGAGAGAAGCCTGCATTATATGCACCGACAGACTCCCAGTTTACCCCCCAGCGCTTGAAGGCGATTGCAAGATAATAAGCGCCCGTGTAAACATTCATGCACCGGTCAGAAAACAGCGACTGCGGTGTTATACCGAACTGTGAGAGATGAGCAAAGTTTTGTGAGTGGATTTGCATTTCACCGACAGCGTATTTATCCGAGCTAATGATATTCATCGCATGTGAATTCATCGATGACTCCCGGAATGCAACTGCGCGCAGGAGATCTGGATCAATATGATAGTCCCTCCCTGCTGCATCAAAACAATCTGAGGCATTGGCGACGAACGTGTACATAAGGCAAAATACGGTGGCAATCCTTAGCATTTTAATTCCCTTTAGCTTAGACCGTGCTACATCCTCACATTTTTGCCAGGAAATGCCAAGTGCGGTTATTCACAAGTCCGGAAAAAGTGACAGTATAGAAATGCCTGCTCCTCTAACCAAAAGACTCACACCCCTCGCAAGATTTCATCTTGCCTGATTTTCATTTGAAAACAGTGTTATACGGTAAATTTGTAATTGCAAATTGACTATTGTCATGAATTTTGGAATCCAAAACGACTCTTGTTAGAATCGTTTTGGATTCCAAATAGAGTCTAGTAAGATTATTTATTTATTATCATATAATTAAATGGATTGTAATCTGGATTGTATTCTACAAGAGAATCCATTTGGATTCTGATTTTCGTTGTTTTAGTTGTTGCTGGAGTCTATAATGGAATCTAGTAAGTCAAACTATCTTATAGGGAGTAAATATGCCGAAGATCCAAGTTTTTATCACCAATCCAGTGGAAGAAGAGATACAAAACATTGTCCAGGAGAAGAGAAGTGAAGGCGCGGATAGGAGTGAGGCAAATGTTTCTAATACATCTTCCATGCTAATTGAACTCGGCCTAAGAGTGTACAAACTCCAAAATGACAAGAAGGAGGGCGGGTTTAGTCAAATTGAATTCAACAAGGTCATGTTGGAACACATGATTAAAACAAGCCTGATATCTCAAAAACTTATAAGGATGAGCGCTAAAAACACTGAGCTTCAAGGGTTGGAAGATTTCAAACTAGGAGTAATGTCTTCCCAAATTAAAGCTGGTGTTGATTCTGTGATGGAAACATTTTTCCCCTCTATTGAAAATGAAGAATAAGATATTTTCTTCAAAGTTTGAGTAAATAGTCATTTATTCTAAATTAATCTGGAGAATAGATATTATATTGCTGATAAATAAATTATAAAAATGGTATATTACACCTGTATTGAAATAGGGATTAGCGTTGGTAATAGAGGCGGCCACCTCTATTACCAACTAGCCAAAACAACCTAAGTAGGAGGCTGTCATGGTTGACGGTTATATTAATGATCACATCAATGGATCACAACATGTTTTAGTAAACCAATTACATACTTATGAGTGTCTCTGGGGGAGAAGTTCTGACCCTTGGTATGTAAAAGATACAGAAGGTCGGTTTATTTATGCCAATAGTGCTTATCTTCGCATTTTAGGCTTGAAAAATTCAGATTTTCACTACGATGTAATCGGGCTAACGGAACCAGATCTTCTAGTGCGCGGAGGTAACTTGGTTTCATATGAGGTGTTGAATGTCCTTCAGCAACCAAGTTTGGATGTTTCAGTAGACAGAACCTCTTTTTTCTGCAAATTCAATCACAAAGAAAAAGAAGACCCATTTTATTTTTTATTTGAGTCGATGCCCGCAGTAGATGGTGTTGGTTCAGTGGTTGGGTTTAGTTTTCATGGACGAAGCAATTTTATTATGACTATACCTATGTTGCTAGGTGGTCGCGTTCCTCTCCCCGTATCCTTCATTTCTCCTAATAGGTCGTTTTCTTCAAGGGAGCTTGATGTCTTTTCATTACTGTTATTGGGAGGGACGAGTTTGACGATATCCGAGAAGTTAGGCATCTCAAAAAGATCAGCTGAAACTTATATTCATTATATCTATGTAAAAACTGGTGTTAAAAATCACTCAGAATTCATGATGTATTGCCATGCTGATGGAATTGTGAACTTCATCGCAAAAAAATTCTCGCTGACCTAGAAGTTTGATGCCATTTGAGTATAAAACACAGATTTATTTAATTATTTTCTGCGTTTTTTTGTGTGTTTTTACATATTATGAGAAATATCCTAATAAGTATAACTTATTGTTTTATGTAATTATTTCCCTTGGCTTTCTCTTGTCTTTTAAATTTACACCCCCTCTATCATAAATGGAAATATTTTCAACATCGTATATATACGATATTCAGAGGCTTTTATTATTTGTATTATATCCCTCTAGCCAGACATGGAGTGCAATGGAATGGACGAACTAAAAAAACAAGAATATCGCGCAATATCATTAATTATTCATTTAACACCACAAATGAACCAAAACCTTTCGGAATCTGCTGCCCGTGCCCATCGTTCAAAGGCTAAAGAAGCAGCGGTGAGATTGGATGACCATCTCATCAACTTTAGCGATATAGCTACGGTGGGGCTTCAATTCAAGAATAAATAACTGAGTCGGAGTTACAGCACTATTTCCCCGATAGTGTTGTAGCGGCGTAACTCAGTTACCCGAAAACCCTTATTTTAAATTTTACATGGAGTAAATTATGGAATTGTCTATCAAGGCAAAGGGTATCTCTGTCTTTAAAAAAGTGAAATCAACCTTTAGTGAAATGAACAAAGCGCGCAAAGCCGCCGGCGGAATCATTCCGGCGATTGCAGCAATGATGCTGTGTTCGAATAACGCCTTTGCTGAAGACTTAATGGCGGCGGGTAAAGAAACGGTGACCGGTACTTTCGGGGCTGACTCCGCTATTGCCAAATGGATTATTTTGGCTGAGGTGATTGTCGGTATTATCACGTATATCAAAACAAAAAATATGTTCATGCTGTTTGGTATTGCGGTCGTTATCGTCTTTACCACTATCGGGTTTGGTTTGGCAGGTTAACAGGAAATAAACAATGGATACGGGAAACAAGCTGGATAAATACCGCTTCCCGAAAACATTGAGTGAACAGCGCCGCTTTCTCGGTTTGCCTTATGACGAAGCTATTCCCAGTATCCCCGTTTTACTTTGGGGAATACTGACACAGAAGGCGTTATTTGGAATGGGGTTAGCGGTGCTGATTTGGTTTTGTATTCACAGTGCAAAAAGAGGGAAGGGCAGTATGTGGCTCTATAACGTCCTGTACTGGTATTTCCCCACCTTGTTATTTCGTACTGTCTTCAAAATCATCCCCGACTCAAGTTTTCGGCAATGGATTAAGTAATTCAATCAGGGACTGTATTATGGAACTTACCGCCCGCAACTCCTCAAATAAAATTATCGCCTGGACGATGGCGGCACTTTTCCTGCTGCTTATTCTCGCGCTGGTGTCCGTGATCTTGTTAGTGGTGCAAAACCGCTACCTGTCGCTGCATGAGAAAACGACCACCGTGCCGATGGCCTTCACCGCGCCGTTCTGGACGTCGGAGTCCGAAGCCAGTCCGGGCTACATGCAGATGATGGCGCTGTCGTTTCTGTCCCTGCGCCTTAACGTGTCGCCGGAGACCGTCGACGCCCAGCACGAATTCTTACTCTCCTTCGCCAAACCCGGCGCACAGCCCGATTTCAAAGTCATGCTTGCCGGTGAAGCCCGCCGCATCAAGCAAAACGAAGTCAGCAGCGCCTTTTATCAGACCCAAATCAAGGTATTTCCGGCTGAGGGCATCGTGGATATTCGCGGCATGCTCAATACCTGGATTGGTAACGGTAAGCCGACGGGCGAAATCAAACACTATCAGCTAAAACTCGACTACGCTGGCGGCGTCACAACCATCGCCGCATTCCTGGAGGCTGACGATGCCAAAAAATAAACGCCTCCTGTTCAGCCTGCTGTCGTGCGCCTTTATTTCTGGGCATGCGCAGGCCGCCACCGCGCCGGTATCGCTGAGCTTTCCGCCGAACGGCCAGTTTCAACTGCCGGTCAGCAACACCAACCCGAACCTTATCGTTATTCCTGGCGACCGTATTACGGGTATCAGCAGCGCGGCCGGCAAGCTGACCGACAAGCGCAACACCTCTGACGGCGCGGTGTTGTTTTCGTCAACCTCCGAGAAGCCTTTCACGCTGTTTATCGAAACCGAGCACGGGCAGGTCGTCTCCATTCAGGCGACGCCCCGCGCCGGGGAAGGGCGCAGTTACCGCCTGCTGAATGCCGAACCTGTGGCGCGTCCGGCGGCGAAAACGTGGGAGACCAGTCAACCGTATGAGTCCCTGCTGGTGGAACTTAACAAAGCGGTGTTGCACAACCGGATGCCGGAGGGCTATGCCCCGGCCAGCACCGAGAATGACCGCCTGTCGGCCCCTGCAGGGTTGTCCATGATGGCGGAAGAGGCTTGGACGGGCAACGCGCTGCGGGTTGTTCGCTACCGCGTATCTAATCCGTTTAGCTATGCCGTAGCGATGAAAGAGCAGGATTTCTGGCGAACGGGCGTTCGCGCGGTGATGTTTACCCCGTCCGCGCTCACCCTGCTGCCGGGGACCTCGGTGACCGTGTACATCACCCGCGCGCAGGAGGTCAGTGATGGCCAACATTAATGCGCTGGTGAAACGTAAGCAGATTGCGCTGTTCGTTGCGGCCGTGCTGGGGATTTCCGCCGCAGTCGGCGCGGGCTGGTACGCCTCCAACCTGTCTTTGAAAAAAGAGGCCAAAGCCAAGGCCGTGCGCGAACCGGCGCCGGACATGACTGGCGTGGTCAATACCACCTTTGATGACAAGGTGCAGCGCAGTGCCATCACCGAGTCCCAGGTCACCAGTAAAGAGGTCCGTAAGGAAATGGACGCGCTGCGCACGGAGCTGGATGCCCTGTCCCGCGACCGCCGGGGTGACCAGCAGCGCATCAACTCGCTGGAAGAAGACAATAAGCTGCTGCAGACCCAACTGGAGGCGGCGGGCAACGCGCCGTCCGGCGAGCCGATGCCGTCCATGACCTCCCCGGTCGCGGGCGCCGTCCCGCCGCCGACCCAGTTCTATCCGGGGGCGGGCGTGCCGCCGGCGGGCGAAACCACCTTTACGCCGATGCCGCCAAAAACCGGCGGCATTGAGAACACGTCGTTCAGTTATGAAAGTCAGTCTCACAAGCCCGCGCTGCCCTACATCCCGTCCGGCAGCTTCACCGAGGCGCTGGTTATCGAGGGGGCTGACGCCAACGCTGCTGTGACCGGCGCGCAAAACACGGCACCGATGCAGTTTCGCCTGACCGGGAAAACTCAGATGCCCAATGACAAAACGTATGACCTGACGGGCTGCTTTGTGACGGCCGAAGCTTACGGCGACGTCTCCAGCGAGCGGGCCGAGGTGCGCACCCGCAGCATCAGCTGCAATAAAGGTAGCGACATCATCGACCAGAAAATCCCTGGCCACGTCAGCTTTATGGGCAAAAACGGCATCAAGGGCACGGTGGTGATGCGCAACGGCAAAATTTTAGGGTGGGCATTCGGTGCCGGGTTCGTGGACGGCATCGGTAAAGGGATATCTCAGGCCTCGACGCCGCAGGTCGGGCTGGGCGCGACGGCCAGCATGGGTGCCGGTGATGTTGCAGCGGCCGGCGCGGGCGGCGGCGTCAGTCAGGCGGCTAAAACCTTGAGCGATTACTACATCAAACGCGCCGAGCAGTATCACCCGATCATCCCCATCGGCGCCGGTAATGAAGTCACCGTGGTGTTTCAGGACGGATTCCAGCTGGAAACCATCGAAGAGGCGAGGCTGAAAAAAGCCCGCAGAACGCAGCTGCAGCAGGTGACGAACAGTGCCAGCGAGGCCGTCACTACCCCCAACATGATGAACCAGCTCAAAGACCTGAAGGTCGGTGATGTGGTTCACCCGGATACGAACGAAGGACATTAATGATGAAACTGCAAATGACAGGCAACGTTGTGGTTGTAGGTGAAACGGGGAGCGGTAAGACCGATGTGATGGTCTGTGCTCAGAGAATGATTTTCGCACAATCTGACGTCAGTCAGCTCAGAGATCTCTATAGCGGTAAGGACACCGAAAGGCTCGCTGATGCTATACGCAAGAACTGTAATGCCTGGGTTTACCTTAAACCACATCATTCTCAGGGAGAGACCGATGATGAGCAATAACGCAGGATTAGCGCGTCTGCTGTTGCTTCCTCTGTTGGGCAGCATCCTTCTGCTGACCGGCTGCGCTGGCGTCAGCGGCGACCTCGAGTGTAACGCCACGACCAGCGACCGCTGCATGACGATGGGGCAGGCCAATCAGAAAGCGCGTCAGCTGTCGGGTGACGTTGCGGGAAAGCCGGCTGCGGCCGCGCTGCCAGCCCTGGTTAACCCGCCGCCGCAGGCATCGTTCACGCCACCGGCGAACACCAATGCGCTGCCCGCCCGTCCGACCTTGGTCAGCCCGGCGCGTCCGGCAGCGACGACGGCGGTGCGTTCTGCTCCCGCCCCGACGCCGTTTGTTAACGCTGGCGTGTCTGCGGTGGGCCTGCCGTCCTGCCCCTCCGGCCGCTGCGACAGCCCCGGTCAGGTCAGGGCACAACGTGCCGTCGAAGGTATTGCCCACGTATGGGTGGCCCCCTGGGTCGATACGGACGACGTCTTTCACCAGCCCGGTCGCGTGTCCTTCGTCGTAAACGACGCGAAGTGGCAGATACCGCAGTCAATTCAATAAGGTCGCCTGAACATGGAACGTATCGTTGAAACCTTTAACCGTCTGATGTCGTCTTTTAAAATGCCGGACGGCGCCGCCGAAGCCAACCGCACCCTCGGTGACATGCAGTATCCGCAGCTCAGCAGCCATCTGCCTTACCGTGATTACGATAAGGAGAGCGGCCTGTTTATCAACAACGGGTCACTGGGCTTTTTACTGCAGGCCATCCCGCTGATTGGTGCCAACGAGCACATCATCGGCGTGCTCGACGACATGGTCAAAAGCAAGCTGCCGCGCAACACGCCCATTTCTTTCCACCTCGTTTCCAGCCGCGTGATTGGCGAACAGATTGACGCCGGGCTGCGAGATTTTCGCTGGACGGGCAAAGACGCCGATAAATTTAACGCCATCACCAGGGCCTTTTATCAGCGTGCAGCGCAAAAGCAGTTCAACAGTCCGACGAATCTGCCGCTGACGCTGCGTGATTACCGTCTGTATATCTCCTATGCGATGAAGACCAAAAAGCGCACGCCGGCGGCCATCACCGAGCTGACGCATCTGCTCAAGGTGCTGCGCGCCTCGCTGGACTCGGCCAAAATCGCCTGCGTCCCCGCCACCCAAAACGAGTTTGTGCACCTTATCAGCCAGATGGTCAACCACCGCGACGGCGAGCTGTACGCTGAGCCTGTCAAAGTGGACGCCTTCGATGAATTAAACCGCGTCTGTGTTGACCGCAGTCTGGATCTGAAAGTGAAACCGGACTACCTGACGGTGTCGCTCAACCAGCCGGGCGGCAAGAAGTCGGCCACCCGTGTGATGAACTTCATGCTGGAGAAGAACCCGGACATCTTCTTCCTGTGGCAGGGCGGGGATAACATCTGCAACCTGCTCAGTCCGGATCTGAGCATCTCAAATCCGTTCGTTATCACTTTTACGCTCGAGGCCGAAGACCAGGTCAGCACGCAGGGCGAGGCGTCGCGCAAGTTTCTGGATCTGGATAAAAAGGCCAATTCTGCCTACGCCAAAATCTTTCCGGGAGTCACCAAACAGGCCAAAGAGTGGGGTGACCTGCGCGAGCGCCTGAACAGCAACCAGAGCTGCCTGGTACGCTACTACTTCAACATTACCACCTTTTGCCCTGACAACGACGACGCTGCGCTTATCTGTGAACAGCAGGTCATTAACACCTTCAAAAAGAACGGCCTGCAGCTGTATGCACCGACCTATATGCAGATGCGTAATTATATGGCGATGTTCCCTTTTATGGCCGCAGAGGGGCTGTGGGATGACATGAAAGCCAGCGGGGCAACCTGCCGGACCGAAAGCACGCAGGTGGTGAACCTGATGCCGCTGGTCGCCGACAACCGGCTGTGCGGGGGTGGCCTGCTGGCCCCGTCCTATCGCCACCAGTTGGCTTTTTTAGACATTTATGGCACGGGTCTCGGCAACACCAACTACAACGTGGCGGTCACCGGCACCTCGGGCGCGGGCAAAACCGGTCTGGTTCAGCCGTTGATACGAAGCGTGCTCGACTCCGGCGGCATTAACTGGGTGTTCGATATGGGCGACGGCTACAAGTCGTTTTGCGAAAACGTCGGCGGCACATACCTCGACGGCAGTTCGCTCAAGTTCAACCCGTTTGCCAACATCACCAACATCAACGAGTCCGGTGAGCGTATCCGCGACCAGCTGGCGGTGCTGGCCAGCCCGAACGGCACGCTGGATGAGGTGCATGAAGACCTGCTGCTCAAGGGCGTGCTTAACGCCTGGAATGCGAAAAAGAACAAAGCCCGTATCGATGACGTGGTGTTCTATCTCGATGAGCAACGTAAGTCCGAACGCTACAGCAACTCGCCGGGGATCACCGGACGCCTCGATGACATTATCGAGCTGCTGGCCAAGTACACCACCTCCGGGATTTACGGCGAATACTTCAACAGCGACGAACCGTCCCTGACCGACGATGCCCGCATGGTTGTACTGGAACTGGGCGGGCTGCAGGACAAGCCGGCGCTGCTGGCGGCGGTGATGTTCTCCCTCATTATCTACATCGAAGACAAGATGTACCGCAGCCCGCGCAGCCAGAAAAAGCTGTGCGTCATCGACGAAGGCTGGAAGCTGCTCAACTTTAAAAATGAGAAGGTCGGTGCCTTTATCGAAACCGGCTACCGCACCGTGCGCCGCCATCTCGGCTCCTTCATCACCATCAGTCAGAACATCAAAGACTTCGACGCCGACGATGCGTCCTCTGCCGCGAAGGCGGCGTGGGGCAACTCGGCCTTTAAAGTGGTGCTCAAGCAGGACACCGCCGAGTTCAAACAGTACAACCAAAACCGGCCAAACCAGTTCAGCGAGCACGAAAGACAGGTGATCGAGAAGTTTGGTGATGCCAAAGACCAGTGGTTCAGCAGCTTTATGCTGCGCATCAACGACACCAGCTCATTCCACCGGCTGTTTGTCGATCCGCTCAGCCGCGCGATGTTCAGTTCTGACGGTAAGGACTTCGAATTTATCCGCGAACAGCGCAGTCGTGGGGTCGACATTCACGACGCGGTGTATGCCCTTGCGAAGCGTAAGTTTGCCGATGAAATGGATGAGTTGGAAAACTGGGAGGATGCGGCATGACCACCGGACTGTCTGAGCAAAACGTCTCTCAACTTGTTGCGCCGGTCAAAAAGCGCAGCAAACGCCGCAACCGCTGCATTGTGCCGGTGGCCATCGTGGCTGTCGCGATGTTGATGCTGAACGCGGCTATTTCCCTGCTGCTGATTCAGTGGCAGCAGCCGGTCACCGTGGCCTTTGATATGAAGGGCACGGTTGACCAGTTTATGACGCAGACCGCGCAGCATCAGCTGACGCAGGGACAGAGCGACGCGCTGACGTTGCGCTTTACCACCGCGCTCGATGTCAGCCTGCACGACTACCAGCGCCGCCACGACGCGCTGATTTTAGTCTCACCCTCAGTGGTCGCCGGCGTGAAGGACATCACGGCCGATATTCAGCGCGACGTTGCCCGCCAGATGCGCGCGGATAAGGATGAGCAATGAAACGCGCCTGCCTGATGTTATTACTCTGCGGCCTGAGTGCCGCCCGCGCCGCTGACCTCGGCACATGGGGTGACTTATACCCGATTGCCGAACCCGACCTGGTCGGCACCATTAAGCAGCGTTTGGGCGACATGGAAAAAAGCGGCGAGCTTGCACAAAAACAGGACGAGTTTAAACAGCGTGTGATTGAGAAGAGCCTGCGTCCGGCACCTGTCCGGGGGCTGGCCATTGCGCAGGAGAACACCACGCGCCTTTATGACCCGACCTTTGTTGTCAGCCAGGACATCCGCGACCATCAGGGCACAGTGTTTGCTAAAAAGGGCCAGCGGGTGAACCCGCTCGACAGCGTGCCCTTCGCGCAGACCCTTTACTTTATTGACGCCGACGACCCGCGTCAGCTGGCCTGGTTTGGCACGCAAAAGGCGGACACGCTGAGTATCAAAGTCATTCTGGTCAACGGCGATATAGCGCAGGCGACAAAGGCGCTGGGCACCCGCATCTATTTTGACCAGGACGGGGTGCTGAGCAAAAAGTTCGGGCTGACCGCCGTGCCGGCGCGGGTTATCGCCGCGCCTGACGGTCATCATCTGCAGATTGATACGTTCGCCGTGGAGGGGTCGAAATGATGACGACTATTTTGCTGACCCTCATTTGCCTTCTGCTGATGGTTGTTTATGTGCTGGTCAAAGCCCTGCAAAAGGCGGAGCGGGATATGTCCTTCTTTATTAATGAATTAGGCAGGAAGAACTCCTTTGATTCGGAGCAGGAGCGACGTGAATGCGAGTATTCAAAGCTGAAGCGCCTGGTCTCCCTTCCGCACACGGGCGTGGAACACCAGTTGTTCGTGGTGAGCGTTTTGTCAGAACGTTATTCCAAACGTTCTGATGATAGCGATGCCCATGACGTATTGTCCGACCTGTTAGGCCTGCAATGCTTCCTGCTTGATGTGATGGAGCTTACCGCAACGCCGGTCAACAACCGCGCCACTTACGGCATGCGGCAGCAGGTAAAAAACCTGCGCAGAACGCTCTCTGTGCACAACTCTGTGCAGGAGGTAGCGCCGTGAACATGACTGTCAGCTTTGCAAACGCGTGCCGGGCGCTTGCCCTGTTGTTTCTGCTGTTCAGCAGCGCGCAGGCGTTCGCCGCCGACCCACAGTGCGAAGGCCGGTTCGTCAATCCGATCACCGATATCTGCTGGGAGTGCATTTTTCCCATCTCCATCGGCAGCGTGGCGGTGTCCACCGGCACCGTAGCGGACACGGCTAACCCGGCCAGCCCTATCCAGTTTTGCCCGATGGGCATTTTGTACCGCGTCGGGCTGGCGATTGGCTACTGGGAGCCGATGGCCCTGACGGACGTGACGCGGTCACCTTACTGCATGGTGAACTTGGGCGGTTTTAACCTCAATGTGGGCAAGGTCGGTTCCGGCACGGCGGGACAGAGCGACAAGCCCGCCGCCGGCGCGTTCTACCACGTCCACTGGTACAAATACCCGCTGACCTACTGGCTTAACATCATCACCTCCGCCGGCTGCCTGCAGGGCGGCGACATGGATATCGGTTATCTCTCCGAGCTGGATCCGATGTGGAACGACAGTTCACTGGGCTTAATCATTTCCCCTGAAGCCATGCTTTTTAACAACGTGATTGCGCAGGGCGCCTGCGCGGCGGACGCCGTTGCCAGCGCGGTCTACAAGCCTATCGATGCGCTGTTCTGGTGCGCCGGTTCGCAGGGATCGATGTACCCGTTTTCCGGCTGGGTCTCCAACGAGTTCAGCGCGCTGCAGTCTTCGGTGCTGGTCAGCGAGCGCATGGCGTTCAAGCTGCACCGCCAGGGCATGATCATGAACTCCATCGGGGCCGACACGGCGGTCTGCTTTGAATACCCGTCGCCCATCATCCCGAAGGAAAGATGGCGGTATCAGATGGTCAACATGTACCCGGACGTCGTGCAGTGCCACCCGTTCGGGCAGACGGTGATGCGCTGGGAGGCGGGGCACAATCCGCCGAACGGGCGCAAGAACTTCGGTTATCTCATCTGGCGTAAGCGCAACTGCGTTTTTTTATAAGGAAGCGGGTTATGGACAACATCGATCACATCACCGAACTGGAACAGGGGCTGTTTGACCTGCGTCTGAAGGTCATCACCGGTAAATGCCTGCGTCCGTCGGCGCCGTTTTGCACCGAGTGCGGCAATGCCATTCCGGCGCGGCGCCGCCAAACCCTGCCGGGCGTACAGCTGTGCGTAGGTTGCCAGAAAGTGGCCGAGGTGCGTCAACGTAATTTTGGGGGCCGCGCATGAAAACTCATCACACCTTACTACTGGCGGCATTTATAGCCTTACCGGTCTTCGCCTCGCCGCAGGACGACCAGCAGTTTATCAACGACCAGCTGAACGCCGGTGACGCGCTACGTCATGCGCCTGCGCCGGATTTTCTGCGGTCTTTGCCAAAATCCCCGGCACTGTCCGGACAGCAGCAGTCCTTTATTGACGACCTGGCCTCGTCGCGGCCGCAGGTCATGCCGGAAAAACCGGTGCCGCAGGCGCTGTACTTTGTCTCGTTCTCGATGCCCGAAGACGGACTGAAGGCGCTGGTACTGGAGGCCGACCGCCTGCGCATCCCGGCCACGCTGCGCGGGCTGATTAACAACGACTTCCGCCAGACCGCCAACGCGGTGCTCAGGTTGGTGAATGACGACAAGCGCGGCGGCGTGCAGGTCGACCCGACAGCGTACAAGACCTACGGCATTACCGCCGTGCCCGCGTTGGTCGTGACCTGTAACGGCCATTATGACCGCGTCGCGGGCAACATCGCGCCGGTGCAGGCGCTGCGCAAAATTGCCGAATCGGGCGACTGCAACGCGGTCGCCAAACAGCTGCTGACGGCGGCGGGAGAATCGCTATGAATAAATGGGTGACTCTTCTCTTGTGGGTTGCATTGCTTTTTGTGATGGCGTCGCTTTTTTGGGTCTTGTCTGCCAATGCCAACGACCAGTACAACGCCGGTTCGGGCTATGCCAGCAGTATAAAAGACAGCGACGGCAAAACCGTCACCGGCTTTACGCCGTCTTCGGTGCTGCCCAACTATAACGCCACCCCGCCCGAATCCGGCTACTACGGCGGCGTGACGGCGGGCAGCACCAACCTCGATATGCAGGGCAATCAGGCGCTGGCCACCAGTGAGGCGGGCAAGGCCATCACCGACTCGGTCCTCAATAATCCCAAAGACCCCCTCTCAATGGACGCGCCGTTTATCAGCGCCGGTTTGGACGCGCAGGCCAACGCCGAAAGCGTGACGGACGGCTCTTTTGACGGTTGTGAAGCCCAGCAGGTCAGCAAAACCGAATATTCCACCCACATTTGCGAGCGCGACGTTAACGTGACGCGCACCTGCGCGCGGGATGTCACCATCATCGGACAATATTATCCGGTCAGCGTGCAGAAAACCCTGCGCATTACCGGTTTTACCTACAACAAAGAGAGCGGCCGGCTGCGCGCCGACTTTGCTTCACCGGTCACCGGCACGGTGATGTCGGCCAATTTTGACTTCGTCTTCGCCGTCTCGACCGGCGGCTACACGCAGTCCACCACCATTTCCTTGCTGGGCACGTCGGCCACGGTGCCTAAATACGGCAACGGCAACTACGGGTTGAACGCCATGAACTACGCCCTGACGGCGGGTAAAACGGAGAGTGCCTATTTTGTGGTGAACCAGAGTCAGCATAACGACTCCTTTTTAAACGGGATGCTGAGCAGCCTGAACAGCGGCAAAACCACCTTCGTGCTCAACCTCATTGTGATGGTTCAGGAACAGGAATGGCGGGGGCAACCTCAGATACCGGGCGCCTGCGCGCTGTCGCAGGAGGCGGGGGCGTCGCTTGTCGGCAGCACCTGCTCCGTGGGCGGCGGAGAACGTCAGGTTGTCATCGACAGCGTGGCGCACAGTGTCTACAGCGACTGCTGGCAGTACACCGACACTTACCGGACGCAGGAGGCCGACGTCGGCACCTGCGCAACATTCGCAGAAAACTCAGCCTGCACGCTGGCCACCCAGCAGTGCGCCTATTCTCTCGACGGCGTCTGCCTGCATCAAAATGTGACCTACAGCTGTGAGAAAAAAATCACCGGCACGGCGATGGTCTGCGGAGGGGAGGTATTTTGTTCGGACGGCTCCTGCGCGCAGATCGTGGGCGGTGAGAGCGACAGCTTCAAGAAAGCGGTCTCCCAGCTCGCCGCTGTGGCAGCGGCTGGCAAAGACGTAGCGGCAATGAACGATGTCAACGTCAGTGCTTTTACCGGTCACGGCCAGTCGTGCCGTAAGGCGGCGGTGGGCTTTAACAACTGCTGTAAAGGCTCCGGCTGGGGCAGCGACGTGGGGCTGGCCAACTGCAGCAGCGATGAAAAAGCGCTGGGCAAGGCCAAAGAGCGCCTGCTGACGGTGGACGTGGGTGAATACTGCAGCAGGAAAGTGCTGGGCGTGTGTCTTGAGAAAAAGCGCAGCTACTGCGTCTTTGACTCCAAGCTTGCCCAGATTGTTCAGCAGCAGGGACGTCAGTGGCAGCTGGGGATCGGCTTTGGCTCAGCCGAATCCCCCAACTGTTCCGGCATCAACGTCGCGCAGCTGCAGGCGCTGAACTTCGCCATCATGGATTTTAAAAACTTCTATGCCGACCTGGAAAACGGCTCCGCTATCCCGGACGGTGATGCCCTGGCTGAGCGCATCAAAGAACAGGTTGCGGCGCAGATGCAGCAGGCGGGAGGCGGAAAATGAGACGCGCACTCTGCCTGCTCATTCTGCTGGCCGCAACGGCGCAGGCCGACCAGCCGGCGCTGAACGATTCTGTCGGCTGGCACTGGTACAACGAGCCGCAGGATGAAGATGAATCAGAACTGACAGCGCCGGCGCCGGCACCGGTCATGACCCCGTCAGAGCAAAAGGCGCAGCTGCAGCAGGCCACCAAAGCGGCCCTCGACACCGCCATTTTGTACCCGACGCCGCAGAATTTTAAGCGCTACATGACCCTGCAGAACTTCTGGACGGGCAAGGCGGGTGAGTTCAGCCAGTCGGCGAAGCAGGCGATGCTGATGTACCCGGAGCTGGACTACAACCTGAAGTTCAGCCACTACAACGGCACGGTGCCCGCCCAGCTGCAGGCCGACCAGGCGAAGGCGAAAGACGCCATTGCCCGACTCACCGCCGACCACGGCCTGTTCTTTTTCTACCGTGGCAAAGAGCCGCGCGACAACCTGCTGGCCAGCGTGGTGAAAGACTTCTGTGCCGAAAACGGCATCAGCCTGATTGCCATCAGCGTGGACGGGGCGGTCAGCCCGACGCTGCCGCAAAGCCGCACCGATACCGGTCAGGCACAGAAAATGGGGATCAGGTATTTTCCGGCGCTGTTCCTGGTCAATCCGCGTGATGAAAGCTATCAGCCGGTGGCCTACGGGTTTATCACCCCCGATGACCTGTCGAAGCAGTTTTTAAACGTGGCCACCGGCTTTAAGCCGAACTTTTAAGGGACTCATCATGATGCGTAAACGTATAAAAATAGCCTGTATAGCCGCGCTTTTGCTGAGCGTCACCGCGCAGGCGTCGACCTGGGATGACATCCGGGCGATAGAGGCAGCTAAAGGAAATCCTTCCACGTCAGTGCCGGTTGAGCCTGTAAAACCGGCCCGCTGGTCGACGCTTACCAGCGGCCAGCGCGTCAATCTGAACGACTGGCGGGTGGTGGTTTTTATGCAATCGACCTGCGAATACTGCCACCGGTTTGACCCGATGCTAAAAGCGTTCTCTGAGAAAAGCGGTCTGCCGGTCACGGCGTTCAGCCTCGATGCAAAGGGTGATGATGCCTTTCCTGATGCCCTGCAGGCGACGCCGGAGGTGATGGTGCAGTTCTTCACGCCGGGCATGCCGGTGGCCACGCCGACCACGTTTTTAG
>CAMLBO010000081.1 GCA_946478305.1 uncultured Enterobacterales bacterium
GGCTCGGAGATGTGTATAAGAGACAGCCAGTTGGCTCACCAGAAGCGCCACCGAGAACAGCACATAAATGACGGTCACTTTCCATTTAATGAACTCGTCATTATGGAAAACCAACGTCAGGGTGCCAAAAATAGCCACCATGGCGAAAGTGATGAGGGTCATCTTTTCGACTTTGCGGTATTTAATCCAGGTAAAGATCAGCGCCAGCGCGGTCGCGGCAATCAGCGCGCCGGAGGCGACAAAAATGTCGTACATCTTATAAAAAACGAAAAAGACCACCAGGGGAAGAAAATCGAGGAGCTGCTTCATACTTCATTCCATGTTTATTGTATGGTTTGACTATACCGGAATCATTTCACAGACAAAAGAAAAGGGCGCCATAGCACCCTTTCAGTGAGCTGAAGACGATTTTCAGACGCGTAGTTTGGAGTAGAGACGGAACATATAGATCAGCAGCAGGGCTGAAATCAAGTTGCTCAGCGTACCCAATACGACGGTTGCGGCCATGGCTGGCAGCATCGTGAGATGACTTACCGCCAACAGAACCAGCATTTTGGCGGCCAGCCAGAACATGATTGCCGGGAACACCAGACGGGCATTAGCGAATGCCAGCTTACTACTGACTTTAATCGACTTAAAAACACCCATCTTTTCAGTGCAGGCGATAACAGGTGACATGGAAACGGCCACGGCAATCAATACGCCAGGGACGACAAACAGAGTCAGACCCAACTGAACCAGCAACGTACAAACCAGCATCAAACCCAGCAGACGTGGGAGAACCGGTGCAGAAGCACCGATTGAACGCAGTGCGCTGGTATTCATGCCGCCAGATACCATTTGAATCAGGGTCAGCATTCCGCCTACCAGCAACACATTGCCCACCAGCGCAGAGAAGGTTGCTGCACCTGACACCTTCAACAGCACCATCTGCTGCTCAGGTGACATGTTTTGAATCAGTTCCTGCAAGCTCATGCCTGTCGTGCCTGACAGGTCATCACCGGTTGCACTGAGCAGGCTCAGTTGATCGCCACCAGGGATTAAGAGTTGGTTTAAAATGACGGTAATAAATGCGGTCAACAGGGCCAGCAGGAGAATGCTGGTCAGCTGGTTACGCATAAAATTGAAACTGTCACGGTATAACGCACTGGCCGTGATAGGCATGAACGCTCCTTGGCAAAATAATCAAAAGACAATCAGGCGAGGATTGTACCCTGTAATGTTGTACGGTGGCACCCCGCAATGATATCTGACTGATTTCTTACCCCTCGGCACGATCAATCTCTGGGTTACACAGGAGTAACCGCCGAAATTAAGGCCGGTACTCTCTCTACATTCAACGGAGGAAGGCCATACCTGGCGCGCGCGCGGTCACAGGCTTCATTACTTATACCATTCAGACCGGACTGGTCGAATTCATGACAAGGCGTTGGGCGATTCAGGTAGATGGAACAGGATACTGATTGGCCAATTTCTCCCTCCAGTGCGACACAGCGCGGTGATTTCGCATTGGTGCCTTGCATACAGCTGAGAAAGGGAGTGACCTGCTCGGTCAACATGTCAGGAACAACCCCGCCCGCTTTGGCCGATTCAGCCCAGTAAAATGACACACGGAAATAGGCGCAGCATGCACCACAGGAGATACACGGGTTAATCATTTCGCTCATAGTAGGAAACTGCCGACTCCTTACGACACCAAACTAAAACCGCGATTGATCATGCAAGCTACGCAGCTGCTAATTTTTAAGCAATCACTATTTGTTCACTTTGCGAACAGCACTTAAATGGCTGTTCTTGATGTAGATCAATTCCTTCCTTTTTAATGATTTAGATTAGTTTGCGAAAGATGCATTTTCTTAATAAATCATTTAAAGATGTGATCCCGCTCGGATCAAGACCTACCCAAGAGTAGGTATATTCATGCGGGTTATAAATCCATACAAAGGGAAGGGATAATGAAAGCAGCATATTGGGCATTAATCGCCGCGGCAGCTATGCCGACAATTGCCAGTGCAAATCAGGCCGGAGATATTATTTTTCGTGTAGGGACCGCGACGGTGCGTCCAACAGGGGGATCAGACAACGTTCTGGGGTTGGGATCATTCAACATCGATAACAATACTGAGCTGGGGTTAACTCTGGGATATATGTTTACCGACAACATCGGTATGGAGTTGCTGGGCGCTTCGCCCTTCAAGCATAAAGTTGGCCTGGACAGCACCGGCACCATCGCCGAAGTGAAACAATTACCCCCTTCATTAATGGCGCAATACTATTTTGGCGATCGTCAGGATAGATTGCGTCCCTATGTCGGTTTGGGGATTAACTATACGACCTTCTTCGATGCCGATTTTAACCAGACCGGGCGCGATGCCGGGCTGTCCGATCTCAGCCTTAAAGACTCCTGGGGTGTCGCAACGCAGGCCGGGCTTGATTACAACCTGGATAATAACTGGCTGATCAACATGTCTGTATGGTGGATGGATATCGATACCGATGTGAAATTCAAAGCGGGTGGCGAAGACCAGACGATCAGCACGCGTATCGATCCCTTCGTGTTTATGTTTGCCGTCGGCTATCGTTTCTAAATACGTTAACTGACCCGCATAAAAAAAGAGGCGCTATTGGCGCCTCTTCACGTTGTCATATCACAACAGCGTCTTATTTAATCCGCATGTCATTTTCGATGGATTTCACACCGGCTACGCCTCGGGTGACTTCAACCGCACGGTTTGCATCCGCCGTTGAGGTAACGAAACCACTCAGCTGTACGCGACCCTTGAAGGTTTCGACACTGATTTCACGCGATGCGATAGTTTTGTCAGCCAGCAAAGCAGATTTAACTTTGGTGGTCACAACGGTGTCATCGATATAACCGCCGGTGCCTTCTGATTTCTTGGTTGGCGCACAAGCTGCTACCGCCATGACGACAACCGCCGCCATGCAAAATGCCGACAATGTCTTGAATAGCTTCATAAATAACTCTCCATGCCAGGTTGAAACTCACCATCTAATGATTAATAACGCACATTACCCGCGCGGCAACCGTGAAAATAGAATGGATCCTGCGGGTAGTTTAAGTGTGGTGTATGGAGAGAGGATATACAAATGAAAAACGGTAAAAAAATAGTTAACTCATCCCCAATAAACAACGCCTTATCTGCGGCAGCAAATAAGGCGTTGCGAAGGGATTTACCGCAATCAGGTGCGCGTGGCGGCTTTCATCTCACGGACGAAGCGTGAAAGCTGAGCCAACATTTCAGAAGGCTGATGCAGATTATTTTCGATAATGCGCACGGTAGCCGAACCGGAGATAGCCCCGGCCGCTCCGGCAGCCAGCGTCTCTTTCACCTGGGAAGGTTCAGAAATACCGAACCCCTGTAACGGCGGTGCCGCGTTATATTCACCCAGCTTATTGACCAGATGCGTCAGCGGCGTTAAAGCGCGTTTTTCTGTGCCCGTTACTCCTGCGCGTGATAACAAATAGGTGTATCCGCGGCCATGGGATGAAATTTCTCGCAACAAATCATCACTGGCGTTAGGTGGGCAAATAAAGATAGGTGCGATGCCGTGGCGAATAGCTGCCGCGCGAAACGGCACCGATTCTTCATAAGGCACGTCGGCAACCAGAACGGAGTCCACTCCCACTTCGGCACAACGTTGATAGAAATTATCTATGCCGTTGTGGAAGACCAGATTGGCATACATCAGCAGGCCAATCGGAATGTCTGGGTGTTTCTCGCGGATGCGCGCCAGCATGTTGAAGCACAAAGTTGGCGTGACACCGGCGGCGAACGCACGCAGATTGGCGTTTTGAATCGTCGGTCCGTCGGCCAGCGGGTCAGAGAAGGGAATGCCCAGCTCAAGCGCATCAGCGCCGGCTTCAATCAGCGTATCGATTATAGACAGTGATAACTCAATACCCGGATCGCCCAAGGTGACGAAAGGAACGAAGGCGCCCTCTTTTTTGCTTTCCAGACGCTTAAATAATTGTTGATAACGCTCCATTAAATTTCTCCCCGGGCAGTCAGGATGTCATGTACGGTGAAAATGTCTTTGTCGCCTCGACCGGAAAGATTCACCACCAAAATCTGCTCTTTCTGCGGTGTCTCTCTTATCAGCTTCAGGGCGTAGGCCAGTGCATGAGAAGATTCAAGGGCTGGAATGATGCCTTCGTGGCGGGACAGCTCTTTGAACGCATCCAGTGCTTCGTCATCGGTAATGGACACATATTCCGCACGGCCAATGCTGTTGAGGTACGCATGTTGCGGGCCGACAGAAGGGAAATCCAGACCGGCTGAGATAGAGTAGGATTCTTCAATCTGGCCTTCAGACGTTTGCATCATCGGCGCTTTCATCCCGAAATAGATGCCCACGTGACCATGTTTCAACGGTGCGCCATGTTGTCCGGTTTCGATGCCCAGGCCGCCCGGCTCAACACCGATAAGCTTCACGCTGGTGTCGTCAATGAAATCGGCAAACATACCGATAGCATTGGAACCGCCGCCGACACAGGCAATCACTGCATCTGGCAGACAGCCTTCACGCTCTTGCATCTGCACTTTGGTCTCTTCGCCAATCATGCGCTGGAATTCACGAACAATAGTCGGGTACGGGTGCGGGCCTGCCGCGGTGCCAAGCATATAGTGCGCGGTTTCATAGCTGCCAGACCAGTCGCGCAGCGCTTCGTTACAGGCATCTTTCAGCGTGGAGGAGCCGCTGTGCACCGGGATCACGTCGGCACCCATCAGACGCATACGAAATACGTTCGGTGACTGGCGCTCAATATCTTTAGCGCCCATGTAAATACGGCATTTAAGCCCGAGCAGGGCGCAGGCTAAGGCCGATGCCACGCCGTGCTGACCTGCGCCGGTTTCAGCAATAATTTCAGTTTTACCCATGCGCTTAGCCAGCAGAGCCTGTCCCAACACCTGGTTGGTTTTATGCGCGCCACCGTGCAGCAGATCTTCACGTTTGAGATAAAGTTTGGTCTTGGTACCCGCTGTCAGATTTTTACACAACGTCAGCGCGGTAGGGCGGCCGGCGTAATTTTTCAGCAGATCAATAAATTCGGCCTGAAATGCCGGGTCACGCTGCGCACTGACGAAAGCTTCTTCCAGTTGTACCAGTGCAGGCATCAGAATTTGCGGGACATATTGGCCGCCAAATTCGCCGAAGTAGGGATTAAGTAAAGTCATGTGATTCCATCCTGTCTGTCAATTTTGCGTCACCGCGGCTGAGATCAGTAAGCCCGCAGTGTCTGGAATACGGCCGTAATTTTATCGGCATCTTTAATGCCCGGCTCGCGCTCAACGCCGGAATTGAAATCCAGCCCTGCGCAACCCAGCTGTGCGGCCTCGACAATGTTGTCAGCGCCCAGGCCGCCGGCAAGCAATACGTTGCCGAGATCCTGCCCGTTTAACTTGCTCCAGTCGAAACGTTGACCGGTTCCGCCTTTGCCGTTATCAAGCACATAGCGGTCGACTTGATTGAGATCGCGCGCGGGCATGACGTCTTTGACACTCAGCGCTTTCCAAATCTGGCACTGTTCTGGTAACAGCGTACGTAAGGTATCGATATACCCCTGGTCCTCATCGCCATGCAGTTGAACGGCTGAAAGCTTTAATGACCTGGCAATTTCGGCTACACGGTCGGGCGTTTCATCCCTGAATACGCCGACATATTTCAGTGGCGCACCGGCCTGAACCTCTTTTGCCTGTGCAACGCTCACATGGCGTGGCGAAGCCCCGACAAAAATCAGTCCGCCGTAAATTGCTCCGGCATCATGGGCGACCGAAGCATCCTGCGGGCGGGTAAGGCCACAAACCTTATTATCACCCAGCATCACGCGGCGGACTGCACCGGTCAAATTCGTTTCTGACATCAGCGCGCTGCCAATCAGGAAACCATTGGCAAAGCGGCTCAGTTCACGAATCTGTGCATAATTATTGATGCCCGACTCGCTGATCACGGTCACGCCATGCGGTACGCGTGGGGCTAACTGACGGGTACGATCCAGGTCGATAGAGAGGTCGCGCAGGTCGCGGTTGTTGATACCAACCACTTTGGCCTTCAGCTGAACGGCGCGCTCCAGCTCTTCTTCATTACTGGCCTCGGTCAGCACCCCCATATTCAGACTATGGGCTATGGCAGCCAGCCGCACATACTGATCGTCATCAAGCACTGAGAGCATCAGTAAAATCGCATCAGCCTGATAAAATCGTGCCAGATGGATCTGATAAGGGTCGATGATGAAATCTTTGCACAGCACCGGCTGCGTCACGGCGTTACTGACCAGAGGCAGGAAGTCGAAACTCCCTTGAAAATACTTTTCATCCGTTAATACGGAAATAGCCGAAGCATAATCTTTATAAACGGTGGCGATCTCTACCGGATCGAAGTTATCCCGAATGGTGCCTTTTGACGGTGAAGCCTTTTTACATTCGAGGATGAAAACCGTTTTTGTCCCTTTCAATGCGTCGTAGAAGTTGCGCTGGCTGGGTTGGATTTCATTTTGAAAACTGGCCAGGGGTTGTTGTTCTTTACGAGCCGCGACCCAAACTGCTTTATCGCGGACAATTTTGTGGAGCACGGTTTCCTGCTGCATCACTTATCCTCTTGCTGCCAATGCGGTAACACGCTCGAATGCTGCACCGCTGCGTATTACTTCCAAAGCCTGTTGTGCGTTTTGCTTTACATTTTCCTGACCGAAAAGACGCAGTAACATCGCCACATTGGCGGCCACTGCGGCTTCGTGGGCCGGTTCACCTTTACCTTGTAATAAGCGTGCCAGAATGTCACGGTTTTCTTCCGGCTCGCCGCCGAGCAGTGCTTCGATCGGATAATTGTCCAGCCCGAAGTCCTCCGGCGTCAATTCATAGGTAGTGATTTCACCCTTGTTAAGCTCGGCAACCTGAGTCGGTGCGTGAATAGCCACTTCATCCATGCCGCCGCCGTGAACCACTGCTGCACGCTCATAACCGAGGGTGCGCAGCGTTTCAGCAATTGGGCGTACCAGTTCCGGGCTGTAAACCCCAATCAACGCCAGCGGGGGACGTGCAGGGTTAATCAGCGGGCCCAGCACATTGAACAGGGTGCGGGTTTTCAGCGCTTTACGTACCGGCATCGCATGGCGGAAACCGGTGTGATATTGCGGCGCGAACAGGAAGCAGATGCCCAAATCATCCAACGCTGCACGGGACTGCTCAGCGGGCATATCCAGTTTAATTCCAAAGGCCGCCAGTAAATCTGACGAACCGGAGCGGCTTGAAACGCTGCGGTTGCCATGCTTAGCCACGCGCACACCGCACGCAGCGGCCACAAAGGCGCTGGCGGTAGAAATATTGATGCTATTGGTGCCGTCACCGCCGGTGCCGACGATGTCAGCGAACTGATAATCAGGACGTGGGAACGGTTCTGCGTGAGCCAGCAGCGCCTGTGCTGCGCCGGCGATTTCTGCCGGTTGCTCGCCGCGGACCTTCATGCTGATCAGTGCTGCCGCCAACTGGGCCGGTTCAAGTTCGCCATTTACAATGGCGGTAAATAATTGCTGGCTCTCTTCCTGCGTCATCACTTCAGCGCGGTACAGGTTTTCGAGAATGCCTGAAATCGTTTGAGTTTTCATTGTCAGCACCTCGTCTTATGCCAAAGCCCAGGCCAGCGTCTGCTCTAACAGACGTGCGCCCTGAGACGTTAAAATGGATTCAGGATGGAACTGGAAACCACACACCCGATCTTTATCGTGGCGCACTGCCATGACCATATCGTTGTAGCGGGCGTTGACCGTCAGCCCGTTTGGGATCTGGCTCCCAACCAGCGAGTGGTAACGTGCCACCGGTAACGGGTTACTCATCCCGGCGAACATGCCTTCTTCGTCATGGGTAATAGAGGAGGCTTTACCATGCAGAATTTCACCGGCCTGACCCACATAACCCCCATAAGCTTCCACAATCGCCTGGTGGCCCAGACAGATGCCAATGATGGGTAACTGGCCGCGCAGACGCTTCAACAGTTCAGGCATACAGCCTGCTTCTGAAGGCGTGCCCGGGCCTGGGGAGAGCATCAGCACCGGTTTTTCCAGCTGACTCAGTTTTTCGAGGATCACGTCAGCCGGGATTTGGTTGCGGTATATCACCACGTTGTGGCCGCTGGCGCGCAGCTGATCCACCAGGTTGTAGGTAAACGAATCTACGTTATCAATCAGTAAAATGTCGGCCATCTTAAAATACCTCTTTGGCATTGTGGGCAGTGGCGATGGCACGCAGCACGGCGCGGGCTTTATTGCGGGTTTCGTCAGCTTCGGCTTGCGGTACGGAGTCCAGCACCACGCCGCCGCCGGCCTGCACGGTGGCAATGCCGTCTTCGACATAGGCCGAGCGGATAACAATGCAGGTATCCAGATCACCCTGAGCGGTGAAGTAACCGACGGCACCGCCGTAGCTGCCGCGACGGCTTTTTTCAGAACCGGCGATCAACTGCATGGCGCGAACTTTGGGTGCACCTGTCAGGGTGCCCATGTTCATCACTGCCTGATAGGCGTGCAGCACGTCCAGATCTGCACGCAGTGTTCCTACCACGCGGGAGACCAGATGCATCACGAAGGAGTAGCGATCAACTTTGGTCAGGTCCGCGACATAGCGGCTGCCCGGCTCACAAATGCGTGCCAGATCGTTGCGCGCCAGGTCTACCAGCATCAGGTGCTCGGCCAGCTCTTTGTGGTCGGTACGCATTTCCAGTTCGATGCGGCTGTCGAGATCGCGATCCAGCGAACCGTCGGCACGGCGACCGCGCGGGCGGGTGCCGGCAATCGGGTAGATCTCAATCTGGCGGTTGGTGGCGTCATATTTCAGCGCGCTTTCTGGCGACGCACCGAATAGGGTGAAATCGTTGTCCTGCATGAAGAACATGTACGGGCTTGGATTATTGTTTTTCAGCGTTTCGTAAGCTGCCAGCGGCGCAGGGCAAGGCAGCGAGAAGCGGCGCGAAGGCACAACCTGGAAAATCTCTCCGGCGCGGATGGCTTCTTTCATCTGCTCGACCACGGCACCGAATGCTTCATCACTCTGATTGACGCTAAGTTTCATGTCCGTGACGTCTTGATGCGGAATCGCGTGCGGTGGCAATTGCAACTGATGTTGCAGCTGCTCCAGACGGTTAAGCAGACGCTGTTTCTCGTCGCTGTCCGGTGTAAACAGGCTGGCCTGCAAACGGCTGCTGCGGTTCTGGTGATCGAGAACCAATAAGGTTTCTGACAGATAGAAGCAAAAATCCGGGCAGCGCTGGTCGGCACGCAGTTGCGGTAAATCTTCAAACCCGGCGACCAAGTCGTAGGCGAACAGGCCACCGAGCAGCATGGCTTCGCGCTCTTCCTCTGGTGTTTCTACCAGATCCAGAATGCTGCGCAGCGCATCAAAGACGGAACGCGAACGCAGACGTGCATCTTCTTCCTGCATCTGGTTGATGGCCGGGAAAGTCAGTTCGCGGCCGTTGGGACGCACATCGTTATGTACATCGCCAGGCAGCGCGGCGTCTATCAGTGGCAGCAACGATGCGCCGTTGGCGGTCAGTGCCTGAATAGAGACTTTATTGCCCAGTGCCGTTATGCGCAGTGCGCTGTCGATCACCAGCAAGCTTTTAAGATTCTGTTTGCTGGTAATTTCGGCCGATTCCAGCAGTAAGGTGGCCGGACGTGCGCCACAAAGCTGGTGGAAGATAGCCGTCGGATCGCCACGGTAACTTCCCTGTGCGGTCAGCAGTTCTAAGCGAGGTCGTTGAATAGTCATTTTACTTCCTGAAATTTTGTTCAAAATGTTGAGAGAAGACGGCCACAAAAAAGCCCGCAATCAGCGGGCTTCGGGTATCTGCATGGTCTGTTGACAGCTATGCGTGATCACACCGCCCGCGAAGGGAAGTGGCGCCACCAGCTGAGTACAGAAATCATTGAAATGTTCATCATCAGATACCCTTCTTCATTGCATAAAATGGTTATCACGTTGCCACGTGAACTTACGTACTAGTAAACTAGTTCGCGAGGTGTTAGTCAACCCTCTTTTAAAACTTTCTGATGGATGGGGAAGCGTAAAATGCTCACAAAATCCAGTTAGCCATCCACATCCCGGCTTTGCCGGGGCAGATAGGGGTAACCCGTGGGCTATTAACAGGTTATGATAACCGCCGCTTTCAGCAACAGGTTTAACCACTAATTACTTTTATGACTTCAATCGCCACCGATACTCCGGAGCTCAGTTCCGCCTTTACCCTTTATGATTTGCACAGCCATACCACTGCGTCTGACGGCTATTTATCGCCTGAGGCACTGGTTGCGCGCGCAGTAGAAATGCGGGTCGGCGTGCTGGCGATCACTGATCACGATTCGACGGAGGGATTAGCCCGGGCAGCACAAGCTATTGCCGAGCAAAATCTTCCTTTACAACTGGTCAGCGGCGTTGAGATCTCTACGCTGTGGGAAAACCACGAAATTCATATTGTTGGTTTGGGAATCGACCCCGCTCATCCCGCAATGCAAACCTTACTGGCTTCGCAAGCCGCACTGCGGGTGGAGCGGGCCCAGGAGATGGGCCGCCGGCTGGAAAAAGCGCTGATCGAAGGTGCCTGGGAAGGCGCTCTGCGTTTAGCGCAGGGAGGAGCGGTTACCCGGGCCCACTTTGCCCGTTATCTGGTGGAAATCGGCAAGTGCGATAACATCGCGCAGGTATTCAAAAAGTACCTCGCTAAGGGCAAGACCGGTTACGTACCGCCACACTGGTGTACAATAGAACAAGCAATTGAAGCCATTCATCAGTCCGGTGGTCAGGCCGTTGTCGCCCATCCGGGCCGTTATGGACTGTCAACTAAATGGCTAAAACGTCTGTTGGCCTTTTTCGCCGAACAGGGTGGGGATGCGATGGAAGTCGCCCAGTGCCAGCAGGCCCCCAATGAACGCAGCCAGCTCGCCACCTTCGCAAGAGACTATAATTTACTGGCATCGCAGGGATCTGATTTTCATCAACCCTGCTCCTGGATAGAACTGGGGCGCAAGCTGTGGCTTCCTGCTGGCGTAGAGCCGGTGTGGAAAGAGTGGGCGGAACCCACACGAATGTCCCCCATTACAGAATGAGTTAAGAAGGGAATTATGAGTCAATTTTTTTATATTCACCCCGAGAATCCGCAGCCGCGTCTGATTAATCAGGCCGTGGATATTTTGCGCAAAGGTGCCGTGATTGTTTATCCGACTGATTCCGGTTATGCGCTGGGCTGTCGTTTAGAAGATAAAAATGCCATGGAGCGCATTTGTCGTATTCGCCAGCTGGATGGCAATCACAACTTCACGTTGGTCTGCCGCGACCTTTCTGAGCTTTCGACTTACGCTTATGTCGATAACAGCGCGTTTCGACTGATCAAAAATAACACGCCCGGTAATTACACGTTCATTCTGAAAGCGACCAAAGAAGTACCCCGCCGCCTGATGAGCGAAAAGCGCAAAACCATCGGCCTGCGTGTCCCCTCCAACCCAATTGCTCTGGCATTGCTGGATGTGCTCGGCGAACCGCTGATGTCCACCACCCTGATGCTGCCGGGTAACGATTTTGCTGAATCGGACCCGGATGATATTAAAGATAATCTGGGCAAACTGGTGGATTTAATCATTCACGGCGGCACCATTGGCCAGCAGCCCACTACCGTAATCGATTTGACCGAATCGGCGCCCGAAGTGGTGCGTGAAGGGGCGGGCGACCCGACGCCGTTCCTATAGTGGTACATTAATTAGCCCGCAGATAGATACAAAAATACCTATATTGTGTATAATGGCGGGCTGACTTTTTATAAGTCATTGTTTTGATAAGCAATGCTGTTTCCGCGACGTGAAGTTCTGCCTGTGTCACACAGGATTCCGCAACAGCCGCTAACTTATTGACCGATACTAATTCTGGCGGGCAGGCGATGGGTCACATCGTGCTGCCGGCTCTCCCCGACGCCTGTGAAGGCGACAAATGAGGCTGCTCAATGAGCGAGAAGTTTAATTCCCAGAAACATACAAGCGACAGATCCAAACCGGGCCGTTCGGCCACTGATAAACCTAAAAACGGCAGAAATTCAGGCGCAGCAAAAGGCCGTCCTGAGCCAACGCGTGCTGAAAAACGTGGCGAAAAGCCCCAAACTGATAAGGCGCGTACCGATAAGTCACGTAATGACAAATCGCGTACTGACAAAGCCCGTCCTGATTCTGCCCGTAGTGACTCCCGTATCGAAAAACCGCGTACTGGTAAAGCTCGCCCTGAAGGCGGCCGCCAGGATCGCAAAGAAAAAGCGCGTCCTGACAGCGCCCGCGGCGACAAACCACGCGTTGATAAATCCCGTGGTGCTAAGCCAAAAGCGGCCGCTGCGGTATTGAAAAACGACATCGATGCGCCGGAAGACGACGAGCCAAAATACGAAAAACCAAAAAATGCCCTCGACAGCACTGAAGGTCAGAGCGAAAAACTGCAAAAGATCCTGGCCCGTGCTGGCCACGGTTCACGTCGTGAAGTAGAAGCGATGCTGCAGGCTGGCCGTATCAGCGTTGACGGTAAAATTGCCTCCCTGGGGGATCGTGTTGAAATGGTTGCCGGAACGAAAATTCGTCTCGACGGCCACGTTTTGTCGATCATTGAATCTCAGGACACGGTTTGCCGCGTATTGGCGTACTACAAGCCTGAAGGCGAGTTGTGTACCCGTAGCGATCCAGAAGGGCGCCCGACCGTCTTCGACCGTCTGCCAAAAATGCGTGGTTCACGCTGGGTGGCGGTGGGGCGTCTTGACGTCAACACTTCCGGCCTGTTGCTGTTCACGACTGACGGTGAGCTGGCAAACCGCCTGATGCACCCAAGCCGTGAAGTGGAGCGTGAATATGCGGTTCGCGTATTCGGCCAGATTGACGACGAGAAAATCAAACAACTGAGCCGTGGTGTGCAGCTCGAAGACGGTCCTGCCGCCTTCCGCAGCATCAAATACCAGGGCGGCGAAGGCCTGAACCAGTGGTACAACGTTACGTTGACCGAAGGCCGTAACCGTGAAGTTCGCCGGTTATGGGAAGCGGTAGGTGTACAGGTGAGCCGTCTGATCCGCGTTCGCTACGGTGATTTAACGCTGCCTAAAGGTTTGCCTCGTGGCGGCTATAAAGAGCTTGACCTGCCTGAGACCAACTATCTGCGTACGTTGGTGGAGATGCCGGAAGAGACCGTCAGTAAGTTGCCGGTTGAACGTGACCGTCGTCGCGTTAAAGCCAACCAGATCCGCCGCGCCGTGAAGCGTCACACACAGGTTGCTCCCGCACGCCGTAGCGGTACGCCGTCCAAGCGTAACGGCTAACCTGACCAGCGATATGCTGTTCTGATAAACCGCGGTCTGTGACTGCGGTTTTTTTTGCCCTGATTTTCTTTGTACGGCTGCAAGGATAGTGATGCGGATGGAAACAATATGAAGTTATATCTGGTTAGACATGGTCAGACAGAAGCCAATGTGGAAGGCGTATTCTGCGGCAGCAGTGACGTGGGCTTGACGGCGCTGGGAATCAGTCAGGCTCAACACGTGGCCCGACAGCTGGCTTGCGTGCCTCTTGATGTCATTATTCATACCGATCTCACCCGTAGTCTGACGACTGCGCAAACCATAGCGACAGGGCGCAATACAGCGCTGCAGGTTCAGCCACTGCTGCGGGAGATGTGTTTTGGCGAGTGGGAACTGCGACACCACGATGAACTACAGACATCCGGCGCGGCAGGTTATGATTCCTGGTGCAAGGACTGGCAAGCAGCGCAGGTGCCACAGGGAGAAACTTTCGTAGCATTCACTCAGCGTATCCGCCAGGCCATGCGCCAGCTCTACCTGATGCCACCCGAGAGCCGTTTATCCATTGTCGCTCACCAGGGATCGTTGAGCCTGATGCTGGCGATGATGTTGAAACTGGCACCTGCCGATATGTGGCGCTTCCCGTTTAAACAGGGTTGCGTCAGTGAGATTGAACTCACTAACGGCTCCTGTGTGATCCAGCGCCTCAACGACAGCGGCATACTTTGAGTGAACGACGAGTAAAGTGAAAACACGGCCAGAGCGAAGGCTTTACCAGTCGATGCCCTGCTGCGCCATAATTCCGGCGTCAAAAGCGTGTTTTACCGGACGCAGCTCGCTTACCGTGTCAGCCAGTTCAAGCAGATCCCGGTGGCAACCCCGGCCGGTAATAATGACCGTCTGATGAGCAGGCCGCGACTTCAGTGCATCAATCACTTCCTGTAAATCCAGATACCCGAAACTGAGCATGTAGGTCAACTCGTCGAGAACCACCAGATCCAGCGATGTATCGGCCAGCATACGCTTTCCGTGTTGCCAGACACCCTGACAGGCCGCCGTATCCGTCTCTTTATTCTGCGTCTCCCAGGTAAAACCGGTGGCCATCACCTGAAATTCGACGCCATGCGGCTCCAGCAGATTTTTCTCACCATTTGGCCATTCACCTTTGATGAACTGGATAACGCCAGCCCGCTGACCGTGACCGACGGCGCGGGTAACTGTCCCGAAAGCTGCAGTGGTTTTGCCTTTGCCGTTGCCGGTGAAAACGATCAGGATCCCGCGTCGTTCCTGGGCCGCTTCAATGCGCGCATCGACCTGCTCTTTAAGCCGCTGCTGGCGCTGTTTATGGCGATCATTACTGCTGTTTTCTTCGGTCATTATCTGGCCTTATTCCGCCGGTCCGGCTTTGCGGCCGGGCTGGGCATCAAAGCTGGTGCCGGTTTTACGGCGGCTGTCATCGCCCATTAAATAGAGGTACAGCGGCATGATATCGGCCGGTGTTTTAAGCTTTTCGCTTTTCTCATCGGGGAATGCAGATGCCCGCATACTCGTGCGTGTTCCGCCCGGATTGATGCAGTTAACGCGCAAGTTGGTGTGTTTATATTCTTCGGCCAGCACCTGCATCATGCCCTCGGTCGCGAATTTTGACACGGCATAAGCCCCCCAGCCGCTGCGGCCTTCGCGACCTACGCTTGAAGTAGTAAAGACCAGTGAAGAGCTTGGGGATTTTAGCAACAGAGGCAACAACGCCTGCGTCAGCATGAAGGTCGCGTTGACGTTAACCTGCATCACGTTGTTCCAGTCTTCAAGCTTGATTTCCGCCATCGGAGTAATTTCACTGAGCAGACCTGCATTATGCAACACGCCGTCCAGATGCGGCACCCACCGTGCAATCTGTTCTGCCACATGCTGGCAGTCGTGCTGGCTTGCAGTGAGTAAATCCAGAGTATAAATATCCGCCGGATGGTAGCCGCGCTGGGCAATCTCTTCCTGTACTTTCGCCAGTTTGCTTTCGGTGCGGCCCAGTAAAATCAACTTTGCGCCAAAACGCGCATAAGTCAGCGCGGCTTCACGACCGATGCCGTCACCCGCGCCGGTGACCAGAATAATATGGTGGTTAAGAAGATCGGATTTTGGATGATAATGCACGGGATTTCCTTTTACCTGATTAGAAACGTAGCGCCATTATTGCGTCACACGTCGGAACAAAACGCCCCTGCGGGAACACTAGGGTCTGCAACCGGCTCTACCGCACAGGGCGCTTTGGCTAAAGTTTCGTCATCACACGGATGAATACTGGGTTATATGCCTGAAATAAACCTTTGTTTCAACGATTAACCCATCGTTTACGGATTCTTTTGTAACAAAAATGGAACATCACTGCATCCCTTTTTGCCCGCCGTCAGGGCTGCGCCAACGAATAACGCCGTGAATCTTGTTGCACCGGACACATTCCGGCAAGACGTTCTGACGCCGATTGTCTAGAATAAGCAGCATCTTATTACCACAGTGTAAAAGGCGGTGTGTGGTCTTTTTTTTGATTGTAATTATTTGATTTATTTGTATTTAATTTTTATTGTGGTCGCGTTATTGCCCAGTGACTTTCATCTGGAAATTATGACCCTAAGAAAAGGAGCTTTCATTACTGACAGTCATTCTTGCCTGGCCAACCTTTATTAACATTAGCTAAGAATATCTTACGGATTACTTCTAGATCCGCACCTGTTTTTTTACTATCTTCAAAAGTGGTTACAGGGCCGTTTGAATACTGGAATTTCATTTCAACATAACGGTTTAACTGATCATTCCACTGTTTACCTCGAATAAAGCATGTCGCTGTACCATCATCACGTACTGTTTTAGTTAGTACCTATTCGGCTTTTCCCTTGCCTCTTGTTGAGCCAGTTGTGCTTCTGCCCACTTACCTGAATCATAGCCACGCCCAAATGCTTCGTTATCTGCCATGCTGTAGCAGGTAATCCCAATAATGAGACAGGCAATAAATCCACCGTAAATAAAATGTTCTTTCAGCTTGCTGATTTTTTCTCTAAAGCGTTTGTCCTTTCTTGTACGGCCACCGTTACCTGTGCCAGATCTCTGGTCTCACCTCATGCGTTGTAACGGTATTTTTCAGAGCACTCAGGGTTAATTCATTGATCTTGCCGGTACGTTATAGATAGATAATTTGATCATCTTTAGCTGATGCTGCTTTATGCCATTTAATAGACAGTTCTTTAGCTTCACGCACCTCAGAGCGATATATTGCCTCCCCAACTACGTCAGTGTTACTGGTTTTCAGGTGTTCAATCTGCACGTGGCGTAGTGCCATCAGTCGTTCTTTCCCCCTGTTTATTATCCTGCCCCAGTGCGAACAAGCCCCCGCCAGCAGTGGAAACATTTCCACTCAATGAAATCAGTGAGTGACGCATCACAGAGCGAAACGTTGTTACAATTAAACCCATACTAATTACAAGGTTGTGCGCCTAAAATATCCCTTAACTCAAATTTTAATGCGAAGGGATTGAAATGGCACTACAGGGAAAGTTTGTAATTAATAATGCTGACTATTCACCTTTGAGTTTCCCCGGCTTGGGTACGTTTCTTGCGTTTTCAGGCAACGGCGCTTATCGAAACCGTGGAGGATGCGGGGCAATTCAAAATAACGGGCCATTACCCGCTGGTAAATATTACGTCGTAGATAGACCTACGGGGAGTAAAGCCAATAGGCTCAGGGCTTGGGGTATCGATAAGTTCAAAAGTACCTTTTACTACCATGTAGACCACTCTGAATGGTTTGCCTTATACCGTTCGGATGAAAAAATAGACGACCAAACATTTTTCAATAAAGTTGCCAGAGGAGGGTTTAGACTCCATCCCGGCACTATCTCTGATGGCTGTATTACCCTCGCCAACCAATCCGATTACAACATGATTAGAAACGCCCTATACAGGGCAAGCCCTATTGATGTTCCGGGAACTAATTTAAAGGCATATGGAACTATCGAGGTTATCACCTATGGCGATACATGTCCGTAACCGCTACTTGAAGCCACTGATTCGAAGAGCTTCCAAGGTGGTGTTTTTCATACTGCTGTTGATAGTTGTTGGCCGCTGTATGGGGGATCCCTTCTATTGGCTCAACTATGACTTTGTTTTAAAGGTGGGCCATTTGATTTATGGCGCTGGGGAAATTGGCGCAGAAAATATAGACGACACTTATTTTTATATTGATTTAATAACCGCCGTAGCTATCACCACAGCAATTTATTTATTAATAGTGAAGTTAATTAAAAAAATCAGGAGCAAGTAAAATGCCAATCCCTCCGTATATGTGGCTTAAAGATGATGGTGGTGCAGACATTAAAGGGTCTGTTGATGTTAAAGACCGTGAAGGCAGCATTGAGGTCATCGGCATGAGTCATGGCCTTAATCTGCCCGTTGACTCAGCGAACGGAAAAATCACCGGCACACGGTCACATTCCCCCTTCATGTTTGAAAAAGAATTCGATAGTTCCAGTCCTTATCTGTACAAAGCTGTTGCCACCGGTCAGGCGCTGAAAAGCGCTGAGGTTCGTTTCTACAACATTAACAACGCGGGTCAAGAGGTTTGCTACTTTATCATTACGATGGAGGGTGTGAAGATCACCGGCGTAAATCCTGGCGTGCCGAACATTCGTATGTCGGGTAACTTTCAGCTGAATCACATGGAGTCAGTCTCCATGATGTACGATAAAATCACCTGGAAGTATGTAGACGGCAACATTCTTTACACTGACGCATGGACCGAGAGGAACACAGCGTAAAACGTGAATTAAACGAAAGCCCTGATAAGAAACAATGCCGGTCACCAAGTGATCGGCTATCATTCGGAAATCAGACTGGAAAGACAAGAAACTGGCAGATTTGTACTGTGCCAGTTCAGAAGTGGGGTGCGGCCTACCTTCGTTTTTAACGCGGCGTTCTCGCACTCACTTAGCCCCAGCGGGCTGACCGGTAACAAGCTGGTGAAATTCTTAATCGACCAGTTGAAGCCGGATGAAAGACAATTTGCGCTAAACCTGCTAAATGGGCAGGCTGTTTAAAAGTAGCTCCAAGAGATTAGAGTTATACAGGGTTGTTAAAAATTCATTCCATTACTTTTAAAAAGGATTTCGAATGATAAATAAAGGTACTGAATATTTAGATTGTCTAGAATTAGATGTTGACGTCGAAATGTCAAATGACAATTTTATAAAAGGTGTTTTAAAAACATCCAATGCAGCACTTCCTTTTCTGGTATTAAATAATGAAAGTGTCTATAAAGACCCTGTGGCGCATGCTTTTCACAAAAGCCCTCCTTCATTTATAAAGTGCAAATCTAAGAATCAGGTGTACACACTATTTGAAAATAAAACTATTCGAGGTTACATAACACCAGAGTACATTGTTGCAGGTGATGGTTTTGGGGGCGCAAATGGCGTGGAGATTTCATTATCAGGCTTATACGAATTTTTCAATGGGATGTCATCAGTTGAATATAAGGATAATTATCTAAGGAAGGAGGTTTTTGATAATTTCATTAACATAGATTTTACTATAAATAGTGAAAAGTACAATCTTACAGTGAGGCATGATCATTGGGGAACGAGTAAGGCCAATGTTACTACAATTACAGAGGATGCTGTTGTTAGAGTTGAAAAATATAAAGGTGTAATTTCACTTAAAGAAGCCAAAAATATTATTAAGAAAGTGAAGTTGTTATTCTCTTTATTGCTTGGTTATGATTTGTCAATTAAAAAACATGGCTCGCATCCAAAGGCCAAACAGGTTTGCATTTATTCTATTTTCACTCCATCATAACTAACGATGAACCATTCGAAAGGTGGTGTGATTGTTTTGTTATGTCCCCGCATAATGTATCTGATGAATTATGGGGTGTAGTGGTTAGTAATATCTTCAATGATAAGGTCGGAAATGCTATTTCTAGTTTCTGGGTGAGATTAGTAAGCATGTTTTCATATAAAGGGTTTTGGGAATATGAAATTTTAGGGGTGGTAAGTATTCTGGATGCTTATAGTCTAGACTATCATGAAAAATATACATTAAAGAAACTCCCTAAAGAAGAATATCAAAAACTAAAAAATGAAATGGTTAAAGTCCTCGATGCCTATAAGTTATCTAATTTACCGATAAGTATAGAAAATGGAAGTTATTTGGATGACTGTCAGGTAATAGATGGGATGATTTTTTCTCTAGGTACAATTAGGAATACAAATGCTCCAAATTTCAAATCTGCATTTGATGGATTAATGAATTCCATTGATAAAGATATCAGGGATTTAATTGGGTTGGGAAGTGATGAGTTTAGATTAATACAAAATATAAGAAATTTGGCCGCTCACGGGCAAGCTATTTCTAAAAACATAAGAGATAACCTTCAAAAGGTTATAGTTGTTAAGGAAAAGGTAAAATTCCTACTCCTTTATATCGTTTTTATATTGCTGGGATTTACTAAAGAAACATTCATAAATGCTTGCGGAAACTCATTCCACAAAATTAGATTGAATGCTCAGTTAGATGCATTAACGCTGAGTAAGCTAAAAGGTACTGCGAAGTTTTTTGAATTGAATAACACTGAATTTATTAAAGCGAAGGCTTTGCCTCTCGTTGATATTTCTTTAATTTACCATTCCAAATAAAATTGGTGCGAGTTAGCAAATGAATCCTTAGATAAGTTGAGCAAAACATTTTTCTTTGAAAATAGCGGAAAATATAATAGCAAGATTGACTTAATATCAAAGGAATATAATCAAGCTATTCCTTTTCGGGTTGAATATATTCCTACACTTTTTCTTTGCCATAACGGCGATAATTTGGAACTTACCTCGGTACATCTAGTGACTCAAGAAGACTAATATTCTCTTTTATGAGTAGCACTAATTTGATGATAAAATTTGCACAAAAAACCTCCATAATAAAAAGCATGCACGCACTGCGCTACTGCGCTACTGCGGTTCTCTTCTCAACCGGTGAAACAGTGCGCGGCGGTCTTTGTCGGTTAGCTTGTCAAAATCAAGGGCAATATCCTCAACAATTCTGTCTTCAACTCCCGGGTTTTTGTTCAAATTTCCCCCTCCCGTAGAGTTATTGACAGAACTCCAAGGGACGGCGGTGCCGTCCGGTAAGGTCAAAACCTCCCTGGTTTCCTGCTGTTCTGCGGCTGGCGGTGTCTTTTGCTTGGAGACAATCGTCCATGTTTTTAACCGCGTACAGACGCGGGAGTCCTCGCCCAATTGTGGCGAGAAGATCCCGAAGATCTTTTCCGTGATTTCGCCGTAGGCGTTGGGCTTCTCGCCGTCTTCGTAAGCGAGGCGCACGACGTAACTGTCGCGAGGGATTAAGACGCCGCCCTGGCGCATGATGTAGGTAGCAAAACAACCAGCGTCAGCCGCCGACATAAC
>CAMLBO010000082.1 GCA_946478305.1 uncultured Enterobacterales bacterium
TTTTTACACGAGCCACCGGATCGGTCAACTGATCCTTAAACGATCGGCATTAACCCCGCAGGGTGCCTTTTGTCACTGAAGTCGAAGACTTACTTCAACAGTGCCTGTGCTTGTGCAACCACGTTTTCAACAGTGAAGCCGAACTCTTTGAACAGCTCTTCCGCCGGGGCTGATTCACCGAAGCTGGTCATGCCCACCACTGCGCCATTCAGGCCAACGTATTTGTACCAGTAGTCAGCAATACCTGCTTCAACGGCAACACGGGCAGAAACGGCTTTCGGCAGTACGGATTCACGGTAAGCCGCGTCCTGCTTATCGAAGGCGTCGGTAGATGGCATGGACACTACGCGTACTTTCGTACCCGCTGCTGCCAGTTTATCAGCCGCTTCCACGGTGATACCGACTTCAGAACCGGTGGCGATCAGGATCACTTCCGGCGTACCGGTGCAATCTTTCAACACATAACCACCGCGCGCGACATTTGCCAATTGCTCGGCAGTACGCGGTTGTTGAGTCAGGTTCTGACGGGAGAAGATCAAGGTGACCGGGCCGTCGTTACGCTCAATGGCGTATTTCCATGCCACAGCGGACTCAACTTGGTCAGCCGGACGCCAGGTGCTCATGTTTGGCGTAACGCGCAGGCTGGCCATTTGCTCAACCGGCTGGTGCGTCGGGCCGTCTTCGCCCAGACCGATAGAGTCATGGGTGTACACGAACACGTTGCGGATTTTCATCAGCGCGGCCATACGCACGGCGTTACGGGCATATTCCACGAACATCAGGAAGGTCGCAGAGTACGGCAGGAAACCGCCGTGCAATGCAATACCGTTGGTGATGGCGGTCATGCCGAATTCACGCACGCCGTAATGAATGTAGTTACCGGCTAAATCATCGCCCAGTGACTTCGAGCCAGACCACATGGTCAGGTTGCTTGGCGCGAGGTCAGCGGAGCCGCCGAGGAATTCTGGCAACACTTTACCGAAAGCTTCCAGCGCATTTTGTGAGGCTTTACGGCTGGCGATGTTGGCAGGATTTGCCTGCAACTCTTCGATAAATTTCTGGGCATCTGCTTGCCAGTTTGCAGGCAGCTCACCGTTGACGCGACGTTTGAACTCTTTAGCCAGCTCAGGGTGCGCTTTTTCATAAGCAGCGAACTTCTGATCCCATGCAGCTTCTTTAACTTTACCGGCTTCTTTAGCATCCCACTGGGCATAAATGTCCTGTGGAATTTCAAACGGAGGATAGTTCCAGCCCAGCTGTTTGCGGGTTGCTGCCACTTCGGCGTCGCCCAGCGGTGCGCCGTGCGCATCGTGGGAACCGGCTTTGTTGGGTGAACCAAAACCGATCACGGTTTTGCACATCAGCAAAGAAGGTTTGTCGGTAACTTTATGGGACTCTTCGATTGCCGCTTTGATTGAATCGGCATCGTGGCCGTCAACGCCGCGCACAACGTGCCAGCCGTAAGCTTCGAAACGCGCTGCGGTATCATCGGTAAACCAGCCCTCAACGTGGCCGTCGATGGAGATACCGTTGTCATCATAAAACGCAGTCAGTTTGCCGAGTTTCATGGTGCCTGCCAGCGAGCAGACTTCGTGAGAAATGCCTTCCATCATACAACCGTCACCCATGAAGGCGTAAGTATGATGGTTAACAATGTCATGACCTGGTTGGTTGAACTGCGCGGCCAGCGTGCGCTCAGCAATCGCAAAACCGACAGCATTGGCAATACCCTGTCCCAGCGGGCCGGTGGTGGTTTCAACACCAGGTGTGTAACCGTATTCCGGGTGACCCGGGGTTTTGGAGTGCAACTGACGGAAGTTAGCCAGTTCGCTCATTGGCAGATCATAGCCGGTGAGGTGCAGCAGGCTATAAATCAGCATTGAACCATGACCATTGGACAGCACGAAGCGGTCGCGGTCAGCCCAGTGTGGGTTTGTCGGGTTGTGGTTCAGGTAGTCACGCCACAGGACTTCGGCAATATCTGCCATGCCCATCGGGGCGCCAGGGTGGCCGGATTTCGCTTTCTGCACGGCGTCCATACTCAGTGCACGGATAGCGTTCGCAAGCTCTTTACGAGAGGACATGTTCTACTCCAGGTCGGATTAAAAAAGCAGTCAAGAAAGTCATTTTCTCAGACTAGGCATTAAAACGGCAAACTCTATTAGCGCGCGTGATGAACTTCACAGAATTCGCTTTTAAATCAGTGCAATTTTTAGGATATCAACTATAGATCGGCGGACGCTAAAAACCTATCTTAACGCTATCCTTACCTTTACTGCCTTTTTAGGGCATTTCTCTCTGCTTTAGCTTTTTACTTTTGGGAACGAAAACTGATGAAATTTACTCCTGCGCTGGTAAGTCTGAGCGTTGTCGCTCTGCTGTCCGGCTGTGCCAATCTCAATACTGACACTCTGATGCAATCGGGCGCACAAGCTTATCAGGCAGCCACGCTGTCAGATGCCGATGTTAAAACGCTCAGTGTGCAGTCTTGTGAAGAGATGGATAAAAAAGCGCAAATCGCGCCAGATAACAGCGAATACGCCCAGCGCCTGAAAAAAATCGCCGCAGCCCTGGGCGACAATATTAACGGACAACCGGCCAACTATAAGGTGTATATCACCAAAGACGTCAACGCGTGGGCGATGGCGAACGGTTGTATCCGCGTTTATAGCGGGCTGATGGACATGATGAACGACAACGAAGTCGAAGGCGTGCTGGGACACGAAATGGGCCACGTAGCGCTGGGGCATACCCGTAAAGCCATGCAGGTCGCTTACGGTGCCACGGCCGCGCGTTCTGCCGCCTCGTCACTCGGTGGCATCAGTGCCACCCTGTCTCAGTCACAGCTTGCAGACCTTGGTGAGAAATATGTTAACGCCCAGTTCTCGCAAAAACAGGAATCTGAGGCCGATGACTACTCCTTCGATCTGTTGAAAAAACGCGGTATCGATCCCACTGGACTCGCCACCAGTTTCGAAAAACTGGCCACGCTGGATAAAGGCAGCAGCATTGGCTGGTTTGATGATCACCCCTCCTCCGAGGCCCGCGCTAAACATATTCGCGATCGTATTGCCGCCGGTAAGTGATGGTAATGTGAAAAAATCAAGGGCGCGAATAAATCGCGCCCTTTTTTATAACTACACTCTTTTAATTAACCCTCACGGGTGTTTCAATTTTTCGTGGCGCGATATCCACCGCCAAGTGAGGTAATAAGACTGATATCGGCATTAATCGCCTTATTTTCCAGAATCAATAAATTAGCTTGTTCCTGTAAAAGAGGAAGTCTGGCTTTTGAAACCTGATTTTCACTGATAAGCCCGGCAGCGAAACGCTGCTGCGTTAAATCCAAAATATGTTGTTCACCATCGACCACCTCCTGCTGATGCGTTTTTTGTTGTGCCAGAGTCTGGATCTGGCTGGCGCTTTTCACTACATCAGTCACAGCATCCACAATAGCTTTATTGTACGACGCAATGGTCAGGCTGCTGTTGGCCTGCACAATATCCAGGTTCGCGTTCAACCGACCACTGTCAAAGATAGGCAAGGTCAATCCAGCGATTGCTCCCATTTGCTGTGCCGAACTGCGGAACAGGTCACTCAGGTGCAGCGCATCATATTGCAGGAACCCCATCAGGTTAATGCTGGGATAGAATGCGGCCTTGGCAGCGTCCACCTGGCTAAGGGATGCCTCAATGTACCAGTGGGCAGCCTGCAGGTCGGGACGACGTGCCAGCAGTTCATAGTTAAGCGTCGGCGGTAATGCTTCGCCGGTTTCTGGCAGTGCGACCGGCTGTATCGATGGCAACGGTTGCTTCAGTCCCATCATCGCGCCGAGTGTAGCCTGCAGCGTACGTAAGTCACCGTTATTCGCATCAATATTCTGTGCCAGTTTGGCCAACGTAATCTTCGTCGCGGCATCGTCCAGTGAGGAGAGGATACCCTTGCTGTAGAGCATTTCATCGGTATCAACAATATTCTGTTGCTGCTGCTGCACCTGCTGCAACACTTGCTGCAACGCCATCACCGTCTGAATGTCCCAATACAGATCGGTTACTGCCGATGAAACCATAAGTTTCGTCTGCGCCAGTTCGGCCTGTTTTGCCTGATAGATACCTAGTGAGGCCTGAATCTGGTCACGATTTTTTCCCCATAAGTCCAGCTCATAGCTTCCCTGCAGGCCAAAGGTACCATTGGTGTACCAGGGTCCGGTGGTCCCTGCCGCCGGGTCATCGACAGCGAAAGGTCCCATAACCCCTTCCGCAGACATTTTCTGCCGCTCAACGTCCGCACCAAAATCAAGTTGTGCCCCTCCCAGGGCTTTCGCCATTTCAGTTTGTGCCTTGGCCAGCGCAATACGTTGCTGCACGACCGCGACGGAAGGCGAATCTTTCAGTGCCTGTCCGATCAACTGATTTAACTGTGGATTTTTATATTGTTGCCACCAGTTTGAACCAGGCCATTGTTGCAGGGTTGCCTGAGGGATTTGCGGGATACGCAACTGCGTAATATCCGTTTGTGCCAGCGCAGGTTTCTCTTTATGTATCCATGCACAACTGCTCAGGGACATACACAGAGGCAGTAAAATAACGAAGTAGGTTATTTTATTTTTATAAAAATTACGTATTGGTTTCAATTTAATTATTCATCCAACAAATAGTCAGCAAGATGCGAAGAAAGGGGGGAATTCACGAGGCGCGTAGAATAAATGATGGAGGGTTGAAGGGAATTATGAAACCGTGCGGACGACAATAATTTGAAAGGAATTATGAACACGCTTTGCGTTTAAATAAAACTCAGGGGATTTATCCTATCGTAATTGTAAATACGTTTACAATTACGATAATAAAGGCACCGTGATGTGCCTTTATTTACACAATAATTATCAACCAGATGATCAGCCTTTTTTATAAGCCTGAACGTGGAGCATTTCCAGGGCCAGCGTGGCCGCCGCCAGTGCTGTGATTTCTGACTGGTCGTAAGCAGGGGCAACCTCAACAATGTCCATGCCGACAATATCCAGATCCAAGTCTTTCAGACCACGCACCAGTTTCAGTGCACGATCTGACGTCAGGCCACCCATCACCGGCGTGCCAGTGCCAGGCGCGTGTGCCGGATCCAGACAGTCGATGTCAAAGCTCAGGTAAACCGGCAGATCGCCCACGATCTGCTTAACCTGCGCCAGAATATCGTCAACGGTGCGATCATTGACTTGCGCTGCATCCAGAACGGTAAAGCCCAGATTTTTGTCGAATTCGGTACGGATACCGATCTGCACAGAGTGGTTTGGATCGATCAGGCCTTCGTTCGGAGCATGGAAGAACATGGTGCCATGGTCGAATTTGCTGCCGTTGGAATAGGTATCAGTGTGTGCATCGAAATGCACCAGCGCCATTTTACCGAAATGTTTAGCATGCGCGCGCAGCAGCGGCAACGTCACAAAGTGGTCGCCGCCGAAAGAGAGCATACGCTTGCCGGAAGCCAGCACTTTCTCCGCATGCTGCTGCAGTTTATCGGTCAGATCCTGAGCATCGCCGAAGTTGAATACTACGTCACCACAGTCGATCACTTTCAGACGATCGCGCAGATCGAAATCCCACGGCCAACGCTGCCCTTCCCATGCCAGATTAACAGAGACCTGACGAATCGCCGCCGGGCCCAGACGAGCGCCGGAACGGCCGGAGGTTGCCATGTCGAAAGGAATACCGGTGATCACCCAGTCAGCATCTGCGTCGTATGGCTGGAAGTTCAGCGGTAAACGCAGGAAGCCAAACGCATTGGAAACCAGGGAGTTATCAGGCTGATGGCCCAAAGTGCTCACTACATTACTCATAAACAGTCCTCTTCTTGGCATCACCGTGCGGAAAATTGCCAGCCACGGTCTCTTATTGTAGGTAAAAAAAATCCCTTTCGCGTCGTTAACCCGACGAGAAAGGGATTGATTTGAACTTAATGTGTACGGCTATTGGCGCGAATTTTACTCTATTCCGGCTCACCTTCAAGCCGGAATATTGGGCAAATTTACTCGTCTTCTTCCAGGTAGGTATAACCATACAGACCTGACTCAAACTCCTCGACGAACTGTGCCTGCAGATCGGCATCCAGATCGGTTTCTTTCACCTGATCGCGGAAGCGGGTGAGCAACACGTTCGGATCCAACTGCACATATTCCAGCATGTCCGCAACGGTGTCGCCTTCATCGGATTGCTGCACTTCGATACTGCCGTCAGGGAAGACGAATACGTCAACCGCGGCGGTATCGCCAAACAAGTTATGCATATTGCCGAGAATTTCCTGATACGCACCAACCATAAAGAACCCCAGCACCGGCGGGTTCTCGGGATCATAAGGAGGCATCGGCATCGTTGTGGCGACGCCATCACCATCGATGTAGTGATCGATAGTGCCGTCAGAGTCACAGGTGATATCCAGCAATACCGCACGGCCACTCGGCGGTTTATCCAATCCTTCCAATGGCAGAACCGGGAACAGCTGATCGATACCCCATGCGTCAGGCATAGACTGGAACAACGAGAAGTTGACGTACAGTTTGTCCGCCATACGTTCCTGCAATTCGTCAATGATCGGACGGTGTGCACGATTACTTGGATCCAGCTGATCCTGAATTTTATTACAGATATTCAGGTAGATATCTTCCGCCCAGGCACGCTGAGTCAGATCCAGAATGCCGTGTGCATACTGGCTGTGAACATCGTGCAGGTCCATCTGGCTGTCGTGCAGCCATTCGCGCAGGGAGCGGCGGCTTTGCGGATCATGCATCTCATTCCAAGTGTCCCACATGCTGCCAAGCGCGCGCGGTGCGTCATCTTCAGGTGCAACAGGATCACGGAACTCGTTGCGCTCAACGCCGATGATATTAGACACCAACACAGTATGATGCGCGGTCACGGCACGGCCGGATTCAGTGATCACCGTTGGATGCGGCAGGCCATGCTCATTACAAGCATCGCCGATACCCCAAATCACGTTATTGGCGTATTCATTCAGACCATAGTTAACCGAACAGTCAGACTGCGAACGGGTGCCTTCATAATCCACACCCAAACCACCGCCGACGTCGAAACACTGAATATTAACGCCCAGCTTATGCAGTTCCACATAGAATCGCGCAGACTCACGCACGCCGGTTGAGATGTCACGAATATTGGAGAGTTGGGAACCGAGATGGAAGTGCAGCAGTTGCAGGCTTTCCAGGCGGTCGGCTTCACGCAGCATTTCGACAAGTTGCAGAACCTGCGAAGCCGCCAGACCAAACTTGGATTTTTCACCGCCGCTGGACTGCCACTTGCCGGAGCCCTGAGACGACAGACGCGCACGTACGCCAAGGCGCGGGGTCACGTTCAGGCGTTCGGCCTCTTCCAGCACCAGTTTAATCTCTGTCATCTTCTCGATAACCAGATAAACCTTGTGGCCGAGCTTCTCGCCAATCAGCGCCAGACGGATATATTCGCGGTCTTTATAGCCGTTACAGACAATCACCGAGCGGGTCATACCGGCATGGGCCAATACGGCCATCAGCTCTGCTTTAGAACCGGCTTCGAGACCCAGTGGTTCACCGGATTCGACCAGCGATTCAATGACGCGACGATGCTGGTTGACCTTAATTGGATAAACCAGGAAGTAATCACCCTCGTAGCCGAACGATTCACGTGCGCGCTTAAACGCGGCGTTAATTGAACGCAGACGGTGTTGCAGAATTTGTGGGAAACAGAACAGCGCTGGCAGACGTTGGCCGTCCTGCTCACGCATGTCTTTCACCAATTGCGCCAGATCCACGCGGGCCGACGGGACGTCAGGATCCGGGCAAACACTGATGTGGCCCAGTTCGTTGACGTCATAATAATTGTTACCCCAATAGGCAACGTTGTAAGTACGCAGCATTTTGCTGGCATCACGATCGTTCACGGCAACCTCCTGCATGGAGCGCAAAGAAACAGAATCGCCCGCATGTGACGGACGGTGGGACTGGATGTCATCAGACATAGGTAAATCCTCTTTCTACACTGACAACATGGCCAGCCACTATCGCAGTAACAACAAGTGAGAACAACCCGAACGGCTGGCTTTCAGACAGGATAAAACCCTGTACGCCATGGTTCACAAACTGTTTTTCACTCATATGATTATAGAATTCATCATTAGACTCCGTGGAACGGGTCAGAAGAAACCAATAGGAATAATGCCCCTAAGGTTGCAGGCTACGTCAGTTTTAACGGGGAAAACGGCTGTTAACCGGCCCGATGTGGCTGAGTAGCGCTCAGATGTCGCAGACTGAGCTGTCTATAGTCAGGCTGCATAAACGCGGTCGATCGACGGACCCGCTGTTTATAACATCGGATTGATGACAGAAATTTTTCAGAAAGGCGTGCAGCATTGATAAACAATGTCTGCCGGGGTGGCTGTTGAAATGTAACAAGCGGTAAAAAGTGGGTCATTAACCTAACCACCTCCACACGTGCCACGCATCACCCGCGGGCATTCGAGCTGAGAGAACAGTATTCACTGGAATACGCCACAGAATGGAAATGTCAGAGCGCGCGGCGTTTATACCGGCAACCCGCGGTAAATGCAAAATGAAAATGTGCCGCAGATTGTTTCCATGCGTGAATATCACTGCAAAGCTGCACAATAACGTCACATTCATCACAAAAATGACTGGCTTTAGGAACCTCTGCTATCCTAAAATAGCCGTCCAGATGTTAATCCGTCTACACTGATTAACTGTCAAACTGCTTCAAGGCCTTGCCTTATGGGGACATGCAGGACGCATTGCGACAATGGCGAGCTCCGCTCCTCATCTGCCAGCCTCCCCAGTGCTATGCAGTGATATCTAACCCGTCGTATGAAGGTAGAGAACATAATGGCTAAACACCTCTTCACGTCCGAATCTGTTTCAGAAGGACATCCAGATAAAATTGCTGACCAGATTTCCGATGCCGTCCTGGACGCAATTTTAGAACAAGACCCAAAAGCACGTGTTGCATGTGAAACTTATGTTAAAACCGGCATGGTCCTCGTTGGCGGGGAAATCACCACCAGCGCCTGGGTTGATGTAGAAGAAATCACCCGTCAGACCATCCGTGAGATTGGTTACGTTAATTCTGAAATGGGCTTCGACGCCAACTCTTGTGCAGTACTGAGCGCTATCGGCAAACAGTCCCCGGACATCAACCAGGGCGTTGACCGCTCTGACCCGCTGGAACAAGGCGCGGGAGACCAGGGTCTGATGTTTGGCTATGCGACCAACGAAACTGACGTACTGATGCCAGCACCGATCACTTACGCACACCGTCTGGTACAGCGTCAGGCTGAAGTACGTAAAGCCGGTGTACTGCCATGGCTGCGCCCAGACGCCAAAAGCCAGGTCACTTTCCAGTATGACGAAGGTAAAATTGTCGGTATTGATGCCGTTGTGCTGTCAACTCAGCACGCTGAAGATATCGGCCTGAAAGATCTGCAAGAAGCGGTGATGGAAGAGATCATCAAGCCCGTGCTGCCTGCCGAATGGCTGAATGCCGGTACTAAATACCACATCAACCCAACTGGCCGTTTCGTTATCGGTGGCCCAATGGGTGACTGCGGTCTGACCGGTCGTAAAATCATCGTGGATACCTACGGCGGCATGGCCCGTCACGGTGGCGGCGCGTTCTCCGGCAAAGACCCGTCTAAAGTTGACCGCTCTGCGGCCTACGCGGCCCGTTATGTAGCGAAAAACATCGTGGCTGCTGGTCTGGCTGACCGTTGTGAAATCCAGGTCTCTTACGCTATCGGCGTGGCAGAACCGACCTCTATCATGGTGGAAACCTTCGGTACCGGGAAAATCTCTAACGAGCAGTTAACCCTGCTGGTGCGTGAGTTCTTTGACCTGCGCCCTTATGGTCTGATCCAGATGATGGATCTGCTGCACCCAATCTATAAAGAAACAGCTGCTTACGGTCACTTTGGTCGCGAACATTTCCCTTGGGAAAAAACCGACCGTGCTGCCCAGCTGCGTGAGGCTGCCGGCCTGTAATTTCAGCGTCGTTCAGGCTTTTAATAAACCCTGCCGTCTGGTGGGGTTTTTTATTACCTGCGCTTTACGACTACGCCAGATGTTGCAAAGAGATTCAGTGAAAACGATTACAAACTATAATTCATTATTAATTAATAGATTAAATCAATAACTCTAAATAATATCTCAACATTTGATTGATATAAGTCAAAAAATTCATTATTACTCTGACCCGCAACCCTTTCCCTGCTGATATGCCTCGTAAAAGCCCCACAACAAGGACCCACTATCGAATCAATAAGTGTAAGCGATTACAACTCTGTGATCTGGCGCACTTTCAACCAGGGCTAGGGCCAATAACATAACAAGCTAAGCATTATTGCTATCTTTTGGAGGCAGGATGAGTAATTCAACGTATGGCAAAAAGAAACGCTCGAATAAAAGCGTCACTTTCTTTGTCTGTTTTCTCGCCGCACTGGCTGGCCTGCTGTTTGGGTTGGATATCGGTGTTATCGCTGGTGCCCTTCCCTTCATCAGTCATGAATTCCAGATAACCAGCCATCAACAGGAGTGGGTTGTCAGTTCAATGATGTTTGGTGCTGCTGTAGGGGCCATCGGCAGTGGCTGGCTTAACTTCCGTCTGGGCCGTAAATACAGCCTGATGATTGGTGCCGTACTATTTGTCGTCGGCTCCCTGTGTTCGGCCTTTGCGCCAAACACGGAAGTACTGATTATCGCCCGCGTGTTACTGGGCCTGGCGGTCGGTATCGCGTCTTATACTGCCCCGGTTTATCTGTCAGAAATTGCACCAGAGAAAATCCGTGGCAGCATGATTTCCATGTACCAGTTGATGATCACCATTGGTATTCTGGCTGCTTACCTCTCCGATACCGGCTTCAGTTACACCGGTGCATGGCGCTGGATGCTGGGCGTAATTACTATTCCGGCCCTGCTGTTGCTGGTTGGCGTATTCTTCCTGCCTGACAGCCCACGCTGGCTGGCCGCCCGTGGCAACGATGATAAAGCCCGCCGGGTATTGGAAAAACTACGCGACTCAACGGCGCAGGCCAAAAGCGAGCTGGACGAAATCCGTGAAAGCCTGAAGATTAAGCAAAGTGGCTGGGGACTCTTTACCAACAACAAAAACTTCCGCCGTGCGGTGTACCTTGGCATCCTGTTACAGGTAATGCAGCAGTTCACGGGTATGAATGTCATCATGTACTACGCGCCGAAAATCTTTGGCATCGCCGGGTTTGCCAGCACCTCTCAACAGATGTGGGGCACAGTGATTGTAGGTCTGGTCAACGTATTGGCGACCTTTATTGCTATTGGTCTGGTCGACCGCTGGGGCCGTAAGCCTACGCTTAAACTGGGCTTCCTGGTGATGGCGGTCGGTATGGGTATTTTGGGTACTATGCTGCATATCGGCGTGGAATCTGACGTGGCGAAATACTTCTCTATTGCCATGCTGCTGATGTTCATTGTTGGTTTTGCCATGAGTGCCGGCCCGCTGATTTGGGTGCTGTGTTCAGAAATTCAGCCGCTGCGCGGTCGTGATTTTGGTATCACCGTGTCTACAGCGACTAACTGGATCGCCAACATGATTGTCGGCGCAACCTTCCTGACCATGCTTGATACTCTCGGTAACGCCAATACCTTCTGGGTATACGCCGCACTGAACGTGGTGTTTATCTTCATCACCATCGCTTTGATTCCTGAAACCAAAAATGTTTCTCTGGAACACATTGAGCGCAATCTGATGAAAGGTGAACCGCTGCGCGATATCGGTAAATAAAGTCTGCAAGTTCAGCAGGGGGCGAAAAACGCCCCCTGTTATTGCTTCTCCCCGTCGTCCGATTTATTCTTCGCCTGATGAAAAGCCCCCGACTCCCAATTGCCCTGCAACAAGCCGTGATGCGCTGTCTGCGGGAAAAACTCCAGCTGGCGAATACCCATTTCGGTACAGATTACCCCGAGCCGGAAATCAACTATCAGCAACGCGGTACCAGCGCGGGCAGCGCATATCTGCAACACTGGCAAATCCGGCTTAACCCCGTCTTACTGGTCGAGAACCAGCAACCTTTCGTTGACGAAGTGGTTCCTCACGAACTGGCGCACCTGCTGGTCTACCGGCGTTTTGGCCGCCATGCAGCGCCACACGGCAAAGAGTGGCACTGGGTGATGGAACATGTGCTGGGTGTCAGCGCCAGCCGCACCCATAAATTCGAAACTGCATCGGTACAAAGCAAAACCTATCCTTATTTGTGTGCCTGCCAAGACCATCAACTGACCGTACGACGCCATAACCGAGTGATGCGCAAAGAGGCGGAATATCGCTGTCGCCACTGCGGCGAACGATTAAGATTTAATGTCAAAGGCAATGGTTAATCGTTTGATTATCAACCAATAAAATCATCATTCCCTGATTGTCTACCGGCTGCGTATCCGCTACCCTGCGTGCTTTTCGCATCAGGTCGTTTTGGAATATGTCTCGCAAAATATTGGTTTCTGTTCTGGCTCTCACTGCACTCGTCGCTTTCCCGGCAATCAGTAAAGGCATTAATAATTTCACTCAGGCTAAAGCTGAGGCGGTAAAAATCAACCAAGGTGCGCAGACGTTTTATTGCGGCTGTGATATCAGTTGGCAGGGCAAAAAGGGGACGCCGGATCTACAATCCTGCGGCTATCAGGTACGAAAAAGTGAATTACGCGCTCAGCGGATTGAGTGGGAACATGTGATGCCAGCATGGCAGTTTGGTCATTTACGCCAGTGCTGGCAGGAGGGGGGACGTAAAAGTTGTGCGAAAGATGACGGTTATCGCCAGATTGAAACTGACCTGCACAACCTGCAACCTTCTATTGGTGAAGTGAATGGCGATCGCAATAATTTCATGTACACCCAGTGGAATGGCGGAGAAGGCCAGTACGGGCGCTGCGAGATGAAAATTGATTTCAAAGCCAAAGCCGCAGAACCTCCTGCGCGGGCGCGCGGTGCTATCGCCCGTACCTATTTCTATATGCGAGACCGTTATCAGTTAAATTTATCCCGCCAGCAGACACAGCTCTTCACGGCCTGGGATCGCCAGTATCCAGTTAGCGGCTGGGAATGTGAGCGCGATAACCGCATCGCAAACGTACAGGGGAATCACAATCCCTACGTTTTACAGGCTTGCCAGCAACGAAAAGGCTAACCTACTATATACCCGTCATACTTCAAGCTGCAGGTACGTTGGCTGCACGAATTACTGACGAGTATCGGCTCAGCAAGATGCCTTCCTTTGCCGCCTTCCTGCACCAGAAGCAGGCGCCTGCGGGCGACACGAATTATTTAGGGTATTGGGCACATTAGCTCGCGACATCGCGAAGCAATATCGCCAAAATACCCTTTCTCAAATTTCAAGGACAGCAGCCTCACATGCGCATACCCCGCATTTATCATCCGGAACCCCTGACCTCTCATAGCGAAATTGCACTATGTGAAGATGCCGCCAACCACGTTGGGCGCGTTCTGCGTATGCAGCCCGGCCAATTGATTCAGTTATTTGACGGCAGTAATCAGGTCTTCGAAGCCAGTATCACGCAGGTTGATAAGAAAAGTGTGCGCGTCAGCCTCAGCGAAGGCGTGCTGGCAGACAACGAATCCCCATTAAATCTGCATCTTGGCCAGGTAATTTCACGTGGCGAGAAGATGGAGTTCACCATTCAGAAATCCATTGAACTGGGTGCAAATACCATTACCCCGCTGTTTTCTGAGCGCTGCGGTGTGAAACTCGACGGCGATCGTCTGGAGAAGAAGCTGCAACAGTGGCAGAAAATTGCCATTGCCGCCTGCGAACAGTGTGGCCGTAACCGTATTCCGGAAATCCGCCCGGCAATGCAACTTGAGATCTGGTGTGCTGAGCAGGATGACAGCCTGAAGCTCAATCTGCATCCGCGCGCCAGCCACAGTATTAACACCCTGCCGCTGCCGGTGAACCATGTTCGCCTGCTGATTGGCCCGGAAGGCGGTTTGTCCGCCGACGAAATTGCAATGACCTCCGGCTACGGATTTACTGATATCCTGCTGGGACCCCGTGTTCTGCGTACAGAAACCACAGCACTCACCGCAATAACGGCCTTACAGGTTCGTTTCGGCGATCTGGGTTAAGAGGAGACCAAATGATCAAGCTTGGCATCGTAATGGACCCAATCTCGTCCATTAACATCAAAAAAGACACCAGCTTCGCCATGTTGCTGGAAGCTCAAAGCCGTGGTTATGAACTGCATTATATGGAGATGAACTCTCTGTATTTGCGCGGCGGTGAAGGCCGTGCGATGACGCGTAAACTGAGCGTTAAGCAAGATTACGACGGCTGGTACGAATTCGGCACCGAGCAGGACATTGCCCTTCAGGAACTGGACGTGATCCTGATGCGTAAGGATCCGCCGTTTGATACCGAATTTATTTATGCCACTTACATTCTTGAGCGCGCCGAAGAGAAAGGTACGCTGATCGTCAACAAGCCGCAGAGTCTGCGTGACTGTAACGAAAAACTGTTCACCGCGTGGTTCCCTGAACTGACGCCGGATACGCTGGTCACTCGCAACGCCGCGCAGTTGAAAGCTTTCCATAAAGAACACACCGACGTGATCCTCAAGCCGCTCGACGGCATGGGCGGCGCATCAATTTTCCGCCTGAAACCGGAAGACGCCAACGTGTCTGTGGTGATCGAAACATTGACAGAACACGGCACCCGTTTCTGTATGGCGCAAAATTACCTGCCGGCGATTAAAGACGGCGACAAACGCGTTCTGGTTGTAGACGGCGAGCCAGTCCCCTACTGCCTGGCCCGCATTCCGGCTCAGGGTGAAACCCGTGGCAATCTGGCAGCAGGTGGACGTGGTGAAGCGCGACCACTGAGCGAAAGTGACTGGGCAATTGCCCGCAAAGTCGCGCCAGTGCTGAAAGAGAAAGGGCTGATTTTTGTCGGCCTGGATATCATTGGCGACCGTCTGACTGAAATCAACGTCACCAGCCCGACGTGTGCTCGTGAAATTGAAGCCGCATTCCCAATTTCCGTCACCGGCATGCTGATGGATGCCATCGAAAAGCGCCTGGCAAACCGCTAATCGCGTTAATGCTTGATTTAATGGCGTAATTTTATTACGCCATGACTATTATCCAGAGGCTAAACATTCTACATACCATGAACTTACAACATCACTTTCTTATTGCAATGCCCGGACTGGAAGAGCCCATGTTCAAGCGTTCGGTCATTTATGTCTGCGAACATAATGAAGATGGCGCAATGGGTCTGGTGATTAACAAACTGGTCGAAGACTTCACCGTGGAAAATGTGCTCGATAAGTTGGAGATCTCGCCGACGCCACGCGATCCGGCTATACGCCTCGACCGACCGGTATTTTCCGGCGGCCCGCTGGCCGACGATCGGGGTTTTATTTTACATACTCCCCGCAGCGGTTTTGGCTCCAGCATTCAGATTTCAGACATCACCATGATCACGACCTCCAAAGATGTGCTGGAAACACTCGGGACCGCTGAACAGCCTAAAGACGTACTGGTGGCCTTGGGTTATGCCGCATGGGAACAGGGCCAGCTGGAAAAAGAGCTGCTGGATAACGCCTGGCTGACTATCGAAGCCAGTAGTGATATTTTGTTCCGCACACCGATTGCTGACCGCTGGCGCGAAGCGGCAAAAATGATCGGCATCGACGTAGGTCAGCTCGCAACGCATGCAGGTCGCGCATAATGGCAAACCGCACAGTCTTCGCCTTTGATTTCGGCACCAAAAGTATCGGGCTGGCTATCGGCCAGGAAGTCACAGGTACTGCACGCCCACTCACCTCATTCAAAGCACAGGACGGTACACCGGACTGGCAGAAGATCGAAAAACTGCTTAAAGAGTGGCTGCCTGACGTTGTCGTGGTGGGCTTGCCGCTGAACATGGACGGGACTGAACAACCGCTGACAGCACGTGCACGCAAATTTGCCAACCGCTTGCATGGTCGCTTTGGCGTGCAGGTTGAACTGCATGACGAACGTCTCAGCACCGTCGAAGCACGGGCGGATTTATTCGATCGTGGCGGCTTCCGGGCGCTGGACAAGGGCAGTGTGGATGCAGCTTCTGCAGTGATCATACTGGAAAGCTGGTTTGAGAAGCAGTGGAGCCAGCCAGCGGCGAAGTGATGTCGGGTAAAAGCCCACAGGCAATACGTTGTAACCGGCTCTGCTCAAAGGTTTGCATACCGGCCAGCGAACCGGTATGCAAAATATCCACAAGTTGATGCGTCTTGCCTTCACGGATTAAATTCGCCACCGCAGGCGTTGAGGTCAGCACCTCAAACAACGCGACCCTTGATCCTTCGCTTCCTGCCATCAATTTTTGCGCAATAATACCCCGCAGGCTGCCTGCCAGTTGCGCACGGACAAACAGTTTCTCTTCTGCCGGAAATACGTCCACCAGCCGGTCAACCGCCTGCGTCGCATTGCGGGTATGTAGCGTCGCCAGCACCAGATGCCCGGTCTCCGCCGCCGTCAGTGCCAGCCTTATACTATCGGCATCACGTAGCTCCCCGAGCAGTAAAACGTCCGGATCTTCACGCAATGCCCCCCGCACGGCATCGGTGAACGAGTGCGTGTGACGCCCCAGCTCACGTTGCTGAATGAGACACTGCTGGCTGTCGTGAATAAATTCAATGGGATCCTCCAGCGTAATAATGTGCCGGGAGCAGGTTCGGTTGAGGTGATCGATCATTGCCGCCAGCGTCGTGGATTTACCGCTGCCCGTGGCCCCAGTCACCAAAATCAACCCATCCTCAGCTTCGGTCAGATTTATCACGACCGGCGGTACATGCAATTGCTCCAGCTGCGGGCAGTGCTCAGGCACGCGGCGCAGGGCCGCTGAAAGCCCGTGCAGTTGCCTGAAAAAATTCACCCGCAGGCGCAAACCGCTGGCCAGCGTGATGGCACCATCAGTCTGGCCTTTACGTCGCAGTTCTGCCTGCTGGGAGGGGTCAAGCCACGTATCGCTCAGCCACTGCATATTTTCCACCGTAATTTTTGCCATATTTTCCAGGGGCCTTAACTTCCCCTGACTTCGTAACATTGGCAGATGCCCGGCGCAGAGGTGCAGATCTGAGGCATTTTGCTTTACACTACGCTCCACAAATTCATCGATATCCATTTTGAAATCTCCCGAGCCACTATGAGCCTTAGCCAGCCACACACTATTGGTAAGAACTTACAGGATGTTCGCGAGCAAATCGCAGCGGCTGCACAGCGCTGCGAGCGCTCTGCGAAAGAAATTACCCTGCTTGCAGTCAGCAAAACCAAACCTGCGAGCGCTATCGAAGAAGCGATTACTGCTGGTCAGCTGGCATTCGGTGAAAACTATGTCCAGGAAGGCGTAGAAAAAATCATGCACTTTACCGGACATCAACCCGCGCTGACCTGGCACTTTATCGGCCCGCTGCAATCCAATAAGAGCCGTCTGGTGGCAGAGAATTTTGATTGGTGTCATACGGTCGACCGGTTGAAAATCGCCCAGCGCCTGAACGAACAGCGGCCGGAAAACCTGCCGCCATTGCAGGTACTGATTCAGGTGAATATTAGCGATGAAGCCAGTAAATCCGGCATTGTGCTAAGTGAGGTAGACGCTTTGGCCGATCAGATAAGCCAGATGCCACACCTTACCTTGCGTGGTCTGATGGCCATTCCGGCCGTGGAGCATGATTTTCAGCGCCAGCTGACCGTATTCAGCCAGATGCGCGATGCATTTGATGCACTCAGGACGCGTTATACACAGCTCGATACCCTGTCGATAGGCATGACCGACGATATGGCCGCCGCCATCGCCGCTGGCAGCACGATGGTACGTATTGGCACGGCGATATTTGGTGCACGGGACTACGCTTAAACGCATTCATCCCCCTATCCACACAGACCTCAAATTTATTTAAGGAGCAGCATGCAACATCGCAAATTATGTTTTATCGGCGCCGGCAACATGGCGGGGGCCATTATTTCTGGTCTGGTTGACAGTGGCTATCCGGCAGACTTGATCAGCGTTTGCGCCCCTTCCGGCAAGAACCGCGATCCGCTGGCGTCAAAATATGGCGTGAAAAGCAGCGATGACAATGTTGCCTGTGCTCAGGAAGCCGACGTCGTGGTGCTGGCGGTGAAACCGCAACTGATGGCTGATGTATGTAAATCACTGCAAAAAGAGGTGGATTTCAGCGATAAACTGGTACTGTCGATTGCCGCAGGCGTTACGGTGGCGCGTTTCCGTGCTTTGCTTGGCGAGAAGCTGAATATCGTACGCATCATGCCAAATACCCCCTCTCTGGTGGGTAAAGGCATGAGCGGGCTCTATGCGCCACAAGAGGTGGGTCCACAGGACAGAGATTACAGCAGCGATTTGATGACTGCCGTCGGCAAAGTTTGTTGGGTTGATACCGAAGAGGGCATTAACCACATTATTGCTGCCGCAGGCAGTGCTCCGGCCTATTTCTTCCTGTTTATGGAAGCTATGCAAGCCGAAGCTGAACGTTTAGGATTCACTGCCGACGCGGCGCGCATGCTGGTTGAGCAAGCCGCCAGCGGAGCGACGGCGCTGGTTGCCGCCAGCCCGGACACGCCACTGTCGAAACTGCGTGAGAACGTAACCTCCAAAGGCGGCACTACGTTTGAAGCACTGAAAGTCTTCACCGATCGCAAATTACCGGAGATTGTCTCCGAGGCCATGCAGGCCGCCATTACCCGCGCGCAGGAAATGGAAAAACAGTTCTGATTTAGGACTCATTAATAATTACAACACCGAATAAGGTTTTCTATGCTTACGCTGACTTTCTTGGTCAAGACACTGATTGACCTCTACGTCATGGTTTTACTGCTGCGGATCTGGATGCAGTGGGCGCGCACCGATTTTTACAATCCGTTCTCGCAGTTTGTGGTGAAAATTACTCAGCCGATTATCGGTCCATTACGCCGGATTATTCCGCCGCTGGGTCCGATTGACAGCGCATCGCTGCTGCTGGCATTCCTGCTGATGACCGTCAAATACCCGCTGCTGCTGTTGATTCAGGGGGGTGGAATATCACTCAGCCCGTATAACCTGCTGTTCGGTCTGATTTCGCTGGTGAAGTCTGCCGGGTATCTGGTGTTCTGGCTGATTATTATTCGCTCGCTGATGAGCTGGGTGAGTCAGGGGCGCGGACCTATGGATTACGTGTTGATGCAACTCACCGAGCCCCTGATGGCGCCTATCCGTCGTTTTCTGCCTGCGATGGGCGGTATCGACTTCTCGGCGATGGTTGTGATCCTTATTCTGTATATGCTGAACTATCTGGGAATGGATCTGCTCGGTGAGCTGTGGTTCCTGCTATAAGTCCGGTCTGCTGGCAGGCTGATACGCTGGTTCTGCGGTTGGTGATTCAGCCCAAAGCCAGTCGTGACAGCCTGGTGGGATTGCATGGCGACGAATTCAAAGTCGCCATCACCGCCCCACCGGTAGACGGCCAGGCCAATTCTCACCTGGTGAAATATCTCGCTAAACAGTTTAAAGTCGCCAAAAGCCAGGTCTGTATTGAGAAGGGCGAGCTGGGCCGCCATAAACAAGTCCGCATCGAGAATCCGCAACAGATACCGACCGAAGTCGCGACGTTGCTCGCAAAATAATTTCCGCATTGAATCAGGATATCCCTCATGAACAAAGTTGTACTCGCAACCGGTAATCCCGGCAAAGTGCGTGAGCTCGCCCATCTGCTGGCTGATTTCGGCCTCGACGTGGTGGCACAAACTGAACTGGGTGTAGAGTCCGCCGAGGAAACGGGCCTGACGTTCATTGAAAACGCCATTCTGAAAGCACGTCATGCCGCCGCCAAGACTGGCCTGCCTGCCATCGCTGATGACTCGGGGCTAGCAGTGGATATATTAGGCGGTGCGCCGGGCATCTACTCCGCCCGCTACGCGGGTGAGGGTGCCAGCGACCAGCAGAACCTCGACAAGCTGCTGGGGACGTTAAAAGACGTCCCTCAGGGCCAGCGCAGTGCACAATTTCATTGCGTGCTGGTCTATATGCGCCATGCCGAAGATCCTACACCGCTGGTTTGTCACGGCAGCTGGGACGGCGAGATTTTGTTTGCTGAAGCAGGAAAAGGTGGCTTCGGGTATGATCCTATATTCTACGTTCCGTCCCAAGGCAAATCTGCCGCGGAACTGACGCGTGAAGAGAAAAGTGCCGTGTCGCACCGTGGTCAGGCCCTGAAATTACTGCTCGATGCTATCAAAGAGAAATCATTTAATAATGCGTAAGTTGCCGCCGCTGAGCCTTTACATCCACATTCCGTGGTGCGTACAGAAATGCCCGTACTGCGACTTTAATTCCCACGCGCTGAAGGGCGAAGTGCCACACGACGACTACGTGGCGCATCTTCTGGCCGATCTGGATGCTGATCCTGTCTCTTATACACATCTGACGCTGCCGACGACTCCTTACGTGTAG
>CAMLBO010000083.1 GCA_946478305.1 uncultured Enterobacterales bacterium
CGTCAGATGTGTATAAGAGACAGCCATTACGCGGCCTGAGCTGTTCCGTGAATATCTGGCCGATCAACTGGCGCTGCTGGAAAGTGAATACAACGCCAGCTTCGTGGTGGCACCTTCTGAACTGGAGATCCCATTCCCTTTCGTGATTGACGGCTCTGACCTGAATCTCAACCGCACCATGAGCGCCGCCCTGGCACACCATTTCCCCACCACTGAGCTATCGCAGATTGGTGACCAGATCACCGACGGCCTTTCACCTTCTTCGTCCGTCTTCCCGCTGTCGCATTTTGATGCCCTGCGTACCGACTTCTCACTGGCACGCCTGAAGCACTACACCGGCACGCCGGCGGAACATGTTCAGCCTTACGTACTGTTTACCAACTACACACGCTACGTTGATGAGTTCGTCAGCTGGGCCTGTGCACAGATTGTCGATCCCGCCAGCCCCTATGTGGCGCTCTCCTGTGCCGGTGGCGCTTATGTCACGCCAGAGACCATCAACCTGGAAGAGACCGTATCGGACCTTGCATGGAAGAAGCACCAGATGCCCGCTTATCATCTGATTGCCCGTGACGGCAAAGGTATTACGCTGGTCAATATTGGTGTCGGGCCATCCAATGCCAAAACGATCTGTGACCATCTGGCAGTGCTGCGCCCACACGCATGGCTGATGATTGGACACTGCGGTGGTCTGCGTGAAAGTCAGCAGATTGGTGATTACGTACTGGCTCACGCCTACCTGCGTGATGACCACGTGCTGGATGCGGTGTTGCCACCGGATATCCCAATCCCCAGTATTGCCGAAGTACAGCGTGCCCTCTACGACGCCACTAAAGTCATCAGCGGCATGCCGGGCGAAGAAGTCAAACAGCGCCTGCGTACCGGCACGGTCGTCACCACTGACGATCGCAACTGGGAGCTGCGTTACTCCGCATCAGCCATGCGCTTTAACCTCAGCCGTGCCGTGGCCGTTGATATGGAAAGCGCAACGATTGCCGCCCAGGGGTACCGCTTCCGCGTCCCTTATGGCACGCTATTGTGCGTGTCTGATAAGCCGTTGCACGGTGAAATCAAACTGCCCGGTCAGGCTAATCACTTCTATGAAGGGGCGATTTCTGAGCATCTGCAGATTGGCATTCATGCAATCGGTCTACTGCGTCAGGAGGGTGACAAACTTCATTCCCGTAAATTGCGAACCTTCAACGAACCGCCGTTCCGTTAATGCCTTTCTGGTGACGTTGTCACCTGTACGGGGAAGGTTCTGCCTTCCCCGCTATCCTCTGAATATTTCTACACAATTACTGTCGATAACTTAGCGTATTCCCCCTGATCTCCGGCGTAAAAAAAGGTTGGTAACGGCGTATATTCACCCTTATCGATGGGCGCTGCGCCCAACGTCTTAAAACGTGTTCAAAGCAGGTTGTCGAGGTGGGTTATGAAAAGGCTGTTGATGTTAATGCTGGCAGCGAGTGCGCTGATGTCTGTTTCTCAGTCCTCACTCGCTTATGGCTATTACGGGCACGGTTATTATGGTCACGGCTACTATCGCGGGTGGTACGGCGGCCCGAATGTCGTGATCGGCGTCTCGCCGTGGGGGCCACCACCACCGGTTTATTATGGTCCTCCACCCGTGGTCTACGTCACACCGCCTGCGCCGCAGACCTACGTTGAGAAGACCCCGACCTACGCTTATTACTGCCAGAATCCAGCGGGCTATTACCCACGCGTGCCGAGTTGTTCACGTGGCTGGATGAAAGTCGTGGTGGGTGATCCCGCTTCCCGTTAAGTCTGAGTGAGTATTCCATGAAACGTTTATATCAGATGGCGCCACTGGCTTTGCTGGCGGCCCTTTCCGGCTGCGTCTCACCACCTTCCAGCCCGGATGTTACCGTGTTGCCTGGCAGCAGCAAAAGTTACGGTCAGTTTCGGCAGGATGACATTTTGTGTCGCAACGCAGCGCAGAACAGTGTCAGCGGTGGTGCTCAGGCGGCGTCGAACAGTGCAGCAGGGACGGCCACGGCCGGGACATTAGTGGGGGCCGCTGCGGGAGCACTGATTGGTGCGGCGTCAGGTCAGGCCGGTCCGGGCGCGTTGATTGGTGCGGGCAGTGGCCTGCTGGTCGGTAGTGCAATGGGCAGCAATACGGCAGGCATGAGCAGTGGTGATTTGCAGGATCAGTACGATGTGGTCTACACCCAGTGCATGTACGCCAAAGGGAATAAGGTGCCGGTTTCCTACAGCTACGACCAGCAGACAGATCCGCGTCAGTCTGACGTGCCGCCGGACTACCGGCCAGACTCTCCGCAGAGCGACGTACCGCCGGATTACCATCCTTAAACCCAAGATGGCATTTAAGGTTGAAACTACAAGGCTGACATTATCGTCAGCCTTTTGCTTTGCAGATCCCGGCCACCGTCAGAATTTCACTACAGCGCCCAGTTCAATCACCCTGTTAGGGGGGATCTGATACAGATCGGGAGCCCGCAGGGCGTTACGCTGTAATACCTGGAACAATTTACCCCGGATGCGCAAATACCAAGGTCGCTTATCGAGCGCCAGCGTGTCACGTGAGAGGAAGAAAGAAGTATCGCTCATGGTGCAGCGCAACCCGTCCTGTCCGCAGCGGTAAAAGACCTCTTCCAGATTGGGCGTTTCCCGCCAGCCATAACTCGCGACCACACGCCAGAACGACGGCGAAAGATGCTCAATGGTGACCCGTTTGAGCTTATGAACGTAAGGTGCATCGGCGCTGGCAATCGTCAGTAGAATGATTCGATCATGCAGGACCTTGTTATGTTTAAGGTTATGCAGCAGGACCAGAGGTACCGCATCCGGAGCACGTGACATAAATACCGCGGTGCCAGGCACCCTCAGCGGCGGTGATTTCTCCAGCGAGGTGATCAATGCATTCAGTGCATCAGGGTCTTCACGCAGTCGTCGCAACAAGCGCGTACGCTCGGTGTGCCAGGTCATCATAATCAGTAAAATAGTCAGCCCCAGCACCACCGGCAACCAGCCACCGGAGAACAACTTGGTCAGGTTGGCAGCAAACAGCGGAATATCGACTAACAGCATCAGCGCCATCAGCAGCAGGCCCCAGCGCGGTTTCCAGCCCCAGTTTTTTATCGCCACAATACTCAGCAATACCGAAGTCAGTGCCATGGTGCCGGTGACGACAATGCCGTAAGCCGATGCCAGATCGCTCGAGTGTTTGAAGCTGATGATGACAATCAATACGGCCACGTACAGCAACCAGTTCACCACCGGAATATAAATCTGTCCGGACTCGACGTCAGAGGTGTAAATGATGCGCATCGGCGGCAGATAACCCAGCCTCATGGCCTGATGGGTCAGGGAGAATACACCTGATATCACCGCTTGTGAGGCAATCACCGTTGCCAGGGTGGCAATCACCAGTAATGGCACCAGCGCCCAGTCCGGGGCCAGCAGGAAGAAGGGATTTTTAATCGCCTCAGGGTGAGTCATCAGCAGAGCACCCTGGCCAAAATAGTTCAGAACCAGAGAAGGGGCGACCAGTAGAAACCAGGCGATGCGGATGGGTTTTTTACCAAAGTGCCCCATATCGGCATACAAGGCCTCGGCTCCGGTCACCGCCAGTACCACCATACCCAGTGCAAAGAAAGAAACGCCTTTGTATTCGATAAAGAAATTCACCGCCCAGTACGGGTTAAGTGCCTGCAAAACCGCAGGATTTTTCAGGATACCGCTGATGCCCAGCACCGCGAGACAGAGAAACCAGAGCACCATCACTGGCGCAAAAAGTTTACCTACGCTGCCGGTGCCCTTCTTCTGGATAACAAACAGCAGTGTCAGCACCGCAATAGACATCGGAATGATGAAGGGATCGAGCGAAGGTTCAATGATCTCCAGACCTTCAATCGCCGACAGCACCGAAATCGCCGGCGTGATCACCCCATCACCATAGAAGAAACTGCCGCCCACCAGCCCGAGAAATACCGTTACAGTAAACCAACGGGGCTTCACGTGCCGCACAGCCAGTGACATCAGGGTGAGAATACCGCCCTCACCGTCATTATCTGCCCGCATCACAAAGCCGATATATTTGATGGAAACCACCAGCATCAGCAGCCAGAAAATCAGTGATAAAAAGCCAAAAATCGAACTTTGGGTCATCGTGATCCCCGCCTGCCCGGTGAGGCATTCGCGCAGGGTATACAACGGGCTGGTACCGATATCTCCGTACACCACCCCAATTGCCGCCAGCGTTACTGCGGGCAGAGGCTGCTTATTCTTCATGTGCATAAATGGGGATTCGCAAGGTCAGTGAGCCGGAGAAAACCGGTGCATCTTGGCAGTATAGTACCGGCCAGTGCCGGCACACCCGTTGATGTGAATTTTTCGTTAAAATTGACTTTCTGTCGCGTTTTCAGCACTTAGTGCGTCGCCCGCAGTTGCGGATAGCGCCGGAAAATAGTGATACACCATGCCAGCGCGGCACACCCCATCACGCCGCCCGTATAACCGACATTTGCCATGCCCAAGTGCAGACTGACCTGGTTGCCCAGTAACGCCCCGGCACCAATGCCCAGATTAAATATGCCGGAGAACAGCGCCATGGCCACATCGGTAGCATCAGGCGCCAGGGCCAGCACGCGGATTTGCATCGCCAGGCCAATGGCCATCATGCCCATCCCCCACAGAACCGCCAACAGACTAATACTCGCCGTATGCGTCGCAGCGACAAACAACAGCAACATACTAAGCGTCACTATTGCAATTGCACCTACCAAAAATGCTGAAGGGAATCTGTTACCTAACACGCTGAACAACACACTGCCAAGAATACCGGCGCCACCGAACACCAGCAGCAGGAAAGTCGTAAAGTTCTCGCCCATATCTGCCACGTTCTGCATGAAGGGTTCAATGTAGCTGTAGGCGGTGTAATGCGCGGAGACGATAAGCGTGGTCAGTACGTACATGCACACCAGCGCCGGGCGTTTGAACAGCATCGGTACACTGCTAAGCGATCCACTGTGCTCGCTGGGTAATTTTGGCAACAGTTTCATCAGGCATAATAAGGTCAGCAACGCGACAACACCGATGATGCCGAACGTAATACGCCAGCCGAGATACTGTCCAATCACACGACCCAGCGGTAAGCCGAGCACCATCGCCAACGCAGTACCGGTAGCAAGCATACTTAGCGCCTGGGTTTTCTTACCCGCAGGTGCGACGCGAATAGCAAGTGATGCTGTAATTGACCAGAAAATGGCATGCGCCAGCGCAATACCAATACGCGACACCACCAGCGACTGGAAGTCCCACGCCATCACTGACAGAACATGGCTGCCGATAAACAAGATAAACAGGGCTGTCAGCAAACGCCGCCGCTCAATGTTACGGGTCAGTAGCATCAGAGGCAGCGACATCAGCGCCACGACCCAGGCGTAGATAGTCAACATCAGGCCGACCTGCGCGGTTTCCATCGAAAAACTGCTGGCGATATCCGACAGTAAACCGACTGGAACGAACTCAGTAGTGTTGAAAATGAAGGCGGCGATGGAAAGCATAATGACGCGAAGCCATTCGGTCTTGCGTGAGACTGGTAATGTTTGCATGAAATTATGTAGCTTTTTGGTGAAGTGATAGTTGCGTGCATGACAGAAAAAATGTCATTTTTGTGAGCGGTATTGTGTTTTATTTCTCCCTGAATGAAAACTCTTATATCCGGCAAAGGGGAAATTTCCCTGTTCCCCCTTTCTGCTACCTCACTCTCTGAGCGCTTAGACCATTCCCAGCCAGCGCGCAGTTGCCGTGACAGCCGCTGCCGCAAGGATGACAATAATCAGTGGCACCTTGCGCCAGGCAAGGATGGCCGCGACGACGACCCCTGCCAGCCGGGCATAACCGGCAAAGTGCTGGCCTTCCAACAATGTGGCGATCACCGCAACTGAGAGTAATAAGGTCGTTGCCGCATCGGCGATCAGTGCGCGGCTATTGTCGGTGAAGCTCATCCTTGAACCCAGTTTGAAACCCACCACGCGCAGCAAATAGGTGCCGCCCGCCAGCAAGGCGATACCGGCAATGACCAGAGAGGGCTGGCTCATGATTTTCTCCTCCATGTGGCTAAGCCTAATAATGAAAACAGCACGGGCATTCCTACCGGCACGAAAGGTACGCTGGCAAGAGCAATAGCTGTACCGGTAAATGCGGAAATAATGCTTCTGGCATTTTTAAGTGCCGGCAGGATCAGGGCAACCAAGATGGCGGGAAATACGGCGTCCAGACCAATGGCCTGGGTATCTGGGATAAATTTGCCTACCGACCCCCCAATCAGTACACCCAGCGGCCAGCACAAAGCAATGCCCAAGCCGCATAGCCAGAAAGCAGCTTTGCGCTGCACCGGTGTTTTTTGCGCAACACCGAATACTACGCTTTCATCATTCATAATATGGCACCCTACATAACTTTTAGGATGTCCCCCGACCAGATCTTTAACCGCAATGCCGAACGGCAAATGGCGTGCGTTCACGAGTAACCCCGCCGCCGCCGCGGCAAAGGGGCTGCCTCCGCTGGCCACGATACCGATAAACAAAAACTCAGATGCGCCAGCCAGCACCAGCAAAGAGAGCGACAGTGGCACCCAGAGTGGGAATCCGCTGCCTGTCGCCAGCGAACCATAGGAAATGCCGACAATGCCGTCGGCCAGGCACACCAGTAAAATGGCTTTGACCGTATCCGCACTAAGCGAAGAAAAACGGTTGAACTTCATATAAATTCACCCCATAACGAACGACAAGGCTGTTATAATGAACAATCGCAACATGTTTTACAAGTCGAACGATCGTTCGTTATAACAATATAGCCAGGATAATTTATGACTCAACCGATTAGCATTATTGCCAAGGCGCTGGTACGCGAGCGTCAGCGTACGGGGTTATCACTGGCTGAAGTGGCCCGACGCGCAGGGATTGCCAAGTCAACGCTGTCACAGCTTGAAGCAGGTAACGGTAATCCAAGTCTGGAAACCCTGTGGGCACTTTGTGTGGCGTTGGATATCCCTTTTGCGCGACTCATGGAGCCGCAGATCAATCAGTCACAGGTGATCCGACGTGGTGAAGGGCCATCGGTCATTGCAGAGATTGCTAATTACAAAGCGGTGTTGCTGGCGACATGCCCGCCCGGTGCCCGGCGGGATATCTACCTGCTGATGACCCAGCCGGGAGCCGACAGGGTTTCTCAGCCCCATTCACCGGGTTCTGTTGAACATATCATCATTACTCAGGGACAGGCGCTGGTCGGACTGGTGAATGAGCCCTTTACATTGAACGCCGGGGATTACATCTGCTACCCCGCCGATCAGGAACATATATTCCGCGCGCTGGAAGCTGATACTCAGGCGGTGTTGGTCTCGGAGCAGAATTAAGGAATATGCAGAAGCGTTGAACGTAGGAAATAACTAACAGACAAAACCCGCCGATAGGGCGGGTTTAATAATGGCTACCTGGATTACATTAGAACTGATAAACCAGACCGACGGCTACGATATCATCGGTAGAAATACCATTGTCTTTGTAGAAGCTGTCATCCCCATCCAGCAAGTTGATTTTATAATCAACATACGTGGACATGTTTTTGTTGAAGTAATAGCTCGTACCTACAGAAACATATTTCACCAGATCTTTGTCGTTATCAACATTGGTCGTGTTGGTGTTCAGATCTTTACCTTTAGATTGCAGGTAAGAAACTTCCGGACGCAGACCGAAATCGAACTGATATTGCGCAGTAACTTCAAAGTTCTGAGTCTTGTTAGCAACGTTATTATCATTGCCATAGCCGGTCATATTGCTGGTTTGCGCATACATTGCAGCTAAATAAACGTTATTGGCATCATATTTCAGACCCGTCGTCCAAACATCCGCTTTATCGCCTTGGGCATTAGTCAAAGCACGTTGATCGTTGGTACGGTTAGATGAAGCATAAGCTGCAGATGCGCTGATCCCCATACCGAAATCATAGCTGGTGGACATACCGAAACCGTCGCCATTTTGACTGCGAACAGAGTCTGTACCACGATTATTCGTGCCTTCACCATTATTATGGCCATCGTTGGCGCCCTGGTATTGCAGAGCAAAGTTCAGGCCATCCACCAAACCGAAGAAACCGTTGTTACGGTAAGTTGCTACACCGTTAGTACGGCCAACCATGAAGTTGTCAGCGGTGGTGTAAGTGTCGCCACCGAACTCAGGCAGCATATCCGTCCAGGATTCAACGTCATACACCACACCGTAGTTGCGGCCATAATCGAAAGAACCGTACTCACCAAATTTCAAGCCTGCAAAGCCCAGACGCGTCGCATTACCAGCGGTACCTGCGCTTTCAGCATTGTTTGCCTGAATGTTATATTCCCATTGGCCATAACCTACCAATTGGTCACTGATCTGCGTCTCGCCTTTGAAACCCAAACGCACATAAGTTTGGTCGCCATCTTTTGATGAGTCATCGGAGAAGTAATGCAGGCCATCGACTTTACCGTAAAGATCCAGTTTATTGCCGTCTTTATTATAAATTTCTGCTGATTGCGCTGCGCCTGCCACCAGCAAGGCTGGGATGAGTAATGCCAATGCTTTTAATTTCATTATAGTATTCCTTTATCATGAATATGAATGCTTTTTATTTTAAATATACAAATAATATATATTCCACCCTTCGCACTAATCATATCCATATAGTTCCGTAGTATTTGAATTAATTTATACAAAAAACGTTTATTATTTATTGCTAAGTATTTCAATTGAGTTTTTTATTTATGGTGAATATATTAACGGATAATATGATATTTAAATTGTATTTGTGCGGGGGTATTTAATTAAGATAATTTATTGCGCAGATTATGGATTCATCACCATGGTCTACTATCCTTATTGAGTGTCACATTATTATTTGTCAGGCCATTACCCTATGGATGACATGGTATCTTCGCCCTGCCCTGCCCTGACTGGCAGGGCTTTTTTTTTTCTAAAATAATTGATTAGGCATAGGATGAACGGTAAATGACAATAAAAAACCCATAACTGCAGGCAGTTATGGGCTCCACAAATGAGAGAAAGAATCACATTTACGACGAGGTCAGAGAACAATTTACTGCTTACAACTTGCACTGCCTGGAGAATATAAAAAGCCGGTTAAAACAGACGCACAGTTCGTTCCAGTAATTCATGCGCATCACCCGACGGGCGTGGTTACTTCTCGCGATACCAGGCCGGGTCGACTCTTTCCATTGAGAAACTGCCCATTTCGATACCATATAAGCTTCCTGTCGGGATTAATGCTTCCATCATGCGCGTGCTGTCCTGTGAGGGTTCGCTGATAAACGCACTGGCGCACTTATGTTTGACGCGTTGCCAAAATGAGGCTGACTGCCGGAACTGTTTTTTCTGCGACATGATGGATGCACTCCCATGTTAGTAGAATCTTAAAACACAACGTGCTCACGTTGCGCTTCGTTGAAACCAGTTAACCGCGGAAACGTCCGGAAATAAAATGACCATTTTTGCTTTCTATAGTTGCTCTGCGACTATGCTCTCTCCCTCTGCACGATGTCGCAGTTCGTCCAGTGCATTCTGGTAAGAGCACTCTTTGCGAAATAGCCCTGCCGTTCCGAGCACGAAATACTCCACATAGTCGCTCAGGTCTGCCACTACCTGTGGGCTTATTGCACCATCAATGGCGATTTTTGTATTCAGCCCACGGTCTGCAATCATCTGCGCCAGTCGCTTAATCTTGTCGACCGAGCCGGTAACGAAAGGCTGCCCGGCGAAACCCGGATTGACCGACATCACCATTACCACGTCAGTGATATCCAGGACCTCTTCAAGAACACTGAGCGAGGTTCCCGGATTTATCGCCACCCCGGCCTGTGCGCCAGCCTGACGGATGTTGCCCAGTGTGCGATGCAGATGCAGCGGCGCTTCGGCATGAACATAAATGATCGCACATCCCAGATCCGCGAACTGTTGAATATAGGGATCGGGTGTAGTCAGCATCAGGTGTACGTCATAGGGAATAGTGGCCAGTTTGCCAATGGCTTTAATATCTTCGATACCCAGCGCGAAATTGGGAACAAAATGACCGTCCATCACGTCGATATGCAGCATATCAGCACCTGCCTTTTCCAGCGCCTCAATCTCCTGGGGTAATCGTGAGAAATCGACGCACATCATCGAGGGGCAGAATTTAGGCAAGGGAACCTCCCTGTTCAATGGTACTGATTTGATCGACACGCCGCTGGTGACGTTCGCCTTCAAAGGTTGCATTCAGCCACTCGTCCACAATCATTTTGGCCAGCTCGCTGCCGACCACGCGTGACCCGAAGGCCAGAATATTGGTGTTATTGTGCTCGCGGGATAATTTTGCCGAGTAGGGTTCACTGCATACCACCGCACGGATGCCGGGGACTTTGTTGGCAGCGATGGAGATGCCGATACCCGATCCGCAGATAAGAATACCAAGGTCAACATCATGACCCGCAACGGCGTCGGCGACGGGTTGGGCATAACGCGGGTAATCGGTACGTTCCGGAGAATTTGTGCCCTTATCAATAACCTCGATGCCTCTTTCCTGCAGGTGTCGGATGATCTCCGGTTTCAGGATCAACCCAACATGGTCACAACCAATAGCTATTTTCATCGCAATACATCCTCATAATTATCCATTTCAATCTTTTGATTGACGTGCCACCTGCGCGTGACACGCCCTGAGTTCACAATATTTCGATTAACTGTGTAGTGCGCATCAGGCGGTCGTCAGCGCGTCTTCCAGATCCGACTTGATCAGGGTGACGTGCGGGCCATAAATCACCTGAATACCCCTTCCCTTTCGTACCACCCCTTTCGCACCGGAGGCTTTTAGCTGGCGGTCGTCGACTTTGCTTTCGTCAAACACCGTGATACGCAAACGGGTGGCGCAACAATCGACATCTTCAATGTTGTCGCGCCCGCCCAGTCCGAGAATGATGGTTTCAGAAACAGGCAGCACAGCGGCATCTCCTGATGGTGCTTTTCGGGCCTGTTCTACGTCGCTGCGGGTATAAAGTTTGGTTTCCTGACCTGTGTCTTCGCGACCGGGGGTTTTCAGTTGACGTTTTTTGATGAGGTAACTGAAGCTGAAGTAGTAAATCGGGAACAGCGGAATGCCGATCAGGATGGCGTTGATCCAGTGTGTTTTGGCGTTGCCCTGCATGACGCCGAACAGCACGAAATCAATCAGGCTGCCGGAGAACGTCTGCCCGACACCTACGTTGAAAATATGGCACAGCATGAAAGAGAGACCGGCCAGCACGCAGTGCAGCACATATAAAATCGGCGCGGCGAACAGGAAGGAGAATTCAATAGGCTCCGTAATACCGGTCAGCACCGCCGTGAGCGTGGCGGAGATCAGCAGGCCAAACACCAGTTTACGGTTCTCAGGGCGCGCGCAGCGGTAAATCGCCAGAGCGGCGCCCGGGATACCAAACAGGTAGAAGGGGAACTTGCCCGCCATGAAGCGCGTTGCACCGACCGAAAACTCCGTGGTGTTGGGGCTGGCTAACTGGGCGAAGAAGATGTTCTGCGCGCCGGCAACCGTGTGGCCGTCAATCACCATGGTGCCACCCAAACCGGTTTGCCAGAATGGCATGTAAAACACGTGATGCAGGCCGAAAGGAATTAATGCCCGTTCGGTGAACCCATAAATAAACGTGCCCGCGTACCCTGACTCATTCACAAGATGACCGAGCATCATGATGCCCTGCTGAATGACCGGCCAGATGTAGAACATCACAATGCCGACACCCAAATAGGTCAGAGAGGTAATAATGGGCACGAACCGGGTTCCACCGAAGAAAGAGAAGACGGCCGGCAGCTGGATTTTGTAAAAGCGGTTATGCAACGCCGCCACGCCCAACCCCACTAACACCCCGCCAAATACGCCCATCTGCAGAGACTGAATGCCAACGCTCATGCCGAGTGAACCATCAGGCAAAGCGCCCTCTTTGAGTAAGCCGTTCAGTTCCAGCATGGCATTGATGGTCGCATGCATGACAAAGAAGCCAATGACGCCGGAAATCGCGGCCACCTCTTTCTCTTTCTTCGCCATCCCCATCGCCACACCGGTGGCAAAAAGAATAGGAAGATTGGAGAACACCACACTGCCCGCACTTTTCATAACAGTGAGTAATGCGTGAAGTATCGTACCCTGCCCTAAGGCATTTTGCAGACCATAGGAAGCAATAGTGGTTTCATTCGTGAAAGAAGCGCCGATCCCCAACATCAGACCCGCGACAGGAAGCAAGGCGATGGGCAGCATGAATGAACGGCCAACGCGTTGCAGTACACTAAAGAATGAGCCAGACATGTTATTCACCCTGATTCAGTAAGTTATGGTTTTATTATTTGTATTTTATTGAGTGACTTAGAACACCCGGTTCGTCAGCCTGCTCATCCGGTGACAGAGGGTTTTAGAGCTACACTGGCCTGGGAGGTTTGGTCATAACGCGACCTGCTGATACCCATCCCGACCAACGCACGTAACAAACGCATAAACCCAAACTTCACAAAAATAAAGTTATCAGTAAAGTTTTAAGTCAGCAATGGTTCACTGCGATCGTCTTCACATAATTTATAATTATTGTGAAGTTTTGCCAGCGTGCTAAACTTCAGGCTGATGAAAATCCTATAACCTGCTGACAACCCAAACGTTTACAGAGCGAGACGATGGAACAGATAAACGATAAAGAAAATGCATTGGCCATCGGGGCTCGGATCAGAATGTGTTTGTCCAGCCTGAATACCACCGAGCGGGGGATTGCCGAGTGGCTGATCACTAAAGGCAACGTCACACAGGAGACCAGCATTAAAGAGGTGGCCTCCGCCCTCAGCGTGTCGGAACCCCTGATTGTCAAAGTGGCGAAAAAACTGGGATATTCAGGATTTCGTGACTTGCGGGTGTCACTGCTGGCGTATTTTGAGGCGCTGCCTTTTGATAAAGAGCAGGAGATTGATGAAAGCGATAATGTCGATTCCGTGCTGGAGAAGGTGTTCAGTAACTCGATTCAGGCGCTGAAAGAAGCGCAGTCAGTGGCTGACCCTGCCGTGATCAACGAAGCGGCCAGGTTGATCCTTCAAGCGCGGCATGTGGCTATTTTTGGCGTAGGTGGCTCGGCCACCGTCGGGCAGGACTTTGAACATAAGCTGCTACGCATCGGCATCCATAGTCATTCTTATAATGACTTTCACCTGATGCTGATGGTGGCCTGTCAGTTGGAAAAAGATGATGTCGTGATGGTGGTCTCCCAGTCCGGGGACACGCGTGAATTGTTGCAGGCGGTACAAGTGGCGAAAGAGCGCGGCGCGAGGATCGTCTGCATTACCAATGACAACGCATCTCCGCTGTCAAAAAATGCCGATTTATCGATTTTCAGCCCCGCCCGCGGGGGCCCGCTGCTGGGGCAAAACGCCGTGGCACGTATCATTCAGCTCAACCTGCTCGACACGTTGTTTATTGCCATAATTTTGCAGGATTATCAGGGGACCAAGCAGCGGCTTGAACGCAGTATTGAAATCGTCAAGCCTCTGCACGGCAAGTAAGACGGAAAAGGTTAGCGGTTCTGGTAGAACGTCAGCACCTTTTCAGGCTCAAAAGTGAAAACCGCATAGCGGTGGCCGTTCAGCTCGAATCCGTCCAGTTCGGTCATCGGATAATGGCGATGGATCAGCAGCGACTTGTGGTTCTCTTTATCCACAAATGCAACGCCGAGTCGAAACTGCGCTTTCAGTGCCAGACAGATGTGGATAAGCAGCTGTGTCAGTATGCCCTGACCACGAAAGGCCTGGCGGACAGTGACCGGGCCATACAGGAATATCTCATCTTCACCTGCCTGCCCGCTAGCCAGAACAGCATTGTACGCCGCCAGCGCCGTGCCGTGTTTCGCCAGTTTTCCCAGAGTGGTCATCGCCATCCCTGTGATGATGGGATGGCCATCAACCCGCTCCTTGCTGACAAACACACCCGTGCCGGCCTGAAAATTTTTCAGCATGGTTTCGTCCATCGTGCCTTGTGTGAATCCCTCTTGTGCGCGCTGCTGCGCCGTGAGGTTTTCGCCTTTGGATTCGCCCAGTACCTGCAAAATTTCCTGCACATCGCTGCTGTCAGATTTACTGATCTTCATTGGCGCACCTGATAGTGGTTATGGAGGAATAAGTATGGCAGCTCTTTGGCTCTCATCCCTATGCTTTTGGCTGTCGGGTCAAGCTGGCCACCGGAGGCGGATTTCGCCGCAGCAAGTGCAGCATCAGTGCGAGCAGGAAAAACAATGCCTGAATCAGCACAATAGTAGGACCCGTCGCAGCATCGATATAAAAACTGATAAAGGTCCCACTGACGGCTGCCGTCAGGGACGTGCTGACGGCAATCAGCACCATCTTAGGTAAAGTCTTACACAGCAAAAACGCCGTAATACCCGGTGTGATGAGCATGGCGACAACCAGCACCACGCCAACCGCCTGCAATGCCGCGACTATAGTCAGCGCCAGCAAGCACAGTAACGCATAGTGATAAAAGCGTACCGGCAGCCCGATGACTTTCGCCTGCACCGGATCAAAACAGAACAGCACCAGATCCCGGAATTTAAGCAGGATGGCCAGCGTAACCAGCACCGCAATGACCAATGTTTGCAGCATTTCGCCATCCGTCACGCCCAGCACATTGCCAAACAGAATATGGCTCAGGTGCTGCTCGGTATTCACTCGGGAAAACAGCACCAGTCCGGCAGCAAACATGCCAGAGAATACGATGCCCATCACCGAATCTTCTTTAACCCGGCAATGTTCTTTGATGAAACCGGTGGCGACAGCGCAGAACAGGCCGGAACTGAATGCGCCGATCACCAACGGAATACCGGCCAGATAGGCCAGTACTACGCCAGGCAGCACCGCGTGGGAGATAGCGTCGCCCATCAATGACCAGCCTTTCAGCACCAGAAAGCAGGAGAAAATCGCGCAAACAATGCTGGTCGCCGCCGCGGTCAGTAATGCACGCTGCATAAAGGCGAAGCCCATCGGTTCCATCAACAGATCAAGCCACGACATCATGCTTTGCTCCCTGCGCGTCTGAAGCGGAAATGATTCACCAGCCAGCCGTGTTTCGGTGCGAAAAGAAACGCCAGCAAGAAGACAGAGGTTTGCAGGCAAACAATCACGCCGCCAGTGGCGCCATCGATATAAAAGCTCAACCAGGCACCCAGCGCGCTGGTCACTGCGCCAATCACTACTGACATAATCAGCAGATGAGAAAAACGATCGGTCAGCAGATAAGCCGTCGCGCCGGGCGTGATCACCATAGCGATCACTAGGATCGCCCCGACGGTCTGCAATGCCGCCACGCTACACGCGCTGAAAATGGTGAAAAAAATCACCTTCAGCCTCAAAGGCGACAAGCCAACGGAGACGGCGTGCGCCTCATCAAAAAACACCGCCAGCAAATCTCGCCAGACTACGCACAGCACCAGCAGCGAGACGCCAACAATAATCTGCACCTGCAAAATATCAGCGTCATCGATACCCAGAATATTGCCGAACAAGATGGACTGAACGTTGACCGAGGTCGGGTTTAAAGAAACCAACAATAGCCCAAGGGCGAAAAACGTGGAAAAAACAAAACCGATGATCGCATCTTCACGTAGTTTGGTGTAATGGCGTAGCAACGTCATCGACAGCGCAGCCAGAATACCGGTTCCAAATGCACCAATCGCATACGGAAAACCCAGGGCGTACGCGCCTGCAACTCCCGGTACCACGGAGTGTGAGAGCGCATCCCCCATCAGTGACCAGCCTTTGAGCATCAGGTAGGCAGATAAAAATGCACATACCGCGCCAACACCGGCGCTGACCCAGATAGCTTTGACCATGTAGTTATACTGAAATGGCGCTAACAGCAGCTCGATCATTGCACCAACCTCACGGGCGCTGCCCCCTTTTTTTCAGGCCGATCTGCCACTAAATAGTCAATATTGCGCAGCGCGCCACCAAAGGTGTTTTCAAGATTTTCAGCGGTAAACGTGGTTTCCAGCGGACCGGTCGCCATCACGGTTTTATTAATTAACACCACCCGGTCACAGAATTCAGGTACGCTGGCAATATTGTGCGTGGATACCAGGATCAAATGCCCCTCTTCGCGCAACTCACGCAACAACCCGATAATGGCATTCTCAGTTTTGATATCAACGCCGGTGAAAGGCTCATCAAGCAACATCACCCGACCCTGTTGCGCCAGTGCACGGGCCAGAAACACTCTTTTTTTTTGTCCACCGGATAACTCACCGATCTGGCGCTGCGCCAGTCCCGTCAGACCCACGCGGGCCAGCGACGCCGCCACCTGCTGCTTATCTTCCTGCGACGGAATACGCAGAAATGACATTTTACCGTAACGTCCCATCATGACCACATCACGCACCAGCACCGGGAAATTCCAGTCCACGTCCTCCGACTGCGGCACATAGGCGATGAGATTTTGCTTCAGGGCTTTAGCAACATTCAGTCCATCGAGAGTCACACTGCCCTGGGTCGGGCGAATAATCCCCATAATGGTCTTAAATAACGTCGATTTGCCGCTGCCGTTAACGCCGAGCAGCGCGCAGATTGAGCCACCGTGCAGTTGGAATCTGGCATTCTCGATCGCTGTGTGACCATTGTTGTAGGTCACCAAGATGTTATCTACGCTGAGATTAAGGCGTGGCAAACTCACTGGCTAAATCCCTCCGCAATGGTGCTAACCGTCACTTTCAGTAAATCAATATAGGTTGGTACCGGCCCACCGGCGGCGGAGAGCGAATCGACATACAACACGCCGCCATATTTCGCGCCGGTTTCCTTGCTGACCTGTCTGGCCGGTTTATCAGAAATGGTGCTTTCACTGAACACCACCGGTATCTGCTTCTCTCTTACCAGGTCGATCAGCTTTTTAACCTGCTGCGGGGTTCCCTGCTCTTCGGCGTTAATCGGCCACAGATAGGCTTCCCGCAAATCATAATCCTTTGCCAGATAGCTGAAGGCCCCTTCACTGGTCACTAACCAGCGCTGATCAGCAGGGATCTTCGCCAGTCGGGCACGCAATGGTGCATCAAGCTGGCTGATTTTTTCGGCGTAATTTTTCGCATTGCGATCATAAGTCGCGGCGTTCTCCGGGTCATATTTGACCAGCGCCGCACGAATGTTTTCTACATAAATCAGCGCATTCCGGGATGACATCCAGGCGTGTGGGTTCGGGTTACCGACATAGGGCCCTTCCTGAATGGGCATAGGCGTAATGCCATCAGTGACGGTTACCGAGGGGACATGTTTGATATTGGCAAAGAACCGGCCAAACCAGCGTTCCAGATTAAAACCGTTCCACAGGATCAGGTCAGCGGATTGAGTTTTCACAATATCGCGCGGCGTGGGTTGATAATCATGAATTTCTGCACCGGGTTTGGTGATGGATTCCACCGTGGCAGCATCACCGGCGACATTCTGAGCGATGTCCTGGATCACCGTAAAGGTGGTGACCACTTTGAATTTCTTTTTATCTTTCTCGACCGCCAGCGCGTTGCCACTGATCATTGCGACAATCATGCCAACCAGCATCAGTCGCAGATGAAAGGGCGAATGGCCCAGCCATGTGGAAACTGTCCGGCTGAACGCATTGCGTTTTATAACCTCACTTTTTACAGCGGTCTGGCCTCTTTCCATGAAATTCCTCCGGGTAACGCAATGACAAATGATGACGATTTATTCCTCATGTATAGCATAGGCTATACTACATAGCCAAGGCGAAGTTTGCAAAAATTGGTGCTGGAGGCTGCTTGGTTTACAATGTCACTCCTTGTCGCCCAATCGGCGGCTAAGGTAAAAAACCATTGAGCTAGAAAGAGGCAAGCGTTGTGAATAATAAGAAATTGAATCCACTACTGGATGCTGAAGAGCACGCTCAGGGTTTTTTACAGGTGCGCGAAGCGCATCGGCGGGAATTAATGGATGACTATGTGGAGCTGATTTCGGATTTGATCCGTGAATTCGGCGAAGCGCGACAGGTTGATTTGGCCGCACGTCTGGGTGTATCACAGCCTACGGTGGCAAAAACCCTGAAACGCCTGGCCAGCGCCGGGCTGGTTCGCCAGTTGCCCTACCGGGGAACTTTCCTGACGCCAGAGGGTGAGAAACTGGCCGCCGAGAACCGCGAACGCCACAACGTGGTGGAGTCGTTCTTTATCGCACTGGGTATCAGCCCCGAGACCGCACGTCTGGATGCAGAGGGCGTGGAGCATCACGTCAGCGATGAAACCCTTGACGCCTTCCGCCGCTTCACGGCGCAGCAAAAACATTGTGATTTAAGTCATTAACAGACCGGGGGGTAATTCACCTGCGTTACCCCATAACGGTAATTCCAGCGCGCCTGTTTTAACTCCCCCGCCGCATATCTTCCTCGGCCTGTCGCATAATGGCTTTGGCCATCCATTGCGTCACGTTAAGGATCTCATTGTCGTCGACGTGCCAGATATCCTTCATCACCATGAATACCTCGGAGCCATATATCAGTGAGAAGGCGTAAATCATGCGCTGCAAACTGTCGGCTGACATTTTGCCTTCCAGCGGTTCAACCACACGTTTGAGAATATTTTTGCGGTTACCGCGCACCAGCGTCTCCGCGGATTTTGGATCGCGACGTTGCTCAGACCACTGCTGCAGTGAGAGTTGCAATGCGGCACGTAACACGCCTTCATGCTCAAGCATACGTGGGTAGGCAAAAGCCAACAGCGCATGAATGCGCTGGCCGACATCATCCTGCCGGGGACGCCATTCGAGGATCGGTCTGAGGCTCTCCTCCACCATCGCTGCCACCAGGGCGCCCTGAGTGGGGAAATAGCGATAAGCCGTCGCACGGGACATCTCAGCTTGCGCCGCCACTTCCGTCAGTGTAGGCAGCGCGCCGCTTTCTGAAAAATGCATCGCGGCACTCACCAATCGGCGACGGGTGCGTTGTTGTGCAGGGGTCAGTTCTTTCTGGGTATCAATAGGGGTCAAAATGGAATTCCGCCGATAACTCTGATGGGTAACTTTAACAAATATAGCTGATGGACATAGCAAAATTAGTGTTGTGTAAATTATATGAGACTCCAGTCTCAAATGTGTATGATAGCCTTGCATGAATAAGACCATCGTCTCATTATTACGAAATCTTACTCATATCAAGGATGCTCCTGATGACCGTGACAACACGCAGTGTTTATATCGCCAGTACGACCGATACCAAAGGCCGCGAGCTGACATTTGTGAATGATTTGGTTCGGGCTACCGGCCTGAAAACAGTCACGGTGGATTTATCGACCAAAGCGCAGGAGCACCCGACGACGGCGGATATTAGCGCAGCCACCGTTGCCGCGTATCACCCGCAAGGAGCAGAAGCCGTATTTTGCGGTGACCGCGGCCGGGCTATCAGCGCGATGGCAGTCGCGTTTGAGCGCTTTATGGCCTCGCGCAAAGACGTCGCGGCCCTGCTTGGCCTCGGCGGTTCAGGCGGCACGGCACTGATAACACCTGCGATGCAGAGCCTGCAGGTGGGCATTCCGAAACTGATGGTCTCGACCATGGCGTCGGGGGATGTGTCGGCGTATATCGGTGCCAGCGACATCGCCATGCTTTATTCGGTAACGGATGTCGCCGGGCTAAACCGGATTTCGCGCAAAGTGCTGGCCAATGCCGCACACCAAATCGCCGGCGCGGTCTATTTCTCGCATCCAGAAAATGATGACGACAAACCGGCGATCGGGCTGACTATGTTTGGTGTCACTACACCGTGTATCCAGACCGCCAGCGAACTCCTGGAAGACGACTTTGATTGCCTGGTGTTTCACGCCACCGGCAGCGGCGGTAAAGCGATGGAAAAGCTGGTCTCCAGTGGGTTGCTTTCAGGCGTGCTGGATTTGACCACTACCGAAGTGTGCGACTTCTTATTTGACGGCGTACTGGCCTGTGGCCCTGAACGCTTCGACGCCATTGCACAGACGCAGGTGCCGTATGTCGGCTCCTGCGGCGCACTGGACATGGTCAATTTCGGTCATCTTTCCAGCGTTCCGGCCAAATATGCCGGCCGCCAGTTTTACGAACACAATGCGCAGGTG
>CAMLBO010000084.1 GCA_946478305.1 uncultured Enterobacterales bacterium
ACGTAAGGAGTCGTCGGCAGCGTCAGATGTGTATAAGAGACAGGCGTTTTTTACGACGTGGATTCACAATAACTTCTCCCCGGACGTATCCGGATTCACTGGCACCGGGCTTTTTTCCCCCGCAGCGCCCTGGCGTTTTTTAGCATCAATATTGGATTGCACAATGCGTTTCTCACGTGCCTGCCGACGACGTACATCGGCCAGTATATGGCTGCGCTGCCAAAAGGTGTGCGCCACCAGAGCAATCAGGGAGATCAGTGTGGCGGCGACTGAAAGCCAGACATAGAAGGCATAACCGCCCATATCAAAAAAGGCCTGCCAGCTGGAAAATGCGGCGTTCATCAGCGGCGCTCCTTATTAACCAGTGAAGCGACCCATGGGCGCAGACGCTCCTGATACAGGATCAGATTGCGCAGACGCATCAGCGTCAGAGTTATAAAGAAGAACAGATAGCCGAAGATAGCCCAACGCAGCGGATAACGCATACTCGGGTCGATGGACTGCTGCATGTTGGTGGATCCCTGATGCAGCGTATTCCACCACTCCACCGAGTAGTGAATGATAGGGATATTCACTACGCCGACCAGCACCAGAATGCTGGCCGCACGGCCCGCCAGACGACGGTCCTCAAAGGAGTTATAAAGCGCAATCGCGCCGAGGTAGAGAAACAACAACACTAATTCGGAGGTCAGCCGCGCATCCCATACCCACCAGGTACCCCACATCGGCTTACCCCACGCGGAACCGGTGACCAACGCGATAAAAGTGAACACTGCGCCTACCGGTGCCATGGCGGCCAGCGCCAGATCGGACATTTTCATTTGCCAGACCAGCCCAATAAAAGCAGCAATAGCCATCGCGCTGTAAATGCCCATCGACCAGATGGCCGCCGGGACGTGAATGTACATGATGCGGTAGCTATTACCCTGTTGGTAATCCGGTGGCGCATAGCCGAAACCCCAAACCCAGCCAATGAGCAGGCAGGCAATACCGAGGATACCGAGCCACGGAATAAAGCGGCCGCATACGTGGTAAAGCCGTTCAGGCCGCGCGAGTTGATGTAACCATTTCCACATTGTTATCGTTGCTCACTTTAAAATTACACTGTGTGGTATGCCGTGAAACCTCAGTGGGCTCTTGTGCGGTCTGAGGTCATCTCATCCGCACTTATGGGCATCGCTCTATTGTTCCCTATAGGGAAGTGTGATGTTAGTCAAAGGTTGCGTTTTTTCTGCCGTTTTGTAACGACAGGTAAAATAACTCTGTGTCAGGGCCCTGACAGACACTTCTTATTAGTGAACGCTAACTCTTAACGCAGCGGCAGTCGCAAAAGGGGTCAGTGTCGCGCTTCCCGCCAGCATCGCGCCTAAGATCGCCAGATAGCCCCCAATCGGCATACTCATTGACGCGGCATCTATCGCACCCGTGGCGAATATCAGCACTGGAATATAGAGCGGCAATACCAACAGGCTGAGTAATACGCCGCCTTTGCGCAGGCCCACGGTCAGAGCTACCCCGATAGCACCAATAAAACTCAGGGTCGGTGTGCCCAGTAATAAGGTCAATGCCACCGCCTTCCAGGTATTAAAATCCAGCGAGAGCAGCAACGCGATCACCGGTGAGAGGATTAACAACGGCAGGCCGGTCACCACCCAGTGAGCACATACTTTCCCCAGCACGGTGAGTGACAGCGGCGTCGGCAATAAAAGAAGCTGCTCCAGCGTACCGTCCAGGTAGTCATCACGGAATAACCTTTCCAGCGACAGCAGCGAAGCCAGCAGTGCGGCAACCCAGACAATACCGGGTGCAATCCGCGCCAGCAGCTGTGGTTCAGGCCCTAATCCCAGTGGAAACAGCGTGATGACAATAATGAAAAACCACAGCGGATTAATAATCTCCGCACTGTTTCGAAAAGCGATTTTCAATTCGCGGCGCAGGATTTTAGTAAACATGAGACTCACTTGTCAGGCGGAGTTTACGCAGATTGCGGTTTACACCCTGTAGATCCTGGTGAGTGGTCAGCAGCACCATACCACCACGCTCAGCATGTTGTTCAAACAGCGCAATCAGGGTCGCGACGCCTTGCTTATCAATTGCCGTCAGGGGTTCATCAAGGATCCACAGCGGTGCCCGGGTCAGCCACAGACGCGCCAGCGCCACACGACGCTGCTGCCCGGCGGACATCTGCGCCACAGTGACATCTTCATAGCCCAACAAGCCAACATGCTCCAATGCCTGATAGATGGCATCGGCGTCAGTTTTGCCATCAACGGATTGATAAAACGCCAGATTCTCGTAGGCGGTCAAAACAGATTTAATTCCCGGCTGATGCCCCAGAAACAATAACTGCTGGTGAAAAATATCACGCTGACGGCGGGTATTTTCCCCCTGCCAGCGCACTTCGCCGACGTCCGGCAATGACAGCCCGGCTAAAATCCGCAGCAGGCTGGTTTTACCGGCACCGTTCTGGCCTTCAATCTGCACCATTTCACCGGGTTCAACGGTGAAACTTAAGCCGATAAACAGGGTTCGCTCATCGCGCACACAACTGAGGTTAAGGGCTTCAAACATGGGCGCATCCCGTAAATTTCACAAGCGTGCATCATATCATAAGCATCCCGCGCGTCGCAGCCTGGGGTTTAGCGTTAACTTCCGGTAAAACGCACAATCCCAGCATAACCACGCAAATATGTTCCACAGGGTACAAAATTAAAAATCTTGTTACTTATTGGGCAGATGCAGACAGTTCCCGCAGCACAACCGCAGCGCCTCATCTATGCTTTAACAGCATCTTAATACAGCACGGATTTACGGGACCCCGGAGAGAGCGGCTTATGAACCAGGAAAATAAACAACAGACATCCGGCCTTGATGTCGACAGCGAAGAGCATTCACAGGGAACAGAAATTGAAGTGGATGAGGAGAATCTGCCCTCACCTGCTGCGGCCGTTCATGAGCAAATCCGCCTGGAAGGTGAGAAGGAGCTTGAACGTGACGGGCTGGCGCTCATGTGGTCAGCGATTGCGGCCGGGCTTTCCATCAGCGCATCATTAATGGTCAAAGGCATCCTGCACGCCCGCCTTCCCGATACGCCTGAACGCTTCTTTATTGAGAACATCGGCTACACCGCAGGCTTTATTATTGTGATCATGGCGCGTCAGCAACTGTTCACGGAAAACACCGTCACTGCCGTCCTGCCGGTGATGCATAAGCCTACGCTGAAGAATCATGCCATTTTGCTGCGACTGTGGGGCGTGGTACTCGCAGGAAATCTGATTGGCTGCGCCTGCGCGGCGCTGGCATTTCATCTGGTGCCGTTTTTTGATGCCGATACAGATGCCGCTTTCCGCGCCATCAGCATGAAGATTATGGAGAAAACGCCAACGGCCATGTTTGTCAGCGGCATTATTTCCGGCTGGCTGATTGCCACCATGGTCTGGATGCTACCGTCAGCAGGTACGGCAAAAATCTGGGTGATCATGCTGATGACCTATCTGGTCGCCATCGCGGATCTGACCCACATTGTGGTCGGTTCGGTAGAGATCTTGTATCTGGTGTTCACGGGGGTTATCCCCTGGTACGAATTCGTCTGGCCCTTCGCCCTGCCGACGCTCGCCGGGAATATCATCGGTGGTACTTTCATCTTCGCGCTGATAAGCCACGCACAGATCCGCAATGACATGAGCAATCAGAATAAAGCCAAAAAGGACAAGGCCAGCAGGAAACAGAAGGCGAACACGTCGCAGGAAAGCAACAATAAAGCGCCGTAACTGGCGACGAAACAACCAAACGACCGGCTAACATCTTATTATTGTGATAAAAACGGGTATACTACGCGGGCGGTTTCAACACCGTCCGTGTCTCCTTAGTTAAACGGATATAACAAGCCCCTCCTAAGGGCTAGTTACAGGTTCGATTCCTGTAGGGGACACCATTCAAGGTTCGCTCTGGTTCAGGCTTTGTTCTTCTACCCCACTTTTCTCAGTCGTCCGCCATCGTTCGTGTTGATTCATTGACAGCCGCACCTTTAATAATTTTAACCCTGGATTTTGCTGATGCAGATAGAGGCTGGCGAATGCATAGTTGTAAAAGCCGATTGTCAGTGGGTTTCTCGTACAAAAAAGGATGAGTCGGGGATATGATAGAAAAGTGTGGGATATGTGGCAGGGAAATGAGCAATGATCCTGAGTCATTAAATCTAAACTGTGGCGGCGATTGCTTGGAATGCATGGCCAGTCATGGAGACCCTGATTGCATCGAGGCGTTCGAGAAAATTAAAGCTCGCGAACGTAATGCTAATTCATCGGCGTGAAAACCTGCTGCTGTGATCCGCGTATATAAATTTGAAAGGAATCTCCATCCTTTTCGCATTTCTCGTTTTAATACTTGTGACAACCCTGTCATTCGCGTCACTCAAAGATTTAGAGCTGCTACTCGTGCTTCAGAAAATTGAAGATCGGGGCGCGATAGAATTAGCCAGCAAAGTACGACAACACTTTGGCGAGGTATTCCGCTACGCTGTCTTTTGCCGTTGACGTTAATTCTTTGACTTTAAAAAGCGCCTCGGAGTCCTGTCAATAACTGTGGGTTGGTCGAAAGCTCTTCCGGAGAAAATCGGCAGAAAAGCCAAAATAACCGGCTTGAATCGCACACAGTGACCGCTGAAAATGATACTGCAACGACGATTGACTGGAACGACACTGCCGCCGTGAAGGCGATTGTGGTGCGTATCCGTGAAGAAAACACACGGATAAGCAAAGCACAGCGCAGTTATGACCCAATAAGAGGACGTGAAATTGCCCCGTCAGCCGGATTGACGCCAGCGGAACGCGCCAGACTCCCGCTGATATCCAGTGAGCTGGCAAAAAACGGCATTTCCCCGGAACGGTGGGAGTTGGAAGCGTTAACGCGCGGTGCTCGTATGAGGTTCGGTGACATCAACATGTATTTTGACGTGGTTGAGGATTGGGCGGAATTCTACTGAGTGGTTGGTAGTGTATGTTTGTCCGCAAAACGGACACCTTACATCCATTTAGCCATTCTTTCCTCGGATCGAAAATGGATGTGTTGTTCAAAATTAAATACGAAAACACCACCACGTTAGATTCAACGATATTTTATTATTATCATTAGAATTCCCGCGACAATAAGAAGCGCAAGACTGACTACAGCAAGATATAATTCTACGTAAAACGGGACAATTAGCCTCTTTGGTAGCCCCCGAATAAAATCTTTATCGTCATTTCTCGTGAAGTGTGAACTTTTATTCCAAAGTAACGGCTTAAAAATAAATTGCATTTTCACGCTGTACGCAAAGTTAACATAAAGGGTGTTAACGTCATCGAACAGCACAACCATATCTGGGAGACTTCCATATTTATTTTTATATAAGATGCAAATTTCTTTGAACCGCTTCCTATTTAATACGGAAGTAATGACACTTGCTAAGGCGAATGCAAATCCCAGTCCTGCAACTCCGATGAAAATTTTATCGGCTGCATTAATCATTGCCAATAACCTCGTATAGTGTATCACCAAGATGTTCACCAACCGCTGAGAAAGCTTTATCGCTTCCATATGCAATACCACCGGCAACACCAACAGTGCACAACAACGCACCAGCACCACCTGCTTCAAAAGTGGCAGCTCCTAACACAGCAACGCAAATTGCTTCAGTAGCACCTCCCGCGAGGATTTTGCTAGCAACAGCACCACCGAGTAAACTGCCTGAAAATTCACCAATTGAAGTAAAAGATGTTATCTCACAATCTCTACCCGTGGTACAAGCCTCAGTAATTTTTGCAGCAGTGTCGAGTGCAGATAATCCTATTCCAATTTTTCCTGCAGTTTCCATGAGCTTCACATACTTAGCGAGCTTTTCAATATGAGTAGCGTATCCCTCAATATCACTCACACCAGTCTCATTCCAGCGATGAGTTATTGAACTGCTCGAAAGCCCAAGTGCACTTCTGAGATCTTTATAATCGTTGAACATGAAGCGATGTCGCATGAACATTTTCAGAACACTATCAAGTTGACCAAACAACATTCGACGTTCAACGAAAAATTGTTCACTGATAAGAGAACCACTTGTGATGTACTGGTTCTTATATGCGTTTTGAATGCTCACGAGAATTTTTTCAATTCTCCCAAAGTAGCCTTTAGCTGCATCAGTAACTTTACTTGAATATCCTGCAACTTCATTTGCTGTGCTACTAGCGGCGGCAAACATTTCAATCGTATCTTTATGTTTATATAGGAAGTTTGCTTGCTGATGAGAAAGGGGAGCGAGTGCTGCATCAATACGTTCTTTAGCCGCCTGCATGTGAGCTATTTGAGTGCTGTCCTGTTTGGCTGGATCAACTACTAGCATGATTGTACCGGCTTTAAATTGCTTGCCGCTTCCATTTAAAGAACGGAATAACTCCCTCGTTCCTAACGGTGGCTCCCCACTAAAAAGATAATTCTGGAAGGTTTCTGGCGTTGCGCAAAAGGGCATAATACCGAAGCCAGCGTCTACGGCTTCGCGTTTATCTGGTTGCGGCTTTTTCGCTGCCTGTGCATGTTGCGTGGGCTGGGTCATAAAATCAGGCTCGGGGGCCGGTTTGCTTCCCATCCACTGACCCGCTGGAGCAACGAGTCTGTTTGTTCCCGGCGGACACCCACACATAATTTCAGCACCATCAACGGCTGCGGCTAATCCGTCCAATATTACCCAAGAATGCCCTTCTGTTATCACCCCCGGCTTGCCGCATTTAGGGCAGGCAGTTGTTTTATCTCCGATGCGTAAGGCGCCCAGTCCCGCATTGGATGCACTCTGGTAGCTGCTGATGCATTGTGCACCAGTGGTCGTTGGATCACCGTGCAAGCCCTCACCTTTACCATCCCAGCAGGAGCGATTACTCATCGATCTCCACCTCTTTCAGGAAATCTTAGCAAAGTGGCACGCCTTGACGCTGCACGATCAACGCGGTCGTCTGAGGGGAACTTATGATTTCATCACCGTTACTCAGGCGGCTGCCAACGAGCGCTATACTGTGGCCGTGATTATCGTGCATCGCTCTCCCTGCGCCGCTGATAATTATTGCGGTGCTGCCATCCTCATAAACCACACAGTCACCGGTCTGAGCACTTTGGGTTTTATGCCCGTTATTAAGCTGAATGGATTGTCCTGAATTACCTTGGACGATCACGCCCCCTTGTTTGCTCCGACTCCCGACAGTGGCAATTACATAAACTGCATTAACGGGATGTTCACGCAGGAATACTTCCTGCGCTTCAACGAGCTGCCTTGCTTCATCGGGCATAGTTGATTTTTGTTCTGACGAAAAAGAAGGGCAATCCAACGATGCTCTTAACTCCGGGGTCAAAAGGTTGGTGTACTGCATTTCCATGCTAATTCCTTGTACTTGTTATGGGCAATCTCAGTATCATACTCGTCGTTGCTCTTAACCTAAATTTTTTTGAATAGGAAGATGTATAAAGACCAAACCTTTATACAGATATTGGATGACTGCTATCTGGCTTGCCATGCGATCTCACGAAGTATCCCACATGAATTTAACAAATTATTTAATATTTGTTTTTCAATTAGATAATTTAGAATCGTTCCTGTAAGGGACACCATTATCCTTCCTTACCCTCTCCCTGCTCAAAAAACTCCCTTACTCATTAGCTTGTGGCCGGTGGTGAACGTATTCGATCACCAACCCACCCGGTAATTTTGCGTTAAAACATGCACCAGTGGGAACATCGACCGGGCCGAAGAAAATCTCCGCACCTGACGCCGAAAGCCGATCGAAGTAGGGGTAGATGTCATCCACCAGCAGCGTGCCCACGGTGGAACGGAAAGGGAGGAGATCTGCGTCAGAGCCTTCAAGGATCAGGAATGGCCCTACGGCGGCAAGTACCAGGCGATGTTCAGGAAAATCAAAGCGCATATCAGCCTTTACGCCATGCAGGTTCTCATAGAAGGCGATGGTTTTATCGATCTCCCCTTCGCCCACAAACAGGCGGATAAAAACGCGGGGCTGCTCCAGTGTGGATGAATCCGGGGCGACTCGCCAGAACCCTGCCTGGGTAAGTTTATCAGTCATTATCTGTATTCCGGTCACGGTAAAGACCCCAGACTAGCCCGCTGCCACAGGATTGATTAAGACAGATTTTTCATTACTTATCCCAGATGCAGATGGCGGACCCGCGACCTTCCCCAGAGAATAACCACACGCTGGCAGAATGGCTTTAACGTTAACATTCAATGATACCGCTCAAAAATAATTCACCCTGCTTATTATTCATATTAATACAAATAAATAAAATCCTATAGGATATTGAAATTCGGGAAAATCACTTCGACCGGCCATTATTCTGCTTATGCCGCTATTTAATTACATCCGATAAATATAATACCCTTTCGTTAGAAGTTGCCTGCTACAAATTAAACCTGTAAGTATTATTTATTATGTTGGGTTTGCAATTACTCTTTACTGGTCTATATTTCACTACATGCATGCATGCCCGATTAATAATCCGATTAATAAATTAGCTCAATGGAGAGAGAATAATGAAATTAAAATTATTAGTTATCAGCATGGTGGGTGCAATGGCCTTCGCCACAGCGAGTTACGCTGCGGACAGCAGCAAAGCGGCCAATACAAAGCCGGTTAACTCCTGGACTTGCGAAGACTTCCTGGCTTTAGATGATAGCTTCCAGCCTACTGCCATCAGTTTTGCTGAGGGGTTAAACTCACATGGAAAACCTGAAGCGGCGGTGCTGAATGTAGAAGGTATACAGAAAGTGACCCCTCTGGTCGTTGAAGCCTGTAAACAGACTCCGAAAGAATCATTTAAAGACAAAGTTAAATCTGAATGGCTTAAAATCAAGAAAGACGTGTAATTAAAGATCATGAGGCAGGATGAATCAGCGTTTATACCTGCCTCATGTCACCAAGGTCTTTTATTGGTTTTTTATTAACTATTACGCATTTATCTTCCCACTATTCATTACCTGGCTTTTCATGTTCAACAATAAAGGTGAGCAAAGCCATGCCGATTCCTTTGCGTGTTTGGCACTCTCTGAAATTTAGGTTAAGGTTCGGGGATTGTGAACAGCGAGGGAAAATGCGTGTTTTACAGAATAGCGGAAATTGTCGTTTTTTTAATGATCTTATTATGGCTGGCGCTGCTGTTTAACGTGGGTGGAATGTCGGTGATGCTGAGTAAGTTCCTGATGCATCTTGAGTCGCTCAGATAGCCGGTTTCAACGTCGCTTTCGGCAGGTCGGCGGCCAAAATCAGGCCGCCTTTCCCGGTGCTGCATCTCTTAGAACGTCCAGCGTACCCCGCCGGTATAGCCCCACCCTCTGGCGCCGTTGCTGTTGATCTCCTTGCGGTAATCCACTTCAGCATACAGTGATAAATCGTTTTTAAAGGTCACCGTTCCCCCCGTGCCCAACTCTCCCATCTGCCCAAATTTACCGCTGGTAAATGTCTGGCTGATATCGGTATTTTCGGCACCCAGGGTGGTTTTCGCTTCACCGCCCCAGCCGCGGAAATAGTTAGCACGGACATACGGCGTATACTGCCGCCCCGTCTCATCGACCCAAGTACGATCTACCCGTACCCCCAAACGCCCCAGGGTCTGGCTATAATTCTGATAATCCACCGTTGTGCTGTCTTCGTCGGTGAAGTTTTCCATATTAATGCGGGTGTACATCAGCTGTGCCTGCGGTTCAAGCTTCAGGCCGTTGTCGAACAGGTAGGGATAACCGGACTCCAGCGAGGCGCTCCTGCTTTTCGCCTTCGGCGATCCCACGTCGCTCTGACGCGCAATATCCGTTTCACCACGGTGATTATCAAAGGACAGCACACCGTCCATGTAGAAACCGTTCTTACGCTGCCAGGTCAGGTAGAGCGCCAGACTGTCGCTGTTGAAGGTGGTGCTGCTAAATCCGTCCGCCGCCTGTGGCCGCAGTCGGCTGTTGCCGTGGGTATAGGCCAGGCCGCCGCGCAGGCTGTCTTTATCCCCATCAAGGCGCAGTAGGTTCCCGCCGACCTGCACCGCGCTGTAATCCATATCAAAGTCATAACCAAATTGTTTAAACCCGACGTTGGATTTATAGGTCATGTTGGAACCGATATAACGCAGGAACATCTCACCGCCGGTCCCGTCAGACAGACTCTGCTCATGACGCAGTTCACCGAGGCGTTTGTGCAGATCGTCGATAATCGAGGCATTGTAATAGGCCAGCGCCACCGGGGCTGAAATGTAGGACGGCACCTGAGGCGTTACCGCCCGACGGCCCGGCGCGCAGTTATCAACGCCGTCTACCACGCAACCGTCATCCGGTGGATTGGTCAACGGCTGGACGGCAGGATCGGCCGGTATCGCCGGTTGTTCAGGCGTTCCCGGATGGGTCGGCGTGACCGCAACCGGTTGTTTACTCACTTTATTACACGCATCCCCTTCACAGACGTAGGCATTGCCGATACGGTAATCCCAGAAGGTGTTATTGAGTCCACCGGCCACTTCACGCTGGTTGGCGTCGCTGCTGCCTGGCGCGAAACTGTACAGATTGTAGCGCCACGGCCCTGCTGCCAGATACCCCCCCTTCAGCGCAAAGCTGCTGGCGCTGGCATTACCGGCGACCTGCACCAACGAAATCCCCTCATAGGCATCCATAGTGGAAGAGTGATTGAGATCGGTGAGTTTACCGGTACTGACCGCCGCCGGCGTGACGTCCAGCGTGGTGGTCCCGCTGCTGGCGTTGCCGTTGATTTTCAGCGTATCGGTAAACTGATTGCTCAGCACCCCGCCTTCGTTGAGGTTGGTGATCATCTTCACCACGCCACTGTCGGAGATCAAATCGCCCGCGATGGTCAGGCTGTTGCCCGGCGATCCGCTGCCGTTGGTTAAATCAAGGGTGCCGGCATTGGTGACGATAACCGAGTTCAGCTCACCGCCGGAGAGGGTCGGGTTGGCCTCATTGCCGGCAAACAGGGTAGAGGTGCTGTCGATGTTAACGTTGCTGTGCGCCAGCTTCAGGTCACCGGTCAATTCCCACTGGGTGTTATCGGTGAAGTTAATCACGTTCCAGCCGTTACCGAGGTTAACGCCGCGGCTCAGGTCATCGGTGTCAAAACTGCCGCCGCGCGACACAATGTGGGTGAAGGTGACCTCGTTATCGGTACCGATCCCGCTGGTAATATGGCGCGTCTGCGACAGATCCACGCCGTTGATATACGCACGGTTGAGGTTACCTGCCCCCAGCGTCAGGCTGCCGTCCAGCGTACCGCCGTTCCAGGTAATGGTGTCATCTCCGTCGCCGGTATTGATGTCACCCACGACGCTGCCGGAGGTGAGCAGAATATTGTCATTGCCGCCGCTGCCCGCAACCGCGATCCCGCTGGCGGACGACGGTGTAATAGTGCCCTGGTTCTCAAAGCGTGCGGTCGTGCCGTGACTGAGATCGACGACCGGGGCCGTCAGGCTGGCCGAAGTCAGCACGCCGGTATTGAGGACCGCACCGGCATTGCCCGCGACCAGCGCTGAGCCGCCTGCACTGTTGGTGATATTGACCGTCGCGGCCGTGACCACGTCGCCGGTGGTGTTGGCATTAATCCCGGTGCCGCCCGCGCCGCTGACGTTGAACACATAGCCGCTGCCTAAGTTCAGCGCCCTTTGCGTAGTGGAGAGATCGGCCTGCGTAAAGTTAAACGCCGTACCGCTGCCGCTCACGTTGACCCGCAGCGTAGAGGCTGGATCGAACGCCGTGGCGGTGCGTACACCGCCGCCGTTGGCGATAGTGATCGTGTCATTATTCAGAGTGACATTCCCGCTTTCGGCACGGTTTTCAATGCCGTTGCCGCTGCCGGTGATATTCAGGGTAACGTCGTTCATCGTCAGCCCCGTCACGCCGGTATCGAGCAGCACACCATGTGCCGTACCGCCGGAGGTGATAGTGCTGTTACCGCCGTTCAGTAATAGCTGAGCCCCCTCCCCAACACGAATACCCGCGACACCGTCATCAACATTGATGACACCGGCCTGCGCCACCGTTGTCCCGGCCCCGCTGACGTCAATCCCTGTGCCCTGTGTGACATGCAGCGTACCGTTGTTAGAGATATGACTGCCGGAGTTGGCAAGAATGCCGGTGCTGTCTGCACCAGCGAGATCGAGCGTGCCGTTATTGACTGCCATGGCCCCCTGCCCGGCCGACATACCGGTGCCACTGGCGCCGGTCAAACTCACCGTGCTGGCGTTGGTTATCATCCCGCCCTGTAAGGCGTTCATCCCTGTTGCGCCTGCGCCGCTCAGGGTCAGGGTGCCGCCGTTGGTCGCGCTGCCGGTTGGGGTGGTGGTCATCCCGTTGCTGTTGTCACCCGTAAGATTAAGCGTGCCGTTATTGACTGCCGCGGCCCCCTGCCCGGCCGACATGCCGGTGCCACTGGCGCCGGTCAGATTGATTGCTTTGGCATTGGTTACCGTCCCGCCCTGTGAGGCGTTCATTCCCGTCGAACCGGTGCCGCTCAGGGTCAGGGTGCCGCCGTTGGTGGCGGTGCCGGTTGAGGCCGTCGCCATACCGCTGCTGTTATTACCGGTCAGCGTGGCCGTGCTGTTATTGCTGGCGCTACCTCCGGCCTGCGCCAGCAAACCGGTGCTATTATCCCCGCTGAATGTCATCAGGCCGTTGTTGATCACCTGCCCGAGATTGCTTGCAACGTAACCGTTGGCCCCGCTGGCGCTGGCCGTCAGCGTGGCGGCGCTGGTTAACGTCGCCGCCGCCGGCGCGCCGCTGGCCGCACCGGTAAGGTCGTGTTTCTGTCCGTCGGCAACGCCACCTATGCTATTTACGCCACTCAGCGTCAGTTGGCTTGCCGCATCCAGATTTCCCGTTGCCCCGCCTTCTGCGAGGATGCCCCGCGCGCCGTTGCCGCTGGCAATCAGGCTCGACCCCCGGGTGTTGATACTGGTATTAAGACCGGACGCGACCAGCGACTGGCTGTCGGCACCCGACGCCGTCAGAACCGAGCCGCTGCTGAGCGCCAGGGCCGCGCCGTCTTCAATACGGTACAGCGTGGAGCGATCGGTCGAGGCGTTCAACACGCTGGTTGCGCTGTTGATAGTCGAACCGGCGCCGATGGCGTGGTATGCAATCTGGTCCGTATTATTGAACGCTGGCGTGGCCGTTCCCGATACGGTGACCGTGCCGCCATTCACCGCTTCGGCCCCGATCGCCCCCATGCCGTTAAGGTTAATCAGTGATCCGTTGCTCAGGGTGGCGGTGGCTTTACTGCCACTGGCGCTGATCCCGGTCGTGCGGGAGGCCGTACTGCCACCGTTGACGTCAATTTTTCCGCTGGTGCTGGCGCTGGTATTCAGAGTGCCGGTGCCGCTGTTGACCACGATCCCGGTACCGCCGTCGTTAATTGAAATGTTCCCCGTGTTAGTGCCGGTCGCCCCGCTCTCGACGCGGATACCGGTTGCCCCGGCACCGGTAAAGGTAATGTCACCCGAATTGGTGAGCGCGGCGCGGTTACGGGCGATATAACCGGTTAATCCATTTTGCGCAGAAGTTAGCACGGCGGCCGACGTCAGCGTGGTATTTGGCGAGGCTGAACCGCTGTTGGCCCCGGTTAAGGTATGTTTTTGCCCATCGGCAATCGCGCCCACGGCATGAGTACCAGACAGGTTTATGGTGGTATCGGCATCAATGGTGCCTGTCGCTCCCCCTTCAACAACCACGCCGGTAGCGCCGTTACCAGACACCTCCAGCGTGGCATTTTTTGTCGCCACCACGGTGCCGCCCGTGCCGGTGCCGATAACGCCGACCGAGTTTGTACCCGACGCGGTCAGTGACAGATCGGTGCCATCAAAGTCAGCGCCCTGTTCAAGGCGGAACAGCGTTGAGCCGGTGGTGGTCACATTAAACGCGTTATTGCCAATGGTGTTGATTTTGGCATTCGGGCCGTAGGCGAAGAAGGCGATCTGGTTGCTGCCGCCGGTGAACGTCGGAACCGCCTGCACGGCCACATCGACGGTGGCATTACCGCGCGCATGTACCCCGATTGCGCCGTTGCCCGACAGGTTGATAGGCCCGTCAACTTCTGCGCTGGCAGTGCCGGTTCCCTGTCCTTCAACCCAGACGCCGAAATTGCGCGTGCCGCTGGCCGGGTCTGCGCCGCCTGCCACGTTAATCGTCCCGGTGGAGTTGGCGGCCGCCGTATTTCCCGCCGTCGCAATCACTTTGATCCCGGTGGCATTGACCCCGTTGAGGTTGATAGTACCGGCGTTGTTGATATTGCCGCCGCTGCCCGCATTGACTACCGACATGGCGATATTCTCACGCGGCACCGCGGTGGCTTTGCCGTTAACGTCGATGTTGCCGTCGTTAATCATCGTGGTTGCATTGCCGCCGTTGGCAAACATGCCCGCGCCGTTCTGCACCTTCGAGCCAATCACGATGCTGCCGTTATTGATGCCGCTGCCTCCGCTGTTCACCTGCACTCCGGCGGTCAGCCCGCTCTGGTTGACCGAGGTGTCAGTTGGGCTATCGGTCAGGCTGTTCTGCGGCCCGCGCCCGAGATAAATCGTGCCGCCGGAATTATTGATAAAACTTGCCGTCGCATCACCGACTAATACGCCGGTAGTGGTGCCGCTGGCGCTGGAGCCGTTAACACCGACGTTAATATTGCCGCTGTTGTTAGCCGTTGACCCCACGCCCAGGTTAATCGCAGAGGTGACTCCCCCCGTGGTGGCGAAGTTGACAATGCCGTTGTTGGTAAAGGTGCTGTTATTGAGTACCTGAACGCCGTTGGAAGCAAACCCTGTGGTGCTGACCCCGGTACCATCCGTTTTATTGACAAAACCGCCGTTAATCACGCCATTATTGACGCCAGCGCTGTTATCGAGGTACAGCGCCGCCCCCTCCCCTGATGAACTGGCGCTGCTGACTTTGCCGTTAACCGTGACCAGTGCGCCGTTAGTGGCATGAATAGCCCCTCCCGTCGCGCCGATAACTTCCAGCGTTTTACCTGCCGCCACGTTGACTTTGGCATTCGGGCCAGTGGCATTGATAACAATGCGGTTGCCAATAGCCTGTGCGACGTCATCGGTCGGATCGTTGGCAGAGATGTTGTAATCAATGGTGGTGTTGGTCAGCGTAAACGCTTTATTGAAATTGGAAAGGTAGCTGCTTTTGTCCAGATTGCCGGACTGAAGCTGGCTTATCAGCCAGTCGTTGTAGCTTTTCAGGCCAGCGGCCGTGGTGACATTGAAGTTATTCACCTGATTATCCAGCGTCTGGACAGTGAACGCGCCTTGATAAGTGATCAGGTTAGCGACGGCAAACTGCCGCGGTACGGTCGGATTAGCCGCCGTACCGGTAAACGTAATGCGGTTATTGGAATTCCAGTTGAGCGTGGTGTCGGCACCGCCGGTGCCGTCCACGTTGAACAGCGTGCTCTGCTTGGCCGCCATGCTCCAACCGTTAGTGCTGGCCGTTGAAACCGCATTCGCCTGGCCGATATTGACGTTCAGCGTGCCGCCGGTATTCACGTCCGCGATGCGGGTATTGATGTATTGATTGTCCCCCACGTTCACCACGTCTGAAACAGCGGTGCTGGCATTGATGGGACTCAGCGCCACCAGGCTCGATGGGTTGTAGACCTGGAAGGTGGTATTACCGCCTGTCGTGGGGTCGGGGATGGTGATGCCAAAGTTAGCCGGGCCGATATCCAGCCGGTTTGCACCAATAGCACCATGATCGTTGACGATACGCCCGAGGCTCTGCAGCGCGCCCAGCGTGCTGCTTACTGAGCCGTCCACGCCAGGCTGAAAGCGCTGGTTGCCGGTCAGGTCAACGCTGCTGCCGCTGGTGACCAGCAAATCGCCCACCAACTGGTCATTATCAGCAGGGTTGAATGCTTGTAACACCACGGCAGCGGCCGGAAAGGGAAATAAAAAGACGGAAGGTGAAGCGACGACGGAGAGAACGGCTAAGGCAACTTTAGATAATGGCGGTCGGCGATGCATAAAGGCTCCGGCAGGCATAATTAAACAGCATTTTCAGTTATCAGTTCCTCCGTGAATCTGCTCGAAATAAATCCAAAAGAAGCCCTTGTATGAGGCTTGGCCCGTTAAAAGCTTTCTGCGTCAGACGACACAAATGATTTTAATGATAAATTTAGGTTAAGTTAACGTATAGGTTATGTAATAAAAATGCGCAAAATTTGAAAAGTGATTTCTTTATGAAGTTTTTTCATCTGTGATATGACGTTGTTTTTTCAATAAGAAAAATATCTCCCCTAAAAAACAACCCACTGAAATGTATGAGAATACCTCCCTCAGGGCTGACGATAAGTGAGAAAAGTTATCATTTTTATTTATGATTTATGCCTCTCACCGAGAGCCTGTCAGCAGGATGGTGCAAGATGAGCTGAAAATAGCCTTTATTGATTCGCTATTTTTAACGCTTTTACTTACCATTCCTTACAAATACAGCGCCCCCGATGGCCAGCCTGAAACAGACTTTTGCTCATCAAAAGGTTGGGTGGCGCGCAGTGACTCCGATCCTTAATGACAGGAAAAAGGTTCAAATAATGGATTTATTACGGTTTTTGCTTCGCCTGCCCTTTACGCTGATCAAAAGCGTGTGCTGGGTGGTGTGTAAAGTCTTCTGGTTGATCGGACGGATTTTCCGCCCGATCGTCGGCAACATTGAGTGGCGTGCGCCGGGTTGGGCAACCACGAGTGCCCGTGGCCTGAAAAACGGTTTTGCGCGTCTGGAACGCGGGGTCGATAATCACCCGAAATCGGTGGGTGCGGCCTTGCTGTTGCTGGTTTTGCTGGCCGTCGGCGGCTTTTACGGTTACCACGTCTGGCTCAACCGCCCGCAACCGATAGAACCGGCACCGCTGGTCTATCAAGAAACCACGCTGCGCGTCTCCCCGCCGCAACTCGTCAATTACACCACCAACAGCCGCCTGCCACAGGAAATTTCCCTGTACTTCAGAAACTCAGTAGCGCCGATCACGCTGGTGGGTAAAAACGTCGATCAGGGCATCAGCCTCTCGCCGTCCGCAGAAGGTCAGTGGCAGTGGCGTAATGCTTCGACGCTGGTGTTTACGCCAAAAGCCCCGTTGCCGATGGGCGCAACCTACAAAATCAAACTTGATCCCGCCAAATTGCTGGCCCCGCAGAGCAAAATCACGCAGACCGAATATGACGTCAACGTGCCAGCGTTTGATTATCAGCTGGGTCAGGCCGAGTACTATCAGGATCCGCAGGACCCTAAAAAGCGCAGCGCTATCTTCCGCGTGCAGTTTAATGCGCCGGTGGACGTCGCCAGTTTTGAAAAACAAATATCGCTGGGGCTGACCGAGGGCAAAGAGACGCCGGAGAAAAAGCTCAATTATTCGCTGGTCTATGATGAGAAAAAACTCAACGCCTGGGTGCACTCTGAAGCGTTACAGGCACTCGACCACGGCGGCTCCGTGCATATTGCGATTGGAAAAGGGGTGAAATCAACCGCTGCGTCGCAGCCAACCTCCACGGTCAAAAATAATTGGGTGGCTGTCCCTACGCTCTACAGTCTGGCGGTGAAAGATGTCAGCGCCACCGTGGTAGATGCCAATGACAATAAGGGCGAGCGCGCCCTGATCGTGGCGCTGAGCGACGCGGTAAAAGATAAAGAGATCGGTGGCGCGGTGAAAGCCTGGTTGCTGCCGGAAAAAAATCCGAAAGACAGCGACAATAATGATGACGACACAGACGCTGTCTATCCGTGGGATATGTCAGAAATTGATACGGGCATTATTAATCAATCCACGCCGGTGAAGCTGACGCTTAACGATGCCGAACAGGAGTATCAGCCGCAGTTCAGCTTTAAATTTGATGCACCCGCCAAACGCTACATGCTGGTCGAGATAGCCAATACGCTGACCTCTTTCGGTGGCTACAAAATGCCTGAGAAGCGCTATCAGCTGGTTATCGTGCCTGACTACCCTACCTCGCTGAGCTTTATGTCCCAGGGCTCATTGTTGTCGATGAGTGGAGAAAAACAGATCAGCGTGGCGGCACGAAACGTGCCGGGCCTCAAACTCGACATCAAGCGGGTGATCCCAAGCCAGCTGCAACATATCGTGTCATTCAAAAGCAGTGACTACTCCTCGGCACAGTTCAATCGCCTGAGCGATGAGTATTTCACCGAGCATTTTGAATACACCAGCGCCGTGAACAACGAAAAACCAGGCGAAGTCAGCTATCAGGGTATCGACCTCTCTCGTTATCTGTCGGATAACCCGAACGCGCGCCGTGGCGTTTTCCTGTTGACCCTGACCCCGTGGGATCCGGCGAAGAAAGAGATCAAAACCGACGAAGCCGCTCAGGACGATCAATACAACAGCGAAAGCGGCGACGATGAAAGCGAAGCCAGCGTCGGTGACTCACGTTTTGTGGTCATCACCGATCTGGGCATCATCAGTAAGCGTTCACAGGACAAAACCCGTGACGTGTTCGTACAGTCAGTCCACTCCGGCCAGCCGGTCGCCAATGCCAAAGTCTCCGTCATCGGTAAAAACGGCGTAGCGCTGGTCACCCAAACGACCGACGCCGATGGCCACGCGCGTTTCCCAGCGCTCGACGTGTATAAAAACGAGCGCCAGCCGGTGATGTTCCTGGTGGAAAAAGAGGGGGACGTCTCCTTCCTGCCAACCGGTGAATACAACGACCGCGGTCTGGATCTGTCGCGCTTTGATATCAGCGGCGAAGAGACCCCGTCCGACCCGCGTACCCTAAGCAGCTATCTGTTCTCGGATCGGGGCGTCTACCGGCCTGGTGACACCTTTAATATCGGGCTTATTACCCGCACCGCCGTGTGGGGTAACAGCCTGGCGGGCGTACCGGTACGCGCTGAAATCCGCGACCCGCGCGATACCCTGATGAGCACCCAACCGCTGACCCTCAACGCCAGCGGCTTTAACGAACTGAGTTACGCCACCAGCGAAAGCTCGCCTACCGGCGAGTGGAACGTCTATCTCTATTTGATAGGCAAAGATAAGGATACCTCTACCCTGCTCGGCCACGTGGCTGTAAACGTGAAAGAGTTCGAACCCGATCAGTTGAAAGTCAAACTCCAGCTGACGCCGGATCGTAAACAGGGCTGGGTGAAGCCGTCCGAACTGAAGGCCGATATCGACGTACAGAATCTGTTTGGTACGCCGGCGCAAGAGCGCCGCGTCACCTCAAAACTGACGCTGCGCCCGATGTACCCGAGCTTCGATCAGTTCCCGGATTACCTGTTCTATGAGAACCGCACCAACAGCGACGGCTTCGACACTGAATTGCAGGATCAGACCACGGATGTCGATGGCAAAGCGACCATTCCGCTGGATCTGAAATCCTATGCTGACGCAACTTACCAGCTGCAATTGCTTTCCGAAGCTTTTACCGCAGGCAGCGGCCGTTCTGTGGCCGCCACTGCCCGCGTATTGGTGTCACCCTATGATTATCTGGTCGGTGTGAAAGCCGACGGCGATTTGGGCTATATCAATAAAGGCGCCGAACGTCATCTCAACCTGATTGCGGTCAATCCGTCGCTGGAGAAGATCGCCCTGCCTGATCTGACGCTGTCGCTTATCGAACAGAAATATATTTCGGTGCTGACCAAACAGGACTCCGGCGTTTATAAATACCAATCGAAAATGCGTGAAGTACCGGTCTCCGACCAGCCGCTGTCTATCGCCGCTGCCGGTCAGGATTTACGCCTGGAAACCAGCCAGCCCGGCGACTACGTGCTGGTAGTGAAAACGGCGCAGGGCCAGGTGCTGAACCGCGTCTCTTACAGCGTGGCGGGCAATGCAAACCTCAGCCGGTCACTGGACCGCAATGCCGAACTGAAACTCAAGCTCAATCAGGGCGAATATCAGCCTGGTGAAGAGATCGACATCGCCATTAACGCACCCTATACCGCTGTCTCTTATACACATCTCCGAGCCCACGAGACAGGCA
>CAMLBO010000085.1 GCA_946478305.1 uncultured Enterobacterales bacterium
AGAGTCCATAGCGCAGAAAGCAAAAAACCAGCCATTAGGCTGGTTTCTTTAAATATGGTGCCCGGACTCGGAATCGAACCAAGGACACAGGGATTTTCAATCCCTTGCTCTACCGACTGAGCTATCCGGGCAACGGGGCGCATTAAACCGTATTGGCCGTGCGTCGTCAATGGCTTTTTTCTGTAAGCACGGAGCAGGTCGCCTGAATGGTGGTTTTTAACGCAATGGCAGAGCAATGGCTCTTCGAAGACAAGGATTCGTCAGCAAAGGGCAGAAAAACAGTGTCAAATTAGCGGGTTAAAAATGTCGCATTTTGACAGAAAAATGGCGATTTCACAGGCTTGTACGCTGGGGAGAATGATGCCATTATTGCGGCGATTTATTGACTGAGATATCCCCTTTTCTCACGACGGCTCAAGAGGGTGGCGGCATGACCGATATATCACATCGCGCTTTCTCAACGCGTAAAACATCGCTGATGACCTCTTTTGGGTGCTTTGAAGATTGTCTTTCCTGTTTTTCTCTCTTTGTAGTTCCTTCTATGCGGTAAGGCTACCTTGCTCGCTGTTAGGCATGATTAAAAACAGAGTGTCTCTGATTTTACTGATGTCTATCAGACGTGGCTGAGCCTGAATCTCGATTCGTATCCCCTTTGCCTGCTGGCATTGTGCTTTCGCGCTCGACATCACGCTTATGCGCGCGTCACTTTGCCGGGCCGGATCTGTGCGCTTTTACTTCCCAACGTACAACCCTGCTCATTGCCGTGCTAATTGGCACCCCCTCTTACTTAATTGTTTGAGAGCCTGAATGAAACTTTTAAAAATAGCAGCAAGTGCCTCCGTGGCGCCTTATCTTGAATCTCACCGTATCGTGGTGGATCTGCGTCGTGTTGACTATGCCGACGTGGCGGCCATCATTATTTCGGTGGGTGATTTAAACAGCGGTAGGCTGGCGGAGATAGATGCGTTGGGGTTTGGTATTCCGGCGTTTGTTGCAGTGCAGGGAGCCGAACAGGTTTCCCCTGATTATTTGTCGGTGCTGAAAGGCGTGATCGCCCTGTCTGATGCCAATCAGGCATTTTATGCCGCGCAAATTGAATCTGCGGCCCAGGCATATGAAGAAGCCCTGTTCCCGCCATTTTTCGACACGCTGAAGAAATATGTCGAGATGGAGAATTCGACTTTTGCCTGCCCAGGGCATCAGGGCGGAGAGTTTTTCCGGCGTCATCCGGCAGGGCGCCAGTTCTACGACTTTTACGGCCCGAATATTTTCCGCTCCGACATGTGTAATGCCGACGTCAAGCTGGGGGATTTACTGATCCACGAGGGCTCGGCGAAAGACGCACAGAAATACGCGGCGAAAGTGTTCAACGCTGACAAAACCTATTTCGTGCTTAATGGCACTTCTGCCGCGAATAAAGTGGTGACAAACGCGCTATTAACCCGCGACGACCTGGTGTTGTTTGACCGTAACAACCACAAATCTAACCATCACGGTGCGCTGTTGCAGGCGGGCGCGACGCCGGTTTATCTGCAAACCGCCCGCAATCCGTTTGGGTTTATCGGCGGTATTGATGCGGGTTGTTTCGAGGAAGGCTCTCTGCGCGAGCAGATCAAACAGGTTGCGCCGCAACGCGCTGGCGAAAAGCGCCCGTTCCGGCTGGCGATTATTCAGCTTGGGACTTATGACGGCACCGTCTATAACGCCCGTCAGGTGGTGGATAAAATCGGCCACCTGTGTGACTACATTCTGTTCGACTCTGCGTGGGTCGGCTACGAGCAGTTTATTCCGATGATGCAGCAGTGCTCGCCGCTGTTGCTGGATCTGAACGAAAACGATCCGGGCATTATTGTGACCCAGTCGGTGCACAAGCAGCAGGCCGGGTTCTCCCAGACCTCACAAATTCACAAAAAAGATAACCATATCAAAGGTCAGAAGCGTCATTGCAGTCATAAAAAGTTGAATAATGCCTTTATGATGCACGCCTCAACCAGCCCGTTTTACCCGCTGTTTGCCGCTCTGGACGTCAATGCGCGTATTCATGCCGGGGGAAGCGGGAAGCATATGTGGATGGAGTGCGTGAAGCTCGGCATTGAAGCGCGCAAAATGTTGCTTGAGCAGTGTTCAATGATCCTGCCGTTTGTGCCGCCGGAGGTGGATGGAATACCGTGGCAGAATCACGATACGGAAAAAATGGCCAACGATGTGCGCTTTTTCGACTTTGTGCCAGGCCAGCGCTGGCATGCCTTTGAAGGTTATGCCGAGAAGCAGTATTTCGTCGATCCCTGCAAATTGCTGCTGACGACGCCAGGCATTGATGCAACGAGCGGAAAATATACGGAGTTCGGCATCCCGGCTGCCATTCTTGCCAATTTCTTGCGTGAGAACGGCATTGTGCCTGAGAAGTGCGACCTCAACTCCATACTGTTCCTGCTGACACCGGCAGAAACGCCGGCGAAGATGCAGTTGCTGATTGAAGAGATCGCCCGCTTTGAGCGTTATATCGAAGAAGATGCGCCGCTCAGTGAAGTCTTGCCGACGGTGTACCGTAAAAATGAGGACAGATATCGCAACTACACTATCCGCCAGCTGTGCCAGGAAATGCATAACCTTTACGTCAGCTTTGACGTCAAAGAGTTGCAAAAAGAGATGTTCCGCGAGGAGAGCTTCCCGCAGGTGGCGATGAACGCGCAGGATGCCCACAGCGAATTTATTCGCGATAACGTCGAACTGGTCGCCATTGGTGAAGCCGAAGGGCGCATTGCCGCTGAAGGCGCACTGCCTTACCCGCCGGGCGTACTGTGCGTGGTTCCTGGTGAAATATGGGGCGGAGCGGTTCAGCGCTACTTTATGGCGCTGGAAGAGGGCATTAACCTGTTGCCAGGTTTCTCACCGGAGTTACAGGGCGTTTACGTTGAGAAGAAAGCGGTCGGCTGGAAACGTATTATGGGTTATGTGATCGCGGAGTAACCCGGCGGTTTTTCTGCAAGATGGATAAAAAACGGAGGCCATTGGGCCTCCGTTTTTATTGCTGCAACCCTGTTCTGGGTTAGTCGATGCGGCGATAGCTTTTCTGCGTATTGTTGACTTTATACAGATAACGGCGCGATTCACCAGACGGGTGTTTGGTGGTCAGCGTAGTGTAAACATCACCTGGCGCCATATTATTGATGATGTTGAATGCCTGGGTTTTATTGCTGTTGAACACGCGTAACACGCTGCCTGCGCCGCCGTTATAAGCGGTGATCACCGCATAACGTTTAGAAGTCGGGTTGTTGATATTCGCGAGATAAACGTTCTGCAACATGGCCAGATACGCGGTGCCGGTGTTGATATTGTTCTGTGGATCAAACAGATAGCTGCGGCTTGGTTTACCCCATTTGCCTTCTGATTTAAACACGTCCACGCCGGCGGTATGCTGCACAACCTGCATCAGACCCAATGCGTCAGCATTACTCACCGCATACGGGTTAAAGGCGGATTCGGTCTGCATGATCGCCAGTATCAGTGACTGGTCGACGCCGTATTTAGCGGAAGCTTCACGCACCATTGGCAGGTATTTATGCGCACGTTTGTTCAGGTGGTTTGGCACCATCTGAATCGTAACGGAATAGATGATATGCAGCCCCGACTGACGGCGCTGCAGTTTATTCTGTACCAGATAATCCGCGAAGCTGGCGGCACGGCCCTGCCAGCGAATGGGTTGTCCGGTGTTGTCCAGTACCTGGCCGTAGAGCATCGGCTCTTTACTGATCTGAATATCATTGGCGTCTGAGTAGAGGTCAACGTTGCCCGGATCTTCACCGACCAGCAAGGTGCTGATGATGGCCTGACGCAGGTTCGCCGCCGGATCGGTACCGGCTATAGTTTCGATGGTGATAGTACCCGCATCAAAGTTGATATGGCTGCGGGTATAGTATTGATCGCTGTATTTTACGTAGTCTTTAGGCCCGGCGATCAGGACTTCATTCAGCCCCCAGATGTTTTCGATATTGTGGGCAAACTGCCCCATCAGAATATCGAAGCCGTTGGTGTCCTTGACGTAAGCTTCATTAAACGAGTCTTTCTTACTGCCGGAGCAGGAGATCAACATCGGCGCGATAACCAGCAAAGCTAAAATTTTCTTCATCTTTAAACCATTTCTGGTGAAAGAAGCAGGCACCCGAAAGCGCCTGCCTTTAATGTGTATTCTGAGGAGTGCTGAGAGATAATTAGCTGGAAGGCGGGGTATAGCCTTCGATGTGCACGTCCTGACCTTCAAACAGGAAATTCACCATCTCCTGCTCCAGCAACTTGCGGTCATCCGGATTCATCATGCTCAGTTTTTTCTCGTTGATCAGCATGGTTTGTTTGCTCATCCACTGTGACCAGGCTTCTTTCGAAATCTCGTTGAAAATACGTTTGCCAATCTCGCCCGGGTAAAGCTGGAAGTCCTGACCTTCCGCATCACGTTTTAAAAAAGTGCAAAAAATCGTTCTGCTCATACTGATTCCTTATTTAGCTAGCTGGCTGGAGTGCTCTTTCGCCAGTTGAGTAAGTAAACGTTCAACCGGCGCGGCCAGCCCGACGGATTGTGGTTGCGCTAAGTTATACCAGAGACCCGCACCTTCATCCATGCAACCCGGCACTGAGCGCAGATTTAGCCACATTGGAACGATATCCAGATGGAAATGGCTGAAAGTGTGACGAAAAGCGGTCTGCTGTTGCAACTGATCAAGGGTAACGCCATATTTTTTGACGCCGCTGTCCAGTTCTTCAACGCTTGCAAACTGCGGGAAGCAGAATAAGCCGCCCCACAGCCCGACCGGCGGACGTTGCTCCAGCCAGACGCCGTCGTCCCGCTGGATCATCAGCATAAAGGCAGTTCTTTCGGGCAGGGTTTTCTTCGGCTTTTTACCCGGATATTTCGCCCAGCTGTTATGCGCGTAAGCCTGGCAAATTGTTTTCAGCGGACAAAGCTCACATTTGGGTTTAGAGCGGGTACAGACCATCGCCCCCAGATCCATCATCGCCTGATTAAACTGCTCTACGCCCTTGGCTGGCGTCACTTCTTCGGCGATGTGCCACAGGCGATTCTCGACCTTTTTCTCGCCCGGCCAGCCTTCAACTGCATAGCAGCGAGACAGCACGCGTTTTACGTTGCCATCGAGAATCGGGTGATGCTGGCCTAAAGAGAGCGACAGTACCGCACCGGCGGTAGAACGGCCAATGCCGGGTAGGGCGTTAACCGCCTCGAAATCTGTCGGGAAAATACCGTTATGCTCGGTGGCAATGGTTTGCGCGGCTTTATGCAGATTACGCGCGCGGGCGTAATAACCGAGCCCGGTCCACAGATGCAGGACTTCATCCTGCGGGGCGACGGCCAGGTCATTGACGGTAGGAAAACGTGCCATAAAGCGTTCAAAATAGGGAATGACGGTCGCAACCTGCGTTTGTTGCAACATCACCTCAGAGAGCCATACTTTGTAGGGCGTTTTTTCGAGCTGCCACGGCAGCGTTTTACGGCCATAGCGTTGGTACCAGTCCAGCACCAGAGGCGCGAAGTTCTGTATCATAGGTGAGTGGTAAATCCGGCAGGGTGAAAAGTCAGGGCGGGATCACATCACAGACGCTGAAGGGTGTAAACCGGAACTTTCCGGACTGTTTATACCTGCAACGCTTGCTAATCAGGCAGAGGTTTGGATAATGCGCCATTCTTTGATTTGTTGCCTAACCGCGCACTGCTGAGAACAGCATTGCCCAATAGAGTGAATGCCCGATGAAAAACGACGTCGTTTCCCCGGAGTTCGATGAGAACGGTCGCGTTATGCGCCGTATCCGCAGTTTTGTCCGCCGTCAGGGCCGCCTGACTAAAGGCCAGCAACACGCGCTCGATACCCTCTGGCCGGTGATGGGCGTTGAATATCAGGCAGAGCCTCTGGACATGGACGCGCTGTTTGGTCGTTCCGCGCCGGTGGTGCTGGAAATTGGGTTTGGCATGGGGACCTCGCTGGTGACCATGGCGGCGCAAAAGCCTGAGCAGAACTTCATCGGTATTGAAGTGCACTCACCTGGCGTCGGTGCCTGTCTGGCAACGGCGCAGGAAGAGGGGGTCAGCAACCTGCGTGTGATGTGTCACGACGCGGTAGAAGTGCTGGAAAAGATGATCCCGGATGGCTCGCTGGACATGGTACAGCTATTCTTTCCTGACCCGTGGCACAAAGCACGTCATAATAAGCGCCGCATCGTTCAGCCGGTATTCGTTGAGCTGTTGCGCAGTAAATTGAAAGTGGGCGGCGTATTCCACATGGCAACTGACTGGGAGCCTTACGCCGAACATATGCTTGAGGTGATGACCAGCCTTGAAAACTGGACTAACCTGTCGCAGGAAAATAATTATGTACCGCGCCCTGAATCGCGCCCGGTCACCAAGTTCGAAATGCGTGGTCAGCGTTTAGGTCACGGCGTATGGGATCTGATGTTTGAGAGGAAGCAATAATGGCCAAGAATCGTAGTCGTCGTTTACGTAAGAAGTTACACATTGCCGAGTTCCAGGAATTGGGCTTCTCGGTAAAATGGCGTTTCGCGGAAGGCACCCCGGTTGAAACCATCGACGAGCAACTGGACGCGTTCATCGAAGGCGTGATCGAGCCGAACAAACTGGCCTTTGATGGCAGCGGCTACCTGCAGTGGGAAGGGTTGATCTGCCTGCAGGATATCGGTCATTGCACCGACGAGCACCGTGCTCTGGTTAAAAAATGGTTGGAAGACCATAAGATGGAAGACGTTGAAGTCAGCGAGTTATTCGATATCTGGTGGGACTGAATCTGCCGTCATCCTTCGAGCTGCCTTGATGCGACTCGAAGGATTAAGGCAGATCCTGCGGGATCGCTAAAAAATAAAAGGTGCCTTCTTGGCACCTTTGTTACATCTGGAGTTGCGATGTTGGCTACTGAATTAGATAACCGCTTACTCGAAGACATTCTGGAACAGGTCCGCCCGCTGATTGGCCGTGGCAAAGTCGCGGGCTATATTCCAGCGCTGGCCGAAGTCAGCCCTGATAACCTCGGCATTGCGGTGCATACCACCTCTGGCGAAACCTTCAGCGCCGGCGATGCCGATACCCGTTTTTCCATTCAATCAATCTCCAAAGTATTAAGCCTGACGCTGGCGCTGACCCGTTATCAGGAGAGTGAAATCTGGCAGCGCGTTGGCAAAGAGCCATCGGGCCAGCCGTTCAACTCACTGGTTCAGCTTGAGCTTGAGCAGGGTAAGCCGCGTAACCCCTTTATCAACCCTGGTGCGCTGGTGGTGTGCGATTTACTGCAAACCCGTCTGACGGCCCCCAAGCAAAGAATGCTGGAAGTGGTGCGTCAACTGGCCGGACAGCCAGATATCAACTACGATCGGCACGTAGCGCGTTCAGAGTTCGAACATTCTGACCGCAATGCAGCCATCGCCTATTTAATGAAATCTTTCGGTAATTTCGACAACGACGTCATCACCGTTCTTCATACCTATTTTCATTATTGTGCACTGCGGATGAGCTGTGCAGAGCTTGCGCGCACCTTCGTTTATCTGGCGAACAAAGGCCTGCCGCTGGGGGCTGATGAAGCGCTGATAGACCCGCGTCAGGCGCGGCAGATTAACGCGCTGATGGTGACCAGCGGCATGTACGACGGTGCCGGTGAGTTCGCTTACCGGGTCGGTATGCCGGGTAAATCCGGCGTCGGTGGCGGCATCATTGCCATCGTTCCTGGTGAGATGTGTATTGCCGTCTGGTCGCCCGAACTTGACGGCGCAGGGAACTCTTTGGCCGGAACCGCTGCCTTAGAAAAACTGGCGCAACGAATTGGCCGTTCAATATTTTAATTGTTTGCTGTCTGAAGGGAGAGAACATGGAATTCAAAACGGGATCAAAACTGGGTGTTGCGGCACTGCTGGCAATGACCGCATGGAGTGCGCAGGCGGATTACCAGTGTAACGTGAACCCGCAAGAGGACGTGGTGATCACGCCGCAAAATGTCCAGGTAATAGGGGCTAACAGTAGCCTGCAGATCACCCCAAACGGTGACGTGTCGAAAAACGGTAAAGAAGTTACCACCCTGAGCGCCAAGCAGCGTCAGGAAGCGATCGATTATCAGGCCTCACTGCGTCGTGACCTGCCTTGGATCGACCAGGGTGCCACGGCACATCTGGAGAAGGGCCGCGTGGCGATGGACAAAGTGATCGTTCAGCAGCTTGGCAGCGAGAGTAACGTACGTAACCGTCTGACCACGCTCGATACTCAGCTAAAACAACAGATGAACCGCATCATTGAACATCGTCCCGATGGCCTGACCTTCCATCACCAGGCAGTAGAGCAGGTTAAACAGGACGGGCGTCGTATTCTGGAACAAAGTATGGGCGGCGTCATGCAAGACAGTCTGAACGAGATGGGCGTCAAGCAGGCCGCCAGCGGCGGCAACCCGCTACAGGCGGTCATGGGCAATCTGGGCGGACTGCAACAGGCCGTACAGAACGAGTGGAGTAAACAGGAGCAGGAGTTCAAAACCTTCGGGGATGACGTCTGTAACCGTGTTAAAGCGCTCGATAAACAACATAAAACTCTGTTGGCCGATCTGAAGTAATTCTACCTGGCCGATATAAGGCCAAGGTTTACAACGCATGCCGCTCGTATCATAACGAGCGGCTTTTTTTACGGATAACGTTAAATCGGCTATTGCTTGCGTGATGTCAGATTTCGTTATTTCGCACCAACTCCGCCACCAGTTCGTTCACGCCGTCGCTCATGTTTTTGAACTTGGTCAGTTCGCTGCGTGTAACCACCACGAACACGCCGATACCCCGTTGCGGCACCATCGCGACATAAGTGATAAACCCGCCGCCACCGCCGGTTTTCTGAATAATGCGCGGCAACAGCGGCGTAGGCGCCATCGTCACCCAACCCATTCCCAGCGAATCAGCCATCCCCGGCACATCCATTCCCTTCAACGACACCAGATCGGTGCGCTGGTAATACATCTTCTGCGCCAGTTCGGCGGTCGCACTGCGTTTACCGAGGGCAGAAGGCAGGAACTGACGCATCCAGCGGGCCATGTCGGCCGGGGTAGAGTAGAGGCCACCGCTGCCGGCCGCCGCCGTGGTGTTCAGGCAAGGGCTTGGGCGCAGACCGCTCATCAGGCGCGCGCACTGGCTGGCATTCGGCGTCAGCGTGGTATCCACCATGCCAAGCGGCTGGGTGATCTGCTCACTCAGCAACTGGGTGTAAGGCTTGCGTGCTGCGTTAGAGAGCGCGTCAGACAGCAGATCAAACGCCAGATTCGAATATGCCGCTTTCGCACCCGGCGGCGTGGTCAGCTTTGCTACCCGTAGCCAGGTCCAGCGGTCACTTTTGGTCGGCCAGGTAAACACCGGACGATTGGGCGCGCCGCCGGGCTGTTCACGCGGCAGGCCGCTGGTGTGTGTCGCCAGATTTAACAGCGTGATCGGCGTGGTGTTGCTGTAAGAGGGCACCACATTGCCACCGGAGTATTTGCGCAGAGGGTCATTGATTCTGACCGTGCCTTGCTGCGACAGCTTGACCAGTACTTCGCTGGTAATCAGCTTAGTCAGCGAAGCGATGCGGATCACCGAGTCTTCACGAGGGCGGATATCGGAACCGGGGCGGGTTTCGCCGAAGCTGCGGAACACCTGCTGTTGATTATCGACCACCACCAGCGCCATGCCCATCGCACCGCTGCCATAGAAAATGTGCTCGGCGTAATCATCAACGACTTGCGATGCCAGACGTGCATTCTGCGCGTGGCTTAACAGTGGCGCGCTGGCAAAAGCCATCGCCAAAAGCGAAAGGGAGAATTTTTTCAACAAACCGGTATCCATCGACAAGGCAAAGCATTCATTGGTGATGGCTATACTAATGCGAACTTTCCCAAACGGCATGAGAAAAAGTGTGCTTGTGCACAAAAATGTGTGAGGAAAACTGTCGAATTTGCAGCGTGATGCCGTTTTTTTCGGCACTTGAACCAGACATGCAGGGATAACTATTGCGTGACTCGCTGTGCTGGGTATAATGCCCACGTTTTCCGCATACTACTTTCTGTGCCGAAGTGGCGAAATCGGTAGACGCAGTTGACTCAAAATCAACCGCCGCAAGGCGTGCCGGTTCGATTCCGGCCTTCGGCACCAAATAGTACAAAATCGACGTCTATTGACGTCTTTTTTTGTCTCTAAAATCCAGCAGTTACGCTGTTTCCCCTCTGTTCTATGTCTCTTGACGTCCACTCACATCTATCCACATATACCAACAAATGATGGTATAACTGGTGGTATCTTCGGTTCGATTGATTTTGATACCAACAATGGAGGTATCAACTGATGGCGCTCACTGATATCAAAGTTCGAACAACCAAACCCTCAGATAAACCCTTCAAACTCACGGATGGGCAGGGTATGCACCTGCTAATCAATCCAAACGGCGCTAAGTATTGGCGATTGCAATACCGTTTTGATGGCAAACAAAAGGTTCTGGCATTAGGTGTCTACCCTACGGTTTCACTTGGCGAAGCTCGCAGAAAAAGAGATGAAGCCAAAAAGTTGGTATCTGTTGGTATCGACCCTTCCGAAAAGAAAAAAACCGACAAGATTGAGCAAAGCGAAGCTTTTACCTTTGAAGCAATAGCAAGAGACTGGCATACCGCATGTAATCGGAGATGGTCTCCTTCGCACAGCGAGCGAGTTCTCAAAAGTCTTGAAGACAACCTTTTCTCCTCAATAGGTAAGAGAAAAATTGTTGAGCTTAAAACAAAGGATCTACTCGTTCCGATCAAGGTCGTTGAGGCTTCAGGGCGTCTGGAAGTAGCAGCACGCCTGCAACAGCGGACCACCGCGATAATGCGATATGCAGTCCAGAATGGTTTAATTGACTACAACCCAGCTCAGGAGATGTCTGGGGCTATTGCAGTAGCAAAACGAACCCACAGGCCAGCTTTACCTTTTGATCGCTTCTCTGAACTCCTTCAACGCATTGATAGTTTTAAAGGCAGGAAACTAACCAAACTAGCGGTGAAGCTCACATTGTTGATTTTCATTCGATCTAGCGAACTCAGGTTTGCAAGATGGTCAGAGATTGATTTAGACAATGCTATGTGGACGATTCCAGCGGAACGTGAACCATTACCCGGAGTGAAGCACTCACACCGTGGGTCAAAAATGCGAACTCCACATCTTGTTCCTTTGAGTTGTCAGGCATTGGCTGTGCTGATGGAAATTAAGGAGATCAGCGGTGACCATGAACTCGTGTTTATTGGTGATCATAATTTCCGCAAACCTATGAGCGAGAATACAGTTAATAAAGCTTTGCGAGCTATGGGCTACGACACTACCGTTGAAGTCTGTGGACATGGATTTAGGGCTATGGCTTGTAGTGCCTTGATTGAATCCGGTTTGTGGTCGAAAGATGCTGTTGAACGGCAAATGAGCCATCAGGAGCGGAACTCAGTTCGTGCTGCCTACATACATAAAGCAGAACACCTTGATGAGAGAAAGTTAATGCTTCAGTGGTGGGCTGATTATCTGGACGCTTTAAAAGTAAGGCAAGTGTCTCCATTTGATTTCAAAAATGTGTAATCTGTAAATAACTGATAGTTGTTGGTTCTCCTTTATCAAAAAGCATTGGTAGGGGAGAACCCACTAAAAATTGAAAAAATTAGCATCGACTCATTGAATCATTCACTTTGCGGAGGGATTAATGAAAGTGGTAAGTCCTTATGAGGAATTGAAAAATTGGTTTGACATAAATAATTATGTTCAAGTTAAATCGCTTACTATCAAGGAGCTATATAAGGAGCTTGTATTTAGGGAATTAATTGTTGATAGCATAAACTTTGAATGGGAAGACGATGATCAAAATCTGAAATCCATACTAAATGGTAATCCAATTTTAAGCCAAGAAGTTAATCATTCTGATCACTTTATTAAAAGACAAACACATATTGAACAGGTGAGTTTTGAAGATTTAAGAAAACAAGAAAAGAAATTAATAATGTTCGATGTTGATTGTTTTGATGAAAATGGGGATTTCAAAAAAGAGTTAAAAGGTAAACCTATAACTCAAACTATGAGAGAGCTTTTCCTTAATAAAAACAATAGCAAAATGTATGTTTCATTTGACTTAGGTTTATCGAGTGATGAGGAAGTCATTTCAGCCTTACAAACAATGTTGCCCATTTGGAGAAGCGAATATGAAATTGAATCAAGGAAGATTGAAAAGGTTGGCATTGCAAAAATAAGAAAGTTAGTTGATCACAATATCATTCCGATGATGGATCTATTGATTTGGGCAAGTCTTAAAAAAGTAAATATTTCTAATATGATAATATCTCGCGTGTTATACCCAGATTTTACTAATGAGATTAGAGGAGAGGATCACATTAAAGATACCGACAGACCGGTTGCAGAGAAAACCTTGAAAGGTGAAACAAGCCGTAGTTTAGAGTATTTCATCAATAAAAACAGTCATCTTTCGAACATACCAATTGCAGATCTTGATGGATTTTAGCTTCTAATCATCAAGTTAGCTGTCAAGGGGAGGGTGCAAATTTTTTTCTTCCCCATAAATTCCCTCCGTTTTTCCTCATCCAAATTCCTAGTTATCAGCACTCCCTTCATAGATAAAAGTATGTGTGGCTAATATCTCCTTAACGAAAAAACACAGGAGATGACCAAATGAACTCAACAAACCAAAACTTAATTCGTTTGCCAGAAGTCTTACAAAGAACAGGTTTCGGTAAGGCTTGGATCTATCGTCTTATTAGTGAAGGTCGGTTTCCTGCCCCTGTGAAGATTGGTGTTCGTGCAGTAGCTTTCGTAGAAAGTGAGATTGATGCCTGGATTCACTCTGTTATCGAAACAAGTCGAAAAAATGTTGCTTAATCTGGGAGACATGATCATGAATATCGAAGAGTTTATGAATGAAGAAAACCATATGTGCAATCTTGGTGATAATCTCTTTAATGAGATCTTCGCAAAAGGAGCAATATATGATTTACCGGACAATGAATTTAGCAAAAAAATTGTTTACTGGTTAAGTCAGTATCTGGTAGGAAATATAAGAGAACCATTAGAGTCTATATCTAAGCTTGATATTTTTGACCAATTCTATATTTATGAAACATGGTTTGCACTAATTAAATGTCCAGAAGAATTTAAACGTCTTTCAAAAAGAATAATTCAATACCATATTGGATTAAAAACTCTTTTGTGAAAATGTAAAGTTTGAATGATAAATACAGGGTTAAACTTTACAAAATACTTTACGAAAACATTGAGTGTCTTATTCTACTTAGGTTTGACACTCCTTTCTAAGTATTAGGTGTACATAACAGTTACTAGATCTACCAGATGATAAATTGTAATTTTTTAAATCGTTATATATTGATTTACATATAATTTTAAGAATATTCTCTTTAATTTTTTTTGTAAATTTAAAAACCGTCTATTACTAATATATTAGAACTATACTTTCTGTAAACTTTAGGAGGAATATATGTGTAGTATTTGCGTGGATTCATTTATATTTGAAAATGGTGAAAGATATTGTCATGTTGTTGATAAAGAAACAGGGGAACCACTTTTTTATCCTAATCTGTATATAACAACACAAGTCAGGAATCGTTCTGAGTCAATATCAACAATGAAAGTGATAGCAGGCAACATTTCATTGCTATATCGTTTTTTTGACAATAAGAACATTGAGATTGACGAAAGAATTCAGAAGATGATATTTCTGACTCCTAATGAAATCGATGACTTGATAGAGTATACATCGATCAATTTCAAGAAAGCAAAACCTAACAGTTTTAAAGATATTGCTGTTAAAATTCCAACTAGATATTTCAGGGTGACAACAATTGCTAACTATCTAGAATGGTTATGCAAAATTCATCTTTCTCTTTCAAGCCAGAAAGATAAGATTAAAGAGATACAGATTTTCATTAAAAACATAAAAAGAAAACAGCCAAGGAACAACAGTAAATATAATATGAATATTGAAAAAAGTTTAGATGAAAATCAACTTGATTCCTTATTTAACATGCTTGCACCCGGTAGTAATTCAAACCCATTTTCAATAAATGTACAAAAAAGAAATAATCTGATATTTCTGTTGCTTCACTCATTTGGCATTAGAGTTGGTGAGCTTTTGAATTTAAGGATTAGCGATATCAATTTTTCAGAATCAACAATCTCTATAAGAAGAAGACCTAATGATAGATCAGATCCACGAGTATACCAGCCATTGGTTAAAACTTGTGAGAGAAAGCTGAGTGTTGATACAACACTAATGCTGGAGATTTCAGACTATATTTTAAATGATAGACGCAAAATTAAAAATGCGAAAAAGAACGATTTTCTTTTTGTTACTTACAAGGAAGGCCGAACCCAGGGACAACCTCTATCATTTTCCTCCTATCATAAAATAGTCAGCGTTGTTCGACAATCATCTTCACTTTTAGATGGATTGACAGGTCATAAACTTAGACATACTTGGAACTATGAGTTTTCGAAAGCAATAGATGAAATAGGGGGCATCTCAGATGAAAAGGAACAGCAAATCCGTTCTTACCTAATGGGATGGAGACCGGGTTCAGACACTTCATTAATCTATAATCGCAGGCATATTGTCGAAATTTCGAAAAAGACATCAATTGATCTTCAAAAGACACTATTTAAAGGAATGTGTAATGAATAATATTATGCAAAAAAATAAAAATATAGAATCTAATGAAGGTAAAACCATTATCGTTCAGAGGGTATTAGGTTTAGATGAGAACAGTAAAATAAGTATTAGCAATTTAATCGAGATTATGAATGTAAACTTGCTTAATGGATTCATAAATACATTGCAGCAATATGCTTGTAGTAATAGTCGTTCTTACGTAAAAACCATAATTAATCATATGGTGCATTTCATTAAGAACATACAGCCAGAAAGCATTAATGATAAGGCAGTAATGCAATATAAAGATATCCACCCTACAAATTTACGGGTTTTAAGACCATTTATTATTAAATGGTTCGAGTTTGGATATCCTGGAGTTGATGAAAATGCAGTTGAGTTATTGAAACACTTCGATCTTAAAATAAAGAAATTTGGGCAGGCAGTTTTGCAAGACGACCCGAATGAAGGACCACTAACTAAACATGAGCTTGATTCATTGATCAAAGCTATAACTAATGCGTATGGCAAAGGGGAATTATCATTATCAGATTATGCGATATCGTTATTAATTAGCATGACAGGAAGAAGGCCACAGCAGTTAGTTCTGTTAAAATATAAAGATATTAAAAAAAAGAATATAAGTGGCGATTTAACTGAATTCTTAATTAGTATGCCAAGAGTTAAACAACGAGATGTACAACAACAATATCGGGATATTGCTATAATCCCGCACCTGGCTTCGATTATAGTTAGGCAAGCCAATGATTCAGTTGATCTTGTTGAGAAAGTTCTTGGCATGTCTCTTGATGATAAGGTTAAAGGAGAAATTCCTATATTTCTAAACAAGCAAAGCCTGTGCAAGTTAGAGAAAACAAAAAATATATTTGAGCTAACAAATAATGATGTATTAAATGCAAAGCCTTCAATAGCCCATGCTGCATTAACTCGAATAGTTAAATTTGAAAATTTAATTTCAAGCCGGACAGGTTTGTTACTAAAAATTAATCCAAGAAGACTTCGTCATACGATAGCGACACTGCTGGCTCAGGATGGTCATGACGCCAGCGTCATTGCCGAATTGCTTGACCACTCTTCGACTTCAAGTGTTGGGATTTATATTAAGAACTTAGCCGATAGTGCAGAAAGGATAGATAATGCTGTTACAAAGCAACTTTCATTTTTAGCAGATATTTTTATGTATGGGATGAAATCGGAAAAAGACCTGGCTTTTAAGTTTTTCTCGACAAAAATATGTCAAGCACAAAATTCAGATTACCCTTGTGATCAATGTGCTTTTTTTATCCCATTTGAAGATATTAAGGATAACAGTTAATGAATAATATCGTTTTGTTTAAATCTAAATATTCAATAAATGTGGAGGATAATTATAATAACTTCATAAAATTTTGCCATTATAAATTGATTGGATTTACTCAAATTAAAGATTGGGATAACTGTGTGTGGAAAGGAGTTACGACATTTCGGAAGATCGGCGTGGGATGTAAAAAATTCAGTTCTGCAGATGCAATGCATGACGAGTTTGCTAATTTTGCTAAAGCATACATTAAGTATCAACACTCACTAAAACCGCTAAAGAGCTATGGATCTGTGATGATGGCATTGAGGTGTCTTGAACAAGCACTTTTGCAGATTTGTAGTAATGGTTTCATTTATAATGTTACAACCATAATTTTTGATGAAGCAATGCAAATCGGAAGAAAACATTTCAAGGGTAATGTTTTGGCACAATGTGGAACACAGCTTGAAAGATTATCCAATTTCCTTTACGAACATAATCTTGTAAAAGCTGGTTATATAGCTTGGAAAAATTCGGTAAAACAGAAAGTTAAAAATAATTATATTCCAGTCATAGATGACTATCAAAGAAGAGATAAATTGCCCAATGAGTCTGCGTTATTAGCTATTGCAGATATCTTTTCAAAAGATGATGATGTAATGAGCCAAAGAGATATGTTTACAAGTTCAGTATTTGCGCTTCTCCTCTGTTGTCCAAGCCGAATTTCTGAGATTTTAGCTTTACCTGCTGATTGTGAAATTATCCAGCAAGATAGCAAGGGAATTGAAAGATATGCTTTGAGATTTTATTCAGTTAAGGGATATGGGCCTAATATAAAGTGGATTCCACAAGTTATGGTGCCAGTTGCAAAGAAAGCTGTCAGAAGGCTACGTCATCTCTCTCGAAATGCAAGGTCACTGGCTATATGGTGCGAAGATCACCCTGACGAGTTTTATCGACATGAACTGTGTCCATTGGTCGATGAAAAAGAGAAATTAACAGTTGAGCAGGTCTGCCATGCATTGGGATATCCTTTGCATGACAAAAAAGCATGTATATTGAAAGTTAAAAGGACGAGTCTTGATGGCAATAAGACCTTCCTTAATGCAAGTGATTACGCATACACATTGAATGAACTATGGAAAATGATTCGTTCAGGATTTAGCCAAAATTTCCCATGGTTTGATAAAGAAAAATCTATAAAATATAGTAATGCATTATGTTTACTTAATGATAATCAGCTTGTTTTGTCACGAATGACGAATATCTATTCTCTGTATAAACCTACTAAAGGATTCTTTTCCGTTGATATGCAATGGAAAGAAAGTCATGAGTATGGTTATAAAAATATCTTTGCTCGATATGGTTTCTTTGATGAGGAAGGAAAGCCACTACTCATTCGTTCACACCAGCCAAGACATCTTTTAAACACAATTGCTCATTACGGTGAAATGTCGGAATTAGATATTTCTAAATGGTCTGGTCGAGTCAATGTAAATCAGAATCGTGTTTATAACCATGTCTCAGAAGAAGAGATGGTGGAAAAAGTTGGATCTATTAATTTTCATGTAAACTCTTACTGCCATAAGGAGCCGATTTCATCTTCGGTATTAGCTGTGAATTTGAATGATGTTCAGCATGGAGCAATACACTTAACAGAACGCGGTTATTGTATTCATGATTATGCAATTCTACCTTGTGAAAAAATAAATCAATATATTGAGTCATACAATCACTTAAAAGAACTAAAACTAACTGATAGGAATAGGCTTCTAATCATCAGAGATAGAATAATAGAGTTCAAGAGACTAACTCAAGTAGCATTTGAAAATGGTGACTATGGTGCTGAAAAATGGATCAAGCATCATGAGTTGAATTTAAATAGAATAAACAATCTGTTAGGTAACTAAAATAGGAAAAATATATGGCAAAACATTTGAGTAGTAGTGAGATAAAGGCGATAACATATATTATAAAAATGTGGAATGGGAAAATTACATGGGTTAATTTGTGTGAGTCAATACACAAAAAATTAAATAGAACCATAACGAGGCAATCACTTAATTCACATGAGGAGGTTGTCGAGGCGTATAGAGTTAAAAAGAACGTATTAAATTTGAAAGCATCTGATTTAAAGAAACCTGCAAATTTAGCTATTGCTGCGCAGCAGATTTTGAACCTTAAAGCAGAGAATGACGCATTAAAAAGCCAAAATAAAAGATATAAGGAGCAGTTTACCCGTTGGCAGTATAATGCTTACAGGCATGGTGTTTCACCAGAGAACTTGAATCGACCATTTAATCAAAAGTAAATAATAATGATTGAGTTAGTATAATGATATTTTTGTTATTTATTTTTAGATTAATAGGTTTTATCTATTGACGGATTCTATAAATCTGATAATTATTTAAATAGTCAGGATGACAATAATAGATTGCAAGGATGCAGCTTATGGAAAATAAAAAACATTCTCTAACAAGAGAAGAACAGCTAATCATGCTCATCGATAAATATATCAGTGACACGTATAACCCAGAAGATGAAATATATACATATAAATTATATCTGATCTTTGTTGGATATCATCTGAAATATTTTCAACCCCATGCTATTTACAGTGATTCTGTTAGTAATATTGATAATGTTATGCAAATGTTTTGCAGCGTATTCAAATGTATGAAAAGTAACTTCATTAAAAAATTAAGGAATAAAGAGGTCATTTTTGTCCAATTAAATGCACTTGTTGACTACATCGAAGGGAATCAAATTAGATTAGAGCAAGTATACGTTGAATTGAAAGCTCAGTATGAGAAGCGTGAGATAAGCAGAGGGATTCTAAATAAGGGAAGTGCGAGAAAGAGAGCAAGGTTGTGATGATTTAGAAAAAAGCTCCCAGAAGGGAGCTTTTTTAAGGGAATTAATCATTAATTGCCGATCACTTTCCAGCCATCGTCAGTTTTGAGTAATCTAACTGGGGTAGTTCTGTTTTCATTATTAATAATTATTTCAGCATTGCATTTGTAACTTTTATCGGATACTTTTGCACAATCAATTTTCTTAACAGAGTTAAGTTTCCTAAGCATTTGCTGTGATGCATTTGGATTAATGGCTCGAACTGCAGAATTTCCGCTTTCTATAGATTGATTTAAGGCATTTGAAATATCATTTTCTGAGGGCTCGCTATCGCAACCAGCAAGCAGGAAAGAAGAAATTATGACTGCTGCAACCAAAGTATATTTTTTCATTTTATTTTCCACATAGATATTTTTTAACCACGTTTAAACTTATCTCGATGAATCTTCGATGTTTACCAATCTGAAGTAAAAACGTTTGTACCGATCGATGTTGCATTCATGATAGGTTTGAGCTATCAACACTAGATTATCGATCTGTTAAACCGATCGATGAAACTCATGAAATCAATGGATTAATCCCTACTCACGATATGGTTGCTTTTGGGTAAATGAAAATTATTGTTATCTTTGTTGTTTAAGATTTGCGGTAAACTTAGAACCGGCAGGAGGGGGAAAGCTGTGAACGGTGAAAATGTTCTTAAACTGTCTGACTGGATACAACACAGAGAAACCTATTTTTTTCAGTAATTTAATTACTATGAGCCATGAGTTAAAACGAGCAACGGTTGCATTTCTCCTTCTTTGTGAGTTTTGTAAATCAAGGACAGCACTGAGAATGCGCTGCCGCTTATCTTCTTTAACTACCGTCTTCGAAGCAGGTGCAACAGAAGCAGTTATTGAAGGAGCATGAGAAGGAGAAGGCGTTAGCGAAGCAATTTTCTCAGAAATAGTTAGTGATTCCTTTGTTACCTTGATTACTATTTCTGCAGGAGCAGGAGCAGGAGCAGGAGCAGGAGCAGGAGCAGGAGCAGGAGCAGGAG
>CAMLBO010000086.1 GCA_946478305.1 uncultured Enterobacterales bacterium
CCACATCACCCACGGCGGCGTCAAACGCGTGATTATTTCTGCGCCCGGCAAAGATGATGATTTGACCATCGTCATGGGCGTCAATCATGAGAAATACGATCCGGCGCGGCATACCGTGGTCAGTAACGGCAGTTGCACTACCAACGGACTTGCCCCTGCCGCGCAGGTTCTGCATCAGAGTTTTGGCATCGAGCACGGCCTGATGAACACCACGCATGCTTATACTAACAGTCAGGCACTGCACGACCAGCCGGAAAAAGATTTGCGCGGTGCGCGTGCCGCTGCGCTGTCAATCGTGCCCTACTCCAGCGGTGCGGCGAAAGCGCTAGGCAAAGTTATTCCTGAACTGGATGGGCGTCTGACGGGGTACTCCCTGCGTGTGCCGGTACCGGTGGTTTCTGTCGTCGACCTGACCGTTACGCTCAAGCGCGATGTTACCGTCGAAGAGGTGAACGCCGCATTCCGTAAAGCCGCAGAGTCCGGCCCGTTAAAAGATATTCTGGGCTACAGCGATGAACCGCTGGTGTCGAGCGATTATCGGGGTGATCCGCGTTCTTCGATCATCGACGGGCTCTCCACGCTAGTCATCGGCGGAAATCTGGTGAAAATCCTCGCGTGGTATGACAACGAGTGGGCCTTCTCCAACCGTCTGGTTGATCTCGCTGTGCTGATGGAAAAACGCGGGCTCTGATAACGTCGCCTGCCTTCGTGCCGGAGCCGCCGTACTCAGCGCTCCGGCCCGTTTTTTATCCTGCTAGCGAAATCCGCTATTCCCCAATATAATCAGTCTATTCATTCACCAACGTTATATTAAGGAGGATTGCCATGCTGACCTGTGAATTGTTTTTAACTTCACTCGTCCTTAGCGATCGTTACTGCTCAAGCGTTACCGATATCGTGCTGCGATAACCTGCTTGAGCGAAGCTAACTGACAATCTGAGAACTTCCCTCCGGCTTACCGGTTATCGTCGGCTCTATTGACGAAAGGCATCTTTATGCCTGTAAAACTTGAGTAAGCATTATGTCTACATTACTTTCTGCACAATCCCTTGGTTTTGATAACACCTTCGGCCCGTTGCTGGCCGAGATCTCCTTCGCCCTGAAAAAAGGTGACCGTATCGGCCTGATTGGCCATAACGGTTGCGGTAAAAGTACCCTGTTGAAAATCATCAGTGGTGCTATTCCTGCCAGCCGCGGCACAGTGGCGGTCGCTAACCACTGCATGATGGCCAGGGTTGAACAGCAGCTGCCAACCGAGCTGCATGGCAGTACGTTGCTTGATGCCATACTCAATTATCTGCCAGACACGCTGCATCAGCCTGAGCGCTGGCAGGCGGAAGTGCTGCTGGTCAGCCTGGGATTTGATGAAGCGGCCTGGCGACTCACCGCGGGCACGCTCAGCGGTGGGCAGCATACCCGTTTATTGCTGGCCCGCGCGCTAATCCGCCAGCCCGATTTGCTGCTACTGGATGAACCGAGCAACCACCTGGATTTGCCCACCTTACTGTGGCTCGAGCAATTTTTGCAAAACTGGAGTGGCAGCTTTGTACTGGTCTCCCACGACCGCAAGCTGCTGGACAGCGTTACCAACTGCACCTGGATACTGCGCGATAAAACGCTGCAATTTATCCGCCTGCCTTGCACGTTGGCGCGGGAAGCGCTGGCACAGAAAGATATTGCCGATGCGCGCCGTCATCAGGCTGAGCAAAAAGAGATCGACCGCGTGGCGAAAAGCGCCAAACGGTTAGCGCTCTGGGGCAGCGTATACGACAACGAGAAGCTGGCACGCAAGGCCAGGCACATGGAGAAGCAGGTCGAGCGACTGAAGGAAGATCAAACTGACCTCACGGCGGGCAACCAATGGCAACTACGTCTTAATGGCGAAGCCTTGCCGGCCGACCGCGTTCTGGCACTGTCTGATATGCAAGTGCGCCCTGCACCACAGGCTTCGGTACTGTTCCAACTGAATGAGATGCGGGTGAAAAGCGGTGACCGTATAGCGCTGGTCGGACGTAATGGCTGTGGCAAATCGTCGCTGTTACAGACTTTGTGGCATGCTTTCACCCATCCTGAACAAAGGGGCGCTGGTGTGGTATTCCATCCGAAAGTGCGTACGGGTTATTACGACCAGAGCCTGCATCAATTAAAGGATGAAGACACGCTCAGCGAAGCACTTACGCCTTTTGCTCCGCTGACTGAAGACCAGCGAAAAATGGCGTTGATTGGTGCCGGTTTTCCCTATGTGCGTCATCAACAACGGGTGATGACACTCAGCGGCGGGGAGCGTTCGCGGCTGCTGTTTATCGGCCTGACGCTGGCGAACTATTCGTTGCTGCTGTTAGATGAACCGACTAACCATCTGGATATGGAAGGCAAAGAGGAACTGGCAGAGACGCTGAAAACCTTCAGCGGCGCGGTGCTGCTGGTTTCCCATGACCGGACGCTGATAGAACAAAGCTGTAACCGTTTCTGGTTAATCGACAAAAAACGGCTCGAAGAGTGGCACGATCTGACGCCGGTTTATGCCATTCTTGCGGATTCTCCGCCAACGGCTAAGGTTCCTGAAACACTGAGCATCGTTGCGCCACAGGTGCAACTGGAAAGTGAAGAGGAGCGTTTGCTGGCGATGCTGCTGGAGCTGGAGAATAAACTGGCAGAAGATTTGGCGCGCAAGGTCAGACATCAGAAACCTGAGCTGCAGCGCCAATGGCAACGGCAAATCGCCGAACTTAGCGACTTGTTAGATTTAGGATAATTTCATTTCCCACTGATTCCTTCTGAACTCGCCAGGCGTGCAGGCCGCCTGGCGTTTAAAGAATTTGACGAAATGAGTGGGCTCTTCAAAACCCAGTTGCTCTGCGATAAGTGCGACTGGCGCGGTGGAGTTGACCAGGAGTCGTTTTGCTTCAAGATTGATGCGCGAGGTAATAATATTTTTTGCTGTCACGCCAGTCGCCTGAACGGTGGAGCGGGTCAGACTTTTTTCTGAACAGCCCAGCTTATTGGCATACCAGGTAACCTGATGCCAGCTGGCGTGATATTTCTCAACCAAATCTTTAAAGGCTTTATAACGCTGCATTGATGTTGAGGGGTCTTCTCTGGCTGACTTATTCTGGCCATAGGCGATTGACAGCCGAAGCAAAAGAGTAAAAAACTGATGATGTAATAATGCATTGATCTCATTACTGTCACCCTCTAATGCAAGTTCCGTATCTTCCCTCATTTGTCCAATGGACTGCGCCATAATACCCTGTTCCCGTGCGCTCAAAATAAGGTGGCAGGGTAAATTTTGTGTGACCTCTTTCACCCTAACATTAAATGTATGAGGGCTAATCGGTCCTGGCGTCGAAATAAACTCTGGCCTGAGCAACATAATCCATCCCTCCCAGTGATTTTCGCCTCCATATCGATGCACCTGCCCGGGAGATAGCGTCAAAAGGGAACCCACTTTGCAGTGAACCGGCGTGAAATCAACCCATTGCGTGCATTCACCTTCCACGATGAAAAGCAACATTCCAAAAGCGTATTGATGTGGAAGTTGCATCTGTTCCCGACTCACCCGCTTTATCAAACTTGATACTGAGAAAATCTCAATGTCCAGTGGATAGATACCAGCGGGTTGGTAGCCCAGTTTTATTACATCCGTCCTGCAATCTGAATCTTGATCGCCATGTCCGTTTTGTACCATTAAAAGCCCTTTATCTACCGTTACTGCATTTTTCGAGTGGCTTATTATTACCATCTTATCGTTAATTAAGCAGCTTGGCTCAGTTAGTCTGATCGTATTGTCAGATTTATATAAAAAGGGATAGAAGGGATAGAGATGAAAAAACTTAGTGGGTTCAATAATGTTGAAAACCGTACACACCCGTGGGAAGGCATGGGACTTACCTGGTTGACTACCGCGCTCAACGTACGAGATGTCAGGGCTGCTGTTGATTTCTATACCGGCGCGATGAGTATGGTGGCCATTGCAGAACTGGAAGGCGACGACGGAGAGATGCTGTTTGCTCGTATTCGCTATCGCGGAACAAACTTTACTCTTAACAAATAAGGCTGGGATTCTGACCTGAATAGTCCGCAAACGTCAGGTGCCACGACACCATTCATTTTCTATATGTACGTTGATGATACCTTAGCGCTGGTAAATGAAATGATGCAGGCAGGTGCGATTATGCTCAATGAGCCCGCTGAAATGTTCTGGGGTGATTTAAAAGCACGTTTACAAGATCCCTTCGGTTTTATCTGGGATATTGCGCAAAAGCGATAATCCACATGTCTGTAAAGCGGGCATGTGGATTTTGAAACAATATGAATCGTTCTAAACATTGCTTCTCATCTTGGGCCTGCAAACTCTTAAGTCATCAGAGCACAATTTCAAAAGCCAATGGCGCGGGTTAGTTTACTCTTAAGATGTCGCAACCCTACTCTTTAGACCGGAGCACTGCATGTTTGACTCTACCGCTTTCCCTATTACGACTCGCTGGCCAGCTAAACATCCTGATCGTTTACAGCTTTATTCACTGCCGACGCCTAACGGCGTCAAAGTATCGATTATGCTTGAAGAGATCGGGCTACCTTATGAAGCACACCTGATTGATATTGGTAAAAATGAGACCTGGACACCTGAGTTTTTAGCGTTGAATCCGAACGGGAAAATCCCTGCAATTCTCGACCCAAATGGTCCTGGCGGGAAACCGCTGGCCTTGTTTGAGTCCGGGGCTATCCTGGTGTATCTCGCCGAAAAAAGTGGCAAGTTTTTACCTGCTGACCCCGTGGCACGCATCGAAACTTTGCAATGGCTGTTCTTCCAGATGGCAGCGGTTGGCCCGATGTTTGGCCAGCTCGGCTTCTTCCACAAGTTTGCTGGCCGTGAAATTGAAGATAAGCGACCTCTCGAACGCTACCGCAAAGAGTCTGTTCGTCTGCTTAATGTGTTGGAATCACGCCTTGATGGACGCCAGTGGATCATGGGCGATGAATACACCATTGCCGATATTTCACTGCTGGGCTGGGTGCGTAACATGATTGGTTTCTACGACGCGCGGGAACTGGTGGAGTACGATAAACTGAAAAACGTCCCGCTATGGCTCGAACGCGGTCTGGCGCGTGACGCCGTACAGCGTGGATTGAATATCCCGGCTCGATAAAGTCAACAGGCCTGCCCTTTTCACCGTGCAGGCTTCTTTTTTAAGGTTATTTAGTTACAACATACAAATGATTTTAAACACAACAATACCTGTGCACCATGCACACTCCGCACATCACTGACGTCAATCAGGCAAATATTGACGCCGGAACCGGTATCAGCGCCATTGGTCGTGAATGCAGCACCACGAGATACTACAGGCAGGATAATAATAAAGCCTTTAAGAGGCTTGAGCGGAGTGCGGTGAAAGTCATACGCTCCGTTCTCAGGAGAGCACAGTCAGGCAACTGACTTTGCTCTCCCAGCTATTCTGGCGGGATACTAAAAAGCGGGTAAACTGTGCACTTATCCGCCCTGCTACATTCACAATATTCGCTTAGCCAACAATCTGATCGCCTTGCACTTCAATATTGTTCGCCAGATTCCAGCGGTTTGGCGAGGTTGCGATCACCACCTGGTGAATACGCTCAAACTGCTCAACAGTACCCTCGCCTTTCACGTTAATCGTGTAGTTAATTTTGTCATAACCCGGTTTCACTTCGCTATCAAGCCCCATAAAACCGCGCAAATCTAAATTACCCGTGGTTCTAATTTCCAGTTTTTCCAGTGTCACGCCTTCTGCAGCGGCAGCGACGACATAACCAACTGTCATACAGGCATTCAGTGCGGCAAATAACAGTTCCTGCGGATTTGGAGCGCTTGCCACACCGCCAAGCGCGGAAGGTTCATCGGCCGCAATGATCATCGGTTTTTCCGCTATTGGCTGTGGCACACCTTGCACCATCCATGGATTAACCGTTGCTTCGCTGCGCGTGCCACCACACCAGACGGTAGTGACATCAAAACCGACAATACCTTTCTCAGAATTTGCAGCGATATCATCACATAATGCGCCAATTGCCTGCAGGTCGATACCGTTAATTAAGTTACTCATGATTATTCCTCAAATTTCTTTTTCCGGCAGCCTGTTACCGCTACCGGCATCAATATTAGTTACGGCCAGCCATCACGCCGCCATCAATATCCCAAATCGCACCCGTCACCCAACCGGTTTTATCGGATAACAGGAAAGCCACTGTTTCAGCAATATCCCGCGGCGTGCCCACACGGTTAATGGGGTGGAAACTGTTGAAGCTGTCCATGACGCCGTGGACCTCTTCTTTCGGAATAAAGCCTTCATAAATAGGTGTCTGCACTACCGCCGGCGACACCGCATTCACACGAATTCCCTTGCCGCCAAGCTCAATGGCCATGTTTTTGGTCAGTGCGTGCAACCCGGCTTTGGCCATGGAATAAGCGGATGATGGTGTGGCACCAATCGCCTGTTGCGCCCACATTGAACCGATATTCACAATGGAACCTTTGATCCCCGAAGCCAGCATGTTTTTCACCACATCGCGGGTAATAAAGAACGTCGCGCGGTTGATGCTCATATACATGTCGTAATCCGCTTCTTCATGCTCGACAAAAGGTTTTGGGAAGAACACTCCGGCAGCATTCACCAACAGGTTGATATCACGGTGTTCAGCATTGACTACGTCTATCACATGCTTCATACCATCGGTCGTCATCAAATCAGCGATGATGGTAGAAACCTGCCCCAGAGGTGCCAGCGCTGTATGTGCTTCTTCCGCTTTCTCCTGGCGATTACCGACCAACACCACGCTGCCACCTTGCTCCAGAACCACACGAGCTGTTTCCAGACCCATACCGCTTGTGCCGCCAACAACCAGAAGTTTTTTACCTGCGAATACGTTGCTCATGTTTATCTCCAGAATAAATTCTTTGTGAGTTAATACAGGGAAGAAGCTTGTCTCCCTGTCGATGAGCAAAGAATGCCCGTTCTGCTCGACGACCACGAACCATAAGAACTACACTAACGAGATAGAAAAACTATCTCGTTAGCTCAAAGAGTCTCGATGCGTATTCTGAACAGACTGAAATGGTTGCAGGCTTTTGAGGCCGCCGCTCGGCACGGCAGCTTTACAGGTGCTGCGAATGAACTTGGTGTGACGCCTGCGGCGGTAGGGCAACTTGTGCGGGCATTAGAAGAATGGGTTGGGCATCCCCTTTTGACACGCAGCCGCTCGGGCAATGAACGCTTGACGCTGATTAACGAAGCGCAGGATGCACTCGACGACATTACGGTTGGCTTGGATAAACTCGAAAGCGGGCTAAAAAAACTACGTGGTCGGAAAGCGCGATCGGTGCTGGTTGTCACTGCATCGCAAGTATTGGTGATGAACTGGCTGATGCCGCGTCTCAATAAATTTACAGAACATAATGAGTTAATAGACGTGCGTCTGGACGTGGCGGACCGGCTTATCGATCTCAGCCATGGCGAAGCAGATATTGGTATTCGCTGCGGAACGGGTCATTGGAAAGGCTTAGTGGCCGACTGGATGATGGATGAGGAAGTGGTGATGATTTGCAGCCCCTCCGCATTGCCCACGAATGAGCCTGCGAATGCACATTGGTTATTTGAGCAAAAGCTGATTCAGGACGATACCCCACACCCCGGCGCTAACTTCCCGTCATGGGAAAGCGTGTTGCAAAAAGTGGGGCTCGAAAGCGTGCAGCAAACGCGTCTTCACATCAATTCCACCGCCACGGTAATTCAGGCGGCGTTAAGTGGCCGGGGAGTTGCGCTGGTGCGAAAAGCCTTGGTGCAGCAGGATCTGGATATTGGCCGCTTAGTGCAGTTGTTCCCGGAAAACCGCTGGCCCATTAGCTGGTCATATTATGTGGTGAGTTCGAGCTCGTCACTGAAGCGCCCGGAAGTGAAAGCATTTCATGCCTGGATGTTGAGTGATGTGCGAGTTAACTAGCTCTCCTTTCCCTCACATCATTCTGAACCTTCAACGAAATCGGGCATCACCACATTAGTTGTATATTTTATTTCTGAGAGAGGAGTCAGTAAGGATCGAACACCCGATCACTTGATTTTTGTCGAGACGGTTTCCCGATTATTTATAGCCCCTGAGCAGGGGCCCAAATAAAAAACCGGTATTAACTGCTGGGACATTGCCTGCTTCGCAGTACAAACAGCTTATGAGCATGTATTGTACAGGTCGGCTGTAAATGAATCGTTAGTATGTAGTTGTTGGGTAATTTCATTCATCGCTCTGCGCTATCAGCCAGGGCCGAGACGGAGTTCATCATGACTGATATCACTAAATTGTTAGGTAAAGAAGCCGATTCACTGCTCCAACATCACTGCACCACCATCACAGCAGACCAGCTCAACCTCCCTGGTGCCGATTTCGTAGATCGGGTGATGATCGATAACAATCGCTCACCGCGCGTATTGGCCGCTATGCAAAATCTTTATAACACTGGCCGCCTGGCGGGTACCGGTTATCTTTCAATTCTGCCTGTCGATCAGGGAGTTGAACACTCCGCCGGTGCCTCATTTGCCGCCAACCCGCTCTATTTCGATCCTAAGAATATTGTCGAACTGGCCATTGAGGCAGGCTGTAACTGTGTGGCATCGACGTATGGCGTATTAGCCTCTGTTTCACGCCGCTATGCCCATAAAATCCCTTTCCTGGTCAAACTCAATCACAACGAGACGCTGAGCTATCCGACCCAGTATGACCAGACACTGTATGCCAGCGTGGAACAGGCATTCAACATGGGCGCGCAGGCCGTGGGCGCAACGATCTACTTCGGTTCAGAACAGTCCCGACGTCAAATCGAGGAGATTTCCGTGGCGTTTGAACGAGCACATGAGCTGGGGATGGTCACCGTTTTATGGGCTTATCTGCGCAATCCGGCGTTCATTAAAGACGGCGTGGATTATCACTCCAGTGCCGATCTTACCGGGCAAGCTAACCATCTGGCAGCCACGATTGGTGCAGATATCGTGAAGCAAAAAATGGCCGAAAATAACGGGGGCTACAAAGCCGTTAAATTTGGCTATACCGATGAACGCGTCTACAGCAAGCTCACCACCGATCACCCCATCGATCTGGTACGTTACCAGCTTGCCAACTGCTATATGGGTCGCGCCGGGTTAATTAACTCCGGTGGCGCAGCAGGTGAAAACGATATTCAGGAATCTGTGCGCACGGCCGTCATTAACAAACGTGCTGGCGGCATGGGCCTGATTCTTGGACGTAAAGCGTTTAAGAAATCAATGAAGGATGGCGTTGCATTAATCAACGCTGTGCAGGACGTCTATCTGGATAAAAAAGCCACCATCGCCTGATCAATAACTCATCAAACTTCCTCATGCAGACATGGGGAAGTTTGATCTTTCGCTTTTTCCGTCTGCCGATGATTTCAACGACCTTCGGATGAGCCATATTAATTTTGATTCCGCGTGACCTTATTTATACATCACAATGGTGCTGCACAAGCGGTTGTTTGCGGAAACGCCGAAAGACTGCGGCCTCACCCCCCCTGGTTATCGGGACGGCCTTCGACCGACATCGGTGCCTGAAAACGCTTAAGCCGAAGTGCGTTACCCAGTACGAAGACGCTGGACATGGCCATCGCGGCGGCCGCAAAGATTGGCGAGAGCAACGTACCGTTCAGCGGATAGAGTGCACCTGCCGCAACAGGGATCAGCACCGCGTTGTAAGCGAAGGCCCAGAACAGGTTCTGCTTAATATTGCGGATCGTCGCTTGGCTGAGCGCGATAGCATTGGGTACGCCGCGCAGATCACCTGACATCAGTACTACGTCAGCCGCTTCAATGGCCACGTCGGTTCCCGTACCAATAGCGAGCCCCACGTCCGCTTCAGCCAGCGCCGGTGCGTCATTAATGCCATCGCCCACGAAGGCAACCCGAGCCCCGTTGACCCGCAACGTCTTCAGCGCAGCAACCTTACCATCAGGCAAAACTTCAGCGGCTACTTCATCGATCCCCAGCTGTCTGGCGATTGCCGCCGCCGTCGCTGCGTTATCGCCGGTGATCATCGCGACTTTAAGTCCCAGCGCATGCAACGCCTTGATAGCTGCCGGCGTGGTCTCTTTGATCGGATCGGCAACTGCGATAATCGCGGCCAGACGACCGTCAATTGCGGCATAGAGAGGGCTTTTCCCCTGCTCACCCAGACTCTGTGCCGCTGACAAAAAGCTCGCTACATCCAGGCCCAGCAGTGTCATAAAGCGGTCTGCCCCTACAGCCACGGTATGGCCAGAGACGTTGGCCGACACACCAAAACCCGGTGTTGCGTCGAAGTCATCAACCCTTGCCAGCGTAATATTCCGCTGTTTGGCGGCGGCAACGATCGCTTCGGCAATCGGGTGTTCAGAACGGGTTTCAACTGCGGCAACCAGCGCGAGCACCTCGTCATATTCAAAGCCCTCTGCCGGGATGAGGTCGGTCAGCTCAGGACGCCCTTTGGTCAACGTACCGGTTTTGTCGAGCGCAACCACACTCACATCGCGCAGTGCCTGTAAGGCTTCGCCCTTACGAAAGAGTACGCCGAGTTCAGCCGCACGCCCCGTCCCCACCATGATTGACGTTGGCGTCGCCAGCCCCATCGCACACGGGCAGGCGATAATCAGTACCGCAACGGCATTTACCAAAGCAAAGGTCAGCGCGGGCGCAGGGCCAAAGAGCAGCCAGATGAAGAACGTCAGCGTTGCCGCCGCCATCACCGCTGGCACGAACCACATGGTGACCCTGTCGACCAGCGCCTGGATTGGCAGTTTTGAACCCTGTGCCTCCTCAACCAGGCGGATAATCTGCGCAAGTACTGTATTCGCACCAATTTTGGTGACCCTAAAACTGAATGCGCCCGTCTTGTTAAGAGTACCGCCGACAACGGCAGCCCCTGCGGCTTTTAATACCGGCACCGGTTCCCCGGTGATCATGCTCTCATCGACATAAGACGTGCCTTCTACAACGTCGCCATCGACCGGCACTTTCTCCCCTGGACGGACGAGAACGATGCCCCCGGTGGCCACTTGATCGAGCGGGATCTCCACCGATTCGCCGTTACGCTCGACGCGGGCAGTCTTGGCCTGAAGCCCGACCAACCGCTTGATGGCCTGCGAGGTTTTCCCCTTGGCACGGGCTTCCAACGTGCGGCCAAGCAGGATTAAGGTGACGATCACCGCAGCCGCTTCAAAATAGACGTTAGCCGTTCCTTTCGGCAGTACCTCAGGAAGGAAAGTGGCGACCACCGAATAGCCATAAGCCGCTGACGTCCCTACCGACACCAGCGAGTTCATGTCTGGCGCACCACGTAACAGTGCTGGAATGCCCTTGCGGAAGAAACGCAGACCCGGCCCAAACAGCACCAGCGAGGTAAGGACGAACTGTATATATCCGTTAGTCTGTTGCCCCAATACCGCCATCACCCAATGGTGCAACGGAGGAATAAGGTGCGAACCCATCTCAAGGATGAAAACCGGCAAGGTCAATAGTGCGGCAATCAGTAAAGATTGACGCAGCGAGCGGGCCTCGCTTTCCCGGCGCTCGGTGTCCTGATCGCCCGTATCTGCCGTTTCCGCAGACAACCGGCGGGAGGTATAACCCGCCTGCTTCACCGCATCTTCCAGGTCCGCCGTCGTGACCACGCCAGCCAGGTGACGCACTCGTGCACGTTCAGTCGCCAGATTTACGCTGGCTTCCAGCACGCCTGGGACCCGTGTGAGCGCTTTCTCAACCCGACCTACGCAGGACGCGCAGGTCATCTCCTCAATAGCCAGCTCGGTGGTCTCCTCACGCACCTCGTAGCCCGCATTTTTAATTGCGCTGGCAGCCGCCAACGGCGCAGTCTGTTCCGTAAAGATAATATCTGCACGTTCGGTCGCGAGATTCACCGCCGCCGACTGCACGCCCGGCACCGCTTTCAGCGCGCGTTCGACACGACCCACGCACGATGCACAGGTCATACCTTCTACTGGCAGACTCAGGCGAGAGCCTGATGGAGTAGAATCTTGTTGGAGAGCCATGGTTTTATCCCTTAAGTGTTACTGTTGCAGCAAGCTTAAACCTTCCTCTCAGGGGAAGGTCAAGGCTATCTTAGGGATAAAATCGATTTCAACCCATGCTAATCATCCCGCCGCTCACCTTCGATAAAAAAAACGCATTTTGCAGGCTTTTATGGTCACTTTAAAACGGTTTCACGAAGTTTTTAACCCTGCTGTCTCGCTCGATTCGCCTCATTTCTCAAAATAGGCGAGTCGATATCCACCTTCGACCGGGAGAATATGAGCAAATCCCTGCCTGCCGAAGTGCATACCGGCGACGAGCCAATTTTCACGGGCAACCCGTTCCAGAACTCTGATGCGCGTGTCTTCGGCCTGAGCCGGATCGCAATCAAAAAGAATGGTCACGCCCGGCTGGGCGGACTGAATATGCGGAAAATGAACGATATCCCCCCATATCAGCAGTTTTTCGCCCCCCGAATCAATAAGAAACCCGGTATGACCCGGCGTATGTCCGGGCAGAAATACCGGGCAAATCCCCGGAATTATTTCATTTCCGTCCAAAAAATGAAGCTTGTGTTCATAGGCTTGCAGGGTACGGCGAACCAGCGCAAAATTACGCTGACCACGTTCGCTGGCCAGTTTTAATTTACTGTCATCCTGCCAGTATTCCGCCTCAAGAGGATGAAGATAAAGTGCCGCATTTTTATAAGCCGCACTTCCATTGCTCTGCAGCAAGCCGCCAATATGGTCCGGATGACCATGCGTTATAAGGAGTGTATCGACGTCTTCCGGCGCGACACCGAGCGCATCAAGGTTCTCGCTTAGCAATCCGCCCGCGTTGTTCAGGCCACCTGTGCCAGCATCAACCAACAGGGTTCTTCCACGCCCGCGGATCAGGTAACAATTGATATGAATATTGCCGGGCTCGACAATCCCGGCCCTGCGCTGAATGCCCCTGGCATCGGCAGTATTAATGCCAGACAACAGATCAAGGCTGGCGGCCATGTTCCCATCACTCAGGGCCGTAACCAGAAAATCACCCCTTTGGCAGGATTCAAAAGACGTACCCTTCATAAACACCTCTGGATTAATGGCCTGCGCAAATCTGTTTCAGAGTTACCTGAGGAAAGCGCGATATGCTGATATTTCATCAATGCTACATACTGTTTTTCCTTACCTGAATCGATATTATTTCAAGGCATAGTGATATTCCGTCACTAAAGATAAACCTCGTCTGAATCAGTAAAGGCAGCCATCATGCGCAGAAAAATCCCCAGCAGTGCTTCTCTGCAAGCTTTTGAAGCTGCTGCAAGGCACGGTAACTTTGCCCGGGCGGCACAAGAGCTGTCGCTGACGGAAGGTGCCATTAGCCGACAAATTGCGCGTCTTGAATCTCTGCTTAACTGCAAACTGTTTGATCGTATTGGTACCCGCGTGAAGCTGAATTCAATCGGAACCCACTATGCGCGCAACGTGCGTGAAACGCTGGAACGTCTGGACAGAGATACCCAGTACATCAAGGGAATGCCTGAGGGAAGCAAAAGTCTGGAAATAGCCGCCCTGCCGACGTTGAGCAGTCGCTGGCTGATTCCCCGCTTGGGCAGTTTCACCAGTCAGCACCCGGACATCACGCTGAATATTGCCGCAAGAACGGATCCCTTTATTCTCACCGGCAGTGGTTTTGACGCAGCCGTGCATTTTGAGCACCCCGCATGGGCTGGTATGCACATACAATTTCTCTTTCGGGAGAATCTCTTACCGGTTTGTCACCCTGGATTGCTGACAGGAAAGGACGTTTCCCTTCAATTGAATTCATTGCCGCGTATTCACCGCCGGCAAAATCCACAGGCATGGGAACACTATGCGCAGGAAAATGAAATTGTGCTTGATAACCCGGCTCAGGGAGTCAGGTACGACCTTCACGAAATGGCTATCGCTGCCGCACTCGCGGGACATGGCGTCGCGCTGGTACCACAAATGTATATCGAAAAAGAGCTCAGCAGCGGAGCACTGGTCGCGCCGTGGCCTCAATCCGTAACACTCAGCAAAAATTTCTGCCTGGTAAAGCCAGCAGAGAGGGGCGTAAATGAAACGGCTTTGCAGGCGTTTGAACAATGGCTCGGGGATGAAATCAGGGAACACAACATCGCCTGAAAGATATTCGCCATGCTCTGAAGTACCCCATCCCATGAACAAGCTGAGACATTTAACGTTCATCATCTTGGCTTTCATGACGGGGAGTGGTGGTGGGGCAAGGAATATCCGATGTCACAACAGTCGCGGATACTCCTGATCTCCACCCCAAGCGGGCCAGTGATCCGCTTGTGTTCAGTTGCCCGTCTGGCAACTGCTTTCACAAAACCTTAGAAGGTTGTAAAACCTACACGATCGCTCAGGCCGCTTTCACCGAACGGACCTTTTTACTGCCGGTCGCTTCTTCAAGCTCTGCCGATTCTTCTGCCTCAGCAACGGGCTGTTCATTATTTTCTAATTCCGGTAATTTGCTGGTTCGCAGAATATACTGTATGGCCTCTTTTTGTTCGGCAAGATGAAGTGCGATATTTTCAGCCACGGCATCATCCAACTGAAGATCACTCTTCTGCAGCCACTCACTGAAGGCATCAGCCATATCGAGCATTTTGTCATAAGCATCCGCTTCTTTTTTATTGGCAAATGTCATCTTCTCTTCACCTTTTCTGACCACCACAAATTTTGTTACAACAGCCATGATCTGCTCCTTACACTGTAATTACATACAGTATGCCAGTAATCAGTGCAAGATACACCCCTCTCTCTTTTAGAAGACCCGGTCTGCGTGATCATTGCCCTTCAATGTCCTGAGAAGTGTGTGTCATGTAATACACCGCAAACACACAGAACACGATGAGTAACGTCGTCAGACAGAGAGCGATGAAGGGTGATAGGAAGAGGGCTTTTGCCCCGTGACGCGACGGAACATCGTTGAAAATGATGAGCCGCTGTCATATCCCATAGACAACGCGATCTCATTCACTGACTGGCCCTCCACTAATTTTGCCAGGGCAACCAATACGCAAGCCCGCTGTCGCCAGGCAGAGAATGACATCCCCGTTTGCTGGAGAAAATGACGCCGGAAAGTACTCGGGCTCATAAACAGGGCACCAGCCCAGCGTTCGGCAGAATCATGAATGGCGGGCGCTTTTAAAAAGCGTTGGCACAATTCATACAGAGGGGGATTTTGCGGGAGTGGGATTTCAAATTCCCGTGCCTGCATGACTGCCAATTCCTGCAACAGTAACGCAATCAGCAGGCGATCCCGTTCTGACTCATATAAGGGTTGCAGCGCAACGGCTTCGATAAGTAGCTGCCTTAGTAGTGGTGTAACGGTGATAATTTTGCACCGTTCATTAACATACAAACCTTTTGCACTTTCCGGCTCGATATAAAGGCTGCGCGTCGAGACGCCAATAAACTTCACGCTGTGCGCCGCCTGCGGCGGGATCAACACGGCATGTTGTGGCGGAACAATCCAGCTTCCGGAGTGCGTCGTCACATACATCAGTCCGGTGGCACCGTATAAAAGCTGAGCGCGCCGATGCCGGTGCTCAGGCAACACGTATCCGCCCGGATAGTCATTACCCACCGCCACCACCTCACGGTCCAGCCCATCATAATCATCAATATGAACGTTACGCATAAAGTCAGTGAGGCCCCAAATTGACCGTTTCGAAAGGATAAATGAGCGCTGCTGAAATGGGAGGCTGCCGTTTAACCCGTTAGAATTTTTACTTCTGACAGGTTATCCCATTCTACATATTGGATCACGGCGGCAATCGCCCCGTCGAAAAGGGTACAAAGTGAACGACATTCTGATCATTATTATTACAGGTTTTGTGACAGGTATTAGCACGGTGCTTTTTGGTTTTGGCGGTGGGTTTATTGTAGTTCCCTTCGTTTATCATATCGAGACAGTACGGCAAGCCTCGGCGGGAAACTCAATGCATATTGCTGTGGCAACCTCTACGGCAGTCATGGTTTTTAATGCAGGATGGGCCAGTTTTCAAAGCTGGCGGACAGGGAAATTCGCCCCAGGGACTCTGTTTCCTCTGGCGGGATTTATCGCAATAGGGTCTGTCGCTGGTTCTGTATTGTCCGGGTTTATTGCGGATACAGTGATTAGAAACTTGTTTATCATTTATCTGATGATCACACTGGCGGACTGCCTGATTCGGCGGGGTTTTGTGAACCGCCCGACAGCCCGCAAGTTGTCAGACTCAACCCTACGCTTAGGCGGGGTCTTTATCGGTGTAGTGGCTACATTGCTTGGCGTGGGAGGCAGTGTGATGACTGTTCCGCTGCTGCGCAGACACGGTTATGAAATGCGTCATTGTGTCAGCGCCGCAAACCCCCTTTCTCTTCCCGTCGCCTTATGCGGAACCGTGACTTACAGCCTTAGCGGGTCACATTTACTATCCAGCGGCAGTTATTTGGGCTTCATCAACCTGAAAATACTGATGCTGCTTACTGTCGCGGGTTTTATCGGTATGTTATTCACCCGTAGGTATATTCCGGCGATCCCAGACATTTTGCATGCCCGTATTTACGTAATACTGCTATTCATTGTGCTGGTTGCTATTACAGTCTGAGAAGAAGTGACATGTAAGCAGAGGTTTGTCTGCGTCTGTTCAGAACAACATTTATGAGCCTTTTGGCATCTGTTCAGCGGCAGAAGCCAACCTGCCGGGGTTAAGCCCCGTAATAGCAACCCGCCCTCCTTCAGAAATAATAAGCTGCATTCCTGATTAGGAGATGCCCTATAAAGCGGGCTCGATTAAGTCACGGTTATTCCTATTTCTTCAGAGGATAGTGACGTGTCGCAGCGAGATGTTTCGATTACAGTAAAGAGAGTGCCGAACCCACTGCAACCAAATAATAACGAAAGTGCCCAACAAACCTTAGCTTGCTGGACGCTGATTAAAACACGTTATTTAGAAAGCACCCGGTTATTCGATACCGTATTTCTTCTCGGTTACGAATTTTGGAGCTTGCCAGTTCGGACCTTTAACTGTATGGCCTTTCTCGTTTTTAGCCAATTTACCCTCCTTCAATAATTTCGCCAACGCAGGGTAAAACTGAGCTTTTGCTACAACATCGAAGTTGTACTTCACGTACATTCGATCAATGCTAGGGTAAGATGTTCTTGGTGCAAAATGTAAAAGAACATCCTCTACGCTTTCGTTTTTGTAAATGCCTTCGAGATTTAACATTATTTATGAACTCACAATTATTTCCAAAGGACTCTTCAAGCCTCTCCCGCCTTAATATTGCGAAACCACTGAAGCAAGTAGGCAGCCTTTTTTTATGGTTATTAATTTTAATGCGGCTCTTATTACAAGGGCCGCTGTCACTTAGTTATTACAATTTAAACCCAGGCTTACCATTAGCTGCCCGCCATTCTTTTATTTCTTTAACAATACCTTCTGGAGTATCGTCTCGAGTATCTGGAGGATAAAAAATCACATCAGACCCTGATGGATGTTCTGTAAGTCTTTCGAATTCATCAACTAGGGCTTCATCTTCTGCTTCTGTTCGCTTCGAAAAATCACATAGTTCTTTAACAAAAGCTAAGAACTCACTTTCAGTGTAATCACTCATAGTGTTTTTAATAATCATTTAGTTACCCTCTTTATGAGTCTCTATATGACGCTTTGGCGTCATAACTCTAATATTATCGATATTATAGACAGAACCATCGTTACTGATTGGATTTACATGATGAAGCTCATAACGCTTACGGCCACCAACTCGTTCACTTTTCCTAACAAATGGTGATTTCCTATTTTCGATGTTTCCTTGGTTTTGATTACTAAATTGCTTTTTTAACTCAGCATTATCAGAAGCAGCCTTCCAGACAGCCTTTCGGAATGAATCGAAGCTCGCAAATCCACGCCCACGCAGCTTATCGGCTATCTGACTTGGAATCGGCGCACCATCCCCCATTCCAGCATCACCCAGCCAGTTATTGCCTACAGTCTGACCTTTTCCGCTCACAGTACCAGCCATATCCCGTGGGCTACTCAACATCACATATATCGGTTCAACGCCAGTAATAGTAAGAGTCTGCCGGGCCCACTCTAACCAAATAATAACGAAAAACGTCCAACAAACCTTAGCTTGCTGGACGCGGATTAAAACACGTTATTCAAAAATACCCGGTTATTCGATACCGTATTTTTTATCTGTCACGAATTTAGGAGCTTGCCAGTTCGGGCCTTTTACAACTGATCCATTCTGGTCCTGCAGCACTCCTTTTTCAAATAATTCATCATACTTAGCTGAGAGCTCACCGCTAGTTATGACATCAAACCGGTAGTATGTGAACAACCGGTCTAATTGCCAATAATCAGATGTTGGCCCCAAGAAGGTTAATACATCTTCTACGCTCTCATTTTTAACAATCTCTTTCATAGACATTATTTTCTTCCTCCAAGAGCATCCTTTAATTCCTGCTCATATGCAGCTTCTAGAGCCTCGTCAGTATAAAGAGCCTGATTTTTTTCACTTATTTTATAATCTTCCAAAGTCGCAGTATGTGTATTATTCCATACAGTCTTTTGCTCTTGAACACTTTTAGGTACTTCACCATCCTTTATGCCCAGATTCCTGTATCGCTCTAACTCTCTGATTTCATGCGTATAAAAACGCTTGTCAGTATCGGTTATCTGCAGCCGACCTTGCAGAATATTTTCCAGTCGATCAATCATTATCTTGTTGGCATCTGACTCTGCAAACCGTCCCGTGTGGAGTTTTACCTTGTCTATTCCCGCACGGTCAATCGTCGCGCCTTTCCAGTCCAGATTCTGAATCGGGCCACCGGCTTTATCCGTATTATAGTCACGACCGCTGTACTGACCCCTGGCATTGGTTTCCCCATAAGGGTTACTCAACATCACATATATCGGTTCAACGCCCGTCCCGGCGGCATCGGGTCGCCAGTAGATAAAGTCCAGAAAATCACTTATATCTCCCACAGGCGGCGTCACAACAATATTTTCTACCGGCTTCACATCCGTCCCGGTATACAGTGGGGTAACCGGGACAGGCGTTTGGTTACCGGTATTTCCTGGCCCTGTAGGAACCGGAACAGGGTTCACCAAAATGGTCCGTGGCGGCATTCCCCCCA
>CAMLBO010000087.1 GCA_946478305.1 uncultured Enterobacterales bacterium
CGTTCACATTTTTGAAGTTATCCAGATCCAGACAGAGCGTGGCGGTCAGCCGGTTGGAAAGTTTCGACAAATTCAGCGCTTCCTGCAGGCGCTGGCCGAACAGCACGCGGTTCGGCAGGCTGGTCAGGTTGTCATGATGTGCCATGTGGTGGATGCGGGCATGGGCGGCGTGCTGGTCAGTGACATCATCGGCAATCATCAGCACGTAGCTGGTTTGGGAATCGCTGCCGCTTATCATCGATGCGGTGGTTTGCAGGGTGCGTTCGCCAATTGGCGTGGCGAGCTGCTGCTCACTTTTGTGCAGGCCTTCAGAACGCAGGCACTCGTCGGATTGCTTGTTTAGATAATCACTGATCCCCTGATTGAGACAGTCCTGCGGGCGTTTGCCGAGCATCTGGTCGCGCGTCATCCCCAGCAATAATTCGGCCTGACGGTTAACCAGTAAAATTTCACGCGAAACAGCATTCTCGACGATCACCGATGACGGAATATTGGCGATCACCGTATCGAGAAATTGCGACAGGGCCGTCATCCGCTCATTATTGGCTTCCGCAAGCTCTTTGGCGGCCAGCAGTTGTTGTTCGTATTCACGTCGTTCGGTGACGTCGCGGGTCACTTTGGCAAAGCCAATCAGCACACCGGCTTCACGCACTGCTTCGATAATGACGTGCGCCCAGAACTGGGTGCCGTCTTTGCGTTGTCGCCAACCCTCAGCTTCATAACGGCCTACGCTGCGGGCCGTTTCCAGTCCGTGAGAAGGCCAGCCTGCTTTTTGATCTTCAGGAATGTAGAAACAGGAGAAGTGTTTACCCACGACCTCATCACGCCGGTAGCCTTTTGCGCGCTGCGCACCGGCATTCCAGTTGGCGATAATCCCCTCCGGGGTGAGCATATAAATGGCGTAGTCTTCAACGCTTTGAACCAGCAACCGATACATTACATCAGAATCTTCGTTCATTTTATTTGCCTGATAGCGAACCACCACTGTTCAGGATCCTCCCAAACAAGGGTCCGGCTGTGATTTGCGTCTGTCCCGACGCATTTTTGCTGTGTTGTGTGGCCTGACGTTAGCATAAGAAAATTCTTATCACGTCTGGTTTTGGCAGTAACGTATTCATATTTAGGCTGTTACAGTAAAAAGATCGGACTTAAGCAAAATTTTCCTCGTAAGGCCGGTGTAACAGAAGGGAGGTATCGGCTAATTCCTCTAAAACTTTAGGGACATGTAAAAAAGTTTTTCAGCCGGGGGATGTATGAATATAAAGCGGTGATATATTCGGATGGCACAACATCGTCTCCCCACGGTTTTCATAATAAAAGTACATAAAAAGTTGTCGGGGAGATTTACTGACTAAAAGGAATTAAGCATGAAGGGTTTGACCTCTCTCGAATCGTTTTTAGAATCATTACAACAACGCGATGCCCATCAGCCAGAGTATTTGCAGGCAGTGCGTGAAGTGTTTACCTCGCTGTGGCCTTTTCTTGAACAACATCCTCATTACCGTGAACAGAGCCTGCTGGAGCGCTTAGTCGAGCCGGAGCGGGTCATCCAGTTTCGCGTTGCCTGGACCGACGATCGCGGTCAGGTGCAGGTTAACCGCGCCTGGCGCGTGCAGTTTAACTCGGCAATTGGCCCCTATAAGGGCGGCATGCGTTTTCATCCGTCGGTCAATTTATCCATCCTCAAATTCCTCGGCTTTGAACAAACGCTAAAAAATGCGCTGACGACCTTGCCAATGGGCGGCGGCAAAGGTGGGTCTGATTTCAGCCCGAAGGGTAAAAGCCAGCATGAAGTGATGCGCTTCTGTCAGGCATTGATGACTGAACTCTACCGTCATCTTGGCCCGGATACTGATGTTCCGGCAGGGGACATCGGGGTCGGTGGCCGCGAAGTGGCCTTTATGTCCGGCATGATGAAAAAACTGTCCAATAACACCGCCTGCGTGTTTACCGGCAAGGGGCTGTCATTTGGCGGCAGTCTGATCCGCCCGGAAGCCACCGGTTATGGGTTGGTCTATTTCACCGACGCCATGCTGCAACGCCACGGTCTGGGTTTTGAAGGCAGCCGGGTTTCCGTTTCAGGGGCCGGTAATGTGGCCCAGTACACCATTGAGAAAGCCATGGCGCTGGGCGCACGGGTGGTGACCGCGTCAGACTCAGGCGGTACGGTGGTGGATGAAGCAGGCTTCACGCCGGAAAAACTGGCGCATCTGGCTGAGATCAAGAACCAGCGTTACGGCAGCATTGAAGAGTATGCGAATGAACGCGGTCTGGTCTATTTAGCCGGTCAGCAGCCCTGGAGCGTGCCGGTGGATATCGCGCTACCCTGTGCCACGCAAAATGAGCTGGATATCGATGCGGCGCGCGTGCTGATTGCTAACGGTGTGAAAGCTGTGGCAGAGGGTGCGAATATGCCAACAACAATTCAGGCAACGGATGCTTTCCTCGATGCCGGTGTGCTGTTCGCGCCTGGCAAAGCGGCCAACGCCGGTGGCGTGGCGACCTCCGGTCTGGAGATGGCGCAAAATGCGGCGCGCCTGAGCTGGAAGTCAGAGAAAGTCGACGTGCGTTTGCACCACATCATGCTGGATATTCATGAGTCCTGCGTGGAGCACGGTGGTGAAGGCAAACAGACCCACTACGTGCACGGTGCGAACATTGCCGGCTTTGTTAAAGTGGCCGATGCGATGCTGGCGCAGGGCATATTATAAACCGGGTATTTCATCTGACATGAAGGAAAAATCCGCGTTAATTCGCGGATTTTTATTTTGGATATTTTAGTGGTCGCTATTTTATCGACGTAAAATAAGGGCCGAATCTTACCGAATCCCGAATAATAAGTTCTGATGAAAAGAGATTATTATGGGATAAATACCCCCCATCCAGCATGGAAATTAATCGATTGATCACTTCATTGACCATATCGCGAACCGGATCTTTAATACTGGATAATGCAGGCTGAAGGAAAGGAGCGGTCGGAATATTATCAAAGCCTATCACCGATACTTTTTCTGGCACCGGAATACCCGCTTCACTTAACGTCTTCATGGCACCAATGGCCATCTCATCATTGCTGGCCAGCACGGCGCTGAAGGCAACTTTACCGGCGAGCAGCTGGCTAATGGCCGCCGCGCCGCTGGTGGGGGTCCATTTTCCGGGGAGGATCAGATTGTCCTGAACCGGGATATTGAACGTGCTCAATGCTTCTTTATAACCGGATAGGCGTTCAAGGGTCGTCGGTGAATCGGGCGATCCGGTGATAAAGGCAATTTCGCGATGACCCTGTTCAATCAGGTATTTCGTAGCATGAAAACTTGAGCCTTTATGGTCACAGCAGATACAGTGACTTTGATTTTTTCTCAGCTTACGATTAACGACCATTACCGGTTTATTACACTGGTCAATAATAAGATCCAGCGCATCGATGGTTAGAAAACGCGGATAGATAATAACGGCGTCGCAGCGTAAATCCAGCAGGAACTGGATCGCCTGCTGTTCTTCTTCTGCGCTGTGTTTACCATCGACCAGAATAAGCTGACGGCCAGTGTCTTCTAATTTCTGTGCAGCCTGAGAGAGCAGCTCATTAAAGTAATTACCGTTATAAAGCGTATTGGTCACCACCAGACCGATGCACTCTGATTTACTGGAAGCCAGATGGCGCGCCAGTAAATTCGGCCGGTATCCCGCCTCTTCGATAGCTTGATAGACAGCGTTTTTCGTCGCTTCGCTGACATACCCTTTACCTGATAAAACGCGTGAAACAGTGGCTTTTGAGACACCTGCTTTTGTCGCCACATCTTTCATTGTTGACATCGGGTCTTCCTGAGGCCTTGTAAATTATCAACATTCTATACCCAAATCCTCTGTATTGCAGGAAGCGCATAACGAAAAGTCGGGGAATTACCGCTGCCGATCAAGATCACATAACAAAAATTATACAAATTAACCTATTGATGTTTTGTTCTCACATGAACATTCTTGTGTGGAACCGGTTACTTATTTGTCTCTGTTGTGCCTCCAGAAAGAAGTTTAAGAAGAAATTGCGCGCATATAGCCGGTGAAAAATACGCCCGCAAAAACTCACAACCCTATGAAGTAAAGAGAGTTGCAAACATGTCAAAGAAATATGCAGCCTTATCACAGTCGATTCTCGACGCCATCGGCGGTGCCGAAAACGTGGCGGCGGTAACCCACTGTATGACCCGCTTACGCTTCGTGCTGAATGACGATGCCAGCATTGGCACTGCGAAGCTGAAAGCCATTAAAGGTGTGCTTGGCGTGGTGCGCGGTGAAAACCAGTGCCAGGTGATCATCGGCAATAATGTCTCTCAGGCCTATGCTGAAGTGGTGAAATTGCTGCCTCAAGCTGCGCTGACGCCCAACGCAAAAGTGCCCAATAATAAAATCACGCTCAAACGCATCGGTGCGGGGATCCTCGACGCGTTGATTGGCACCATGTCACCGCTGATCCCTGCGATTATCGGCGGCTCGATGGTGAAACTGCTGGCGATGATCCTCGATATGGCCGGCGTGTTTGAGAAGGGCGCTTCCACGCTGGTTATCCTTAATACTATCGGCGACGGTGCCTTCTTCTTTCTGCCGGTGATGGTGGCGGCGTCGGCGGCGATAAAATTCAAAACCAATATGTCATTGGCGATTGCTATCGCTGGGGTGCTGGTGCATCCCGCGTTTATAGATTTAATGGCTAAAGCGGCACAGGGGCAGAACGTCGAGTTTATCGGTCTGTCCGTCACGGCGGTGAAATACACCTACACCGTTATCCCGGCGTTGTGCATGACCTGGCTGCTTTCTTACATTGAAAGGTGGGTGGATCGTATGACGCCGGCGGTGACCAAAAACTTCCTTAAACCGATGCTGATCATGCTGATTGCCGCACCGATCGCCATCCTGTTCATTGGCCCGCTGGGTATCTGGATCGGCAGCGGGATTTCAGCGGTGGTCTACACCGTTCACGACTATCTGGGGTGGCTGTCTGTCGCCATTATGGGCGCGCTTTGGCCGCTGCTGGTGATGACCGGTATGCACCGCGTGTTTACGCCGACCATCATTCAGACCATCGCCGAAACCGGCAAAGAGTCGATGGTGATGCCGTCGGAGATTGGTGCCAATCTGTCGCTTGGCGGCTCCTCGCTGGCTGTCGCCTGGAAGACGAAAAATCCTGAACTGCGCCAGACTGCACTGGCTGCGGCGGCGTCCGCCATTGTGGCGGGTATTTCGGAACCGGCGTTGTACGGCGTGGCCCTGCGGCTCAAGCGCCCGCTGATTGCATGTTTGATCAGCGGCTTTATTTGTGGCGGTATTGCCGGCATTGGCGGACTTGCCAGCCATTCGATGGCATCGCCGGGACTGTTTACCAGCGTTCAGTTCTTCGACCCGACCAACCCGATGAGCATTGTCTGGGTGTTTGGTGTCATGATTCTCGCCGTGGTGATCTCGTTTTTCACTACTTTACTGCTGGGTTTTGAGGACATCCCGGTTGATGAAAAGCCGGTGGGCGAAGAACCGGTCGAAGACCAACAAAAAAATGCTAACCCGAATCCGTTTGCTGCGGCCCCGAACGCGGCAAAAAATTAACTCAGTAACAGAAGGACTTGCTCATGCAGGCAACAACATTTCCCGACGGTTTCTTATGGGGCGGCGCATTGGCTGCCAACCAGGCCGAGGGTGGATGGCGCGAAGGCGGTAAAGGGTTGACCACGGTCGATATGATCCCACACGGGCCGCACCGTCAGGCAGTAAAAACCGGACAGGAGAAGCGGTTTACGCTGAGGGAGGATGAGTTTTACCCAAGCCATCAGGCTATCGATTTTTACCATCGTTATAAAGAAGATATTGCCTTAATGGCCGAGATGGGGTTTACGGTGTTCCGCACGTCGATTGCCTGGAGCCGCCTCTACCCGAACGGCGATGAACTGACGCCCAACGCTGAAGGCATCGCCTTCTACCGTGACCTGTTTGCTGAATGTAAAAAACACAACATCGAACCGCTGGTGACGCTGTGCCATTTCGATGTGCCGATGCATCTGGTGAGGGAGTACGGCTCGTGGCGTAACCGCAAAATGGTGGAGTTTTTCAGCCGTTATGCCCGCACCTGTTTCGAGGCTTTTGATGGTCTGGTGAAATACTGGCTGACCTTCAATGAGATCAACATTCTACTGCACAGCCCGTTTTCCGGCGCGGGTCTGGTGTTTGAAGAGGGTGAGGACCAGGAGCAGGTGAAGTATCAGGCGGCGCACCATGAGCTGGTGGCCAGTGCGCTGGCAACGAAAATTGCCCATGAGGTGAATCCTGACAATCAGGTCGGTTGCATGCTGGCGGGCGGTAATTTCTACCCGAGAACCTGTAAACCGGAAGACGTCTGGGCTGCGCTGGAGAAAGATCGCGAGAACCTGTTCTTTATCGATGTTCAGGCGCGCGGTGCCTATCCGTCGTACACCCGTCGTCTGTTTAAGCACAAAGGCATCAGTATTGCGACCGAAGCGGGTGACGACGAATTGCTAAAACACACCGTTGATTTCGTTTCTTTCAGCTATTACGCCTCACGCTGCGCGTCGGCCGACATGAATGACAACAACAGCAGCGCGGCGAACATCGTGAAATCGCTGAAGAACCCGCACATTCAGGCCAGCGAATGGGGCTGGGGCATTGATCCTCTGGGGCTGCGCATCACCATGAACATGATGTATGACCGCTATCAGAAACCGCTGTTTCTGGTCGAGAACGGGCTGGGCGCAAAAGATGAGATCAATGCGCAGGGTGACATCGAAGACGATTACCGTATCAGCTATCTGCGCGATCACATTCTGGCGATGCGCGAAGCCATTGAAGACGGCATTCCGGTCATCGGCTACACCTCATGGGGCTGCATTGATCTGGTCTCTGCGTCCACGGGTGAAATGAGCAAACGCTATGGTTTTGTTTACGTCGACCGCGATGATGCAGGCAATGGCACGCTGGAGCGCAAGAGAAAGAAATCCTTTTACTGGTACCAGAACGTGATTGCCAGTAATGGGCGAGACTTGGGGTGAACTATACATGACCATGTAGAATAAATGCCGCATCAGTAGAACTGGAATAGTTAGCATGCTTTTTGTTACAAACTTGATCATAGTCGAAACTCAAGAGCAGTATAAAATGCTGCTTTGAAATTCGCTGAGTTATTGATTTAACGATGAAATGGTTAACAAAAAATGCGGTTTTATTCTCGGTTAAAACCTGTATTGCGGCATTTTTATCACTGTATATCGCACTAGAACTCAACCTTGATAAACCTGCCTGGTCAATGGTGTCGGTTTACGTCATCTCACAGCTTTACTCGGCCTCCACGCTCTCCAAAGCGACGTATCGTTTTCTCGGAACGGTATTGGGCGGGCTATTTATCTTTTTGGTCTACCCGTTCACCGTCACCAATCCAATGCTGTTTAGCTTAAGTGTGTCGCTGTGGGTAGCGTTTTGCCTCTATCACTCTTTACATGATCGAACGCCGCGCGGCTATGTCTTTATGCTAGCCGGATACAGTGCGGCAATCATGGGGTTTGCGGATGTCGATACGCCGCTGTCGATCACCTATACGGTGATTTCGCGTATTGAAGAGATCACCGTGGCCATTATTTGCAGCACCCTGATCCATATGCTGGTCTTCCCGGTGCGGATGCGTAATTTGCTGGAGAACAGCGTCAGCAATTGGTACGACAGTGCAAAAAAGCTCTGTAACGAGCTGCTGACTGTAGAGAACAAGGCAGCGTCGCCTGAACGGGAGCATATTTTGGTGCAGATGGCGAACTACCCGATTAATGTTGAAGCGCTGATCACTCACTGCGTGTTTGAAGGGGATTCCGCACGCAGGCTGATTCGCCTGGTGTCGGCACAATACCAGCATCTCTCCTATTTAATCCCGACGCTGACCGCGATAGAGAAGCGACTCAGCCTGTTGTCCGAGCAGGGGATCGCGTTTCCTGATTTCGTTTCAGCCACCTTTAGCCAGTTTCTGCTGTGGCTCAATAGCCCCGAACAAAGCGGTAACGCGCAGGCCATCCAGGAAGATATCCGGGCCTCACAGGAACGTATCAAAACCCTGTATGACAGCGGAAAAATGAGCGCTGAAGAGGGGGTATTACTCATCGGGTTGCTGGAGCGCTTACAGAATTTTATCCATATTGCGCAATCCTATTTCGGCGTGTCAGAGCGAGTCAGTCAGGTAAGCCGGGAAAAGAAACGCGGCACACTCAAACTCATCAGAAAGCACACAGATAAGGGAATGATCCTGCTCTCCGCGTTCTGCGCCTTCACCGCCACGATGATTGGTTGCCTGTTTTGGATAGGTACTGGCTGGCGCGATGGCGCGTCTGCGCCGATGATGGCTGCGGTCATTTGTTCCTTCTTTGCCGCCCTTGACAGTCCGATTGCCTCAATGCACGTTTTTTTAAAAGGCGTACTGATTGCCATCGTTATCAGCTTTGTTTATGTTGCGGTGTTTATCCCGATGTCGATTAATTTTGAAGCGCTGGTCATTTGTCTTGCACCCGGTTTACTGGCGCTGGGGTTGGTGATCGCTAATCCTTCCACTAATTTCATCGGATTGATTATTGCCACGCAGATTCCAGGCTTTATCGGCATGAACCACGACTTTAAACCCGACCTGTTGGCCATCGTCAACTCGTCGATTTCTACCATCGTGGGAATTGTCATCGCGTTACTGACGACGGCGCTTATCCGTAATAAACGGCCCTCCTGGACAGCTAAGCGCGCACTGCGCAAAGGCATAAAAGAGCTGCTGCAATTTACCAACGAAATCAAAATTAATACTTCGTCCCTGCTGGCACGTCAGCAATATGTCGCCAGTATGCTGGATAAAGTGAATATTATTCTGCCACGGAATAAAGTTGATCCGATTCCCAACGTAGCACTCGGCGGGAACTTGATTACGGAGATCTGGCTCGGGGTAAACTGCTACGATTTTTATGCGCGCCATCGTGATATTTTGCGCAGCCATACCTTCGAAGCCGACGCGCTGATGTATGAGATTAATAAATATCTCAAACACCGGCTTAAAAATATTTATACCGCGCCACCAGACTCGCTTCTCAATGAATTAAACCGCGCTCTCATCCAGCTCGAGGATCTCTGCCGTGCTGATATGCAGCTGTTTGCGCCACTGTTCCATCTGTTTAATATTCGCATGGCGCTGTATCCAACCGAACGCTGGCCTGAGGTTTTGGCGGCGTAAATAGCGAAGCGCGAAGGAGTGCTGACTTTGATTCACCCATTAAATTTATTGATCCACGGGCTGCTCTGTTGGTTAGACCACTGTTGCAGCAACAGTTCTTTAAAGCGCTCGGCGGCAGGCGTTAATGCCGGATCCCGGCGCTGCACCAACCCTAAAGTGCGCCGCACGACGGGTTCCACCAAGGGTTTGCTGACTAAAATCGGGTGATCATCTCTTGGCATCGCCAGACTCGGTAGGGCAGCAATGCCCAGACCGGCTTCCACTAACCCCAGAGAAGTAGAAAGATGGCGGACTTCATAAAACCAGTTCGGTTTCCAGGATAACCCCTGCAAGGCTTGTTCAATCAGCACGCGGTTACCGCTGGAGCGGCGCACGCCAATCAGGGGATAATCTGCCAAATCTTCCCACATCACGAGAGACTGCTGCGCTAAAGGGTGGTCGCGGCGACAGGCCAGTACGAAAGGTTCGTTCACCAGCGGGGTGAACTCCACGTTGGCATTTGTGACATTGATCATATTCAGGCCGAAATCGGCGTTGCCATTTAGCACGGCCTCGAGGCAATCATACGCGCTGTGTTCCAGAATTCGCAGACGGATGTTGGGGTATTGCTGATTATAATGGCGAATAACCACCGGCAAAAAATAGAATGCCGCCGTCGGCAGACAGGCGATGGTTAGCATCCCGCTTTGTTGGGATGCCATTTCTTTGATATTCAAAATCGAATTATTAAATTGATCCAGCAGATTACGCGCATCGGGCAAAAACTTCCTTCCCACTGCTGTCAGCACGACCCTGCGTGTTGAACGCTCAAATAATTGTGCGCCCAGCCGCACCTCCAGTTTTTTGATTCGCCGGGTCAGGCTGGGCTGCGTGGTATTTAATAATTCAGCGGCACGGGTAAAGCTATTTACCTCGGCGATTTTGACAAAGGCATAAATACCTTGCAGTTCTTGCTGCATGATTGCTTTTCCTTGCTGGGTAAGAGATCTCCATCAGTGCCTTTCACACTAATACGAATAACGCATTAATAACGTGATTTTCGACATTAGAGTCAGCGATAGCTCTATGCAATGCTTTGATTAAGGGGTTACTTATCTGACAGGGAAGGAAATTATGTTACATATCCCATGCGTATTAATGCGGGGAGGGACGTCGAAAGGTCCGTTGATTCTGGCCAGTGATTTGCCCTCTGATCCGCAGGAACGTGATGATATTTTGCTGGCACTGATGGGTGCAGGGCATGAGCTGGAGATTGACGGCATCGGCGGAGGGGCTCCCCAAACCAGCAAAGTCGCGATTGTTAGCCGCTCAACCCATCCCGACGCGGATGTGGATTACCTGTTTGCTCAGATCATGGTGAAAGAGCGTCGGGTGGATACCACACCCAATTGCGGCAACATGCTGTGCGCCGTGGGGCCGTTTGCACTGGAAAAGGGCTTGGTGGCGATTGACGGGCAAATCACCCGCGTGCGCATTCGTAATGTGAATACCGGCACCTTTGTGGATGCGGATATTCAGACGCCAGAAGGCACGGTGACATACGAGGGCACGACGGCGATTGACGGTGTGCCGGGCTTTGCTGCACCGGTTGGCTTAACTTTCCTCAATGCGGCCGGGTCGAAAACGGGCAAACTGTTACCGACCCACCGGGTCACGGATACGTTTGACGGCATGGAGGTGACCTGCATCGATATGGCGATGCCGATGGTATTAATTCATGCGGCTTCCTTAGGTAAAACCGGCAATGAGTCACCTCAGGAATTGGAGAGCGATCCCGACTTTTTGCAACGGCTGGAAAGTATCCGCCAGCAGGCTGGGAAAGCGATGGGACTGGGGGATGTCAGCCAGAAAGTGATCCCTAAACCCGTGTTGCTGTCGGCTCCGCAGGCCGGAGGCACGTTGCAGGTACGCTATTTCATGCCGCATATTTGCCACAAATCATTAGCGATCACCGGAGCCATCGGCATTGCGTGTGCAACTGAAATAACCGGCAGCGTAGCGGAAAAAATCACCAACAGAAAAACGACGGGTGAGGCTATTCGCGTTTCACTGGAACATCCCAGTGGGGAAATAACCGTGGATCTGACCCGACAGGGAAATAATGTCGAGAATATGCGTGCGTCTGTTATTCGCACGGCGAGGAAACTATTTTCTGGCAATGTGTATGTTCCCGAGAATGCTCACGAACTCATGAGTGTTGCCGAATAGTTTATTTTTAATCGAAGGAATTATCATGGCTGATAATATCTTGGCCGGGCCACGTCCGGCGAAAAAAGTGGGAGTTAATCCCATTATATGGAAAATGGCAGTGCTTTTTATTATCCCATTAATGACGTTTATTATTCCTGCCCCTGAGGGATTACAGGAACTGGCCTGGAAATTATTAGGTATTTATCTGGCGGCAATCGTGGGTCTGGTTATTAAACCCTATCCGGAAGCGGTTATCCTGCTGCTGGCTATCGCCGCTTCAGCAGGGGTTATCGGTAATATCGGTATACCGGGCACAAAGGGCGGCTTAAAGATTGATTCCGTGCTGAGCGGCTATGCCTCAGGCACCACCTGGCTGGTTTTTGCGGCGTTCACCCTGAGCGCGGCCTTTGTGACTACCGGTCTGGGTAAACGCATCGCTTATACGCTGGTGGGGAAAATCGGTAAAACGACGCTGCGGTTGGGATACGTTACGGCGCTGCTGGACTTACTGCTGTCACCCGCGACGCCGTCGAACACCGCCCGCGCGGGCGGCATTGTCTTCCCTATCTTCAACAGTATTGCCGTCGCTCTGGGTTCTGACCCGGAGAAAAGCCCGAGTAAAGTGGGCCGCTATCTGATGGTTAATATCTATATGGTGACCAAAACCACCAGCTATATGTTTCTGACGGGGTTTGCCGGTAATGCACTGGCGTTGTCGCTGATGCGTGATATTTTGCATATCAAACTCAGTTGGGGCGGTTGGGCGCTGGCGGCGGTATTCCCCGGACTGATCATGTTAGCGGTCATACCCTATATTGCGTATAAAATCGCACCACCTGAATTGAAAACTATCGATAATAAAGCGATTGCCGAAAAAGGTCTGGCCGAACTGGGAAGCATGAGTATTAAAGAGAAAGGCTTGGGCGTTATCTTTATTTTTGCTCTGCTGGGATGGATATTCTCGGGCTATATTGGCATGAATGAAGCTTCGGTCGCCGTCAGTGTCATGAGTATTACGTTATTATGCGGCGTCGTGAGCTGGGATGATATTTTAAAAAATAAAGGCGGCTGGAGTACATTAATCTGGTACGGCGGCATTATTGGTCTCAGCTCGACGTTGGCAAAAAGCGGATTTTTTACCTGGCTGGCGGACAGCCTGTCTCACCGCTTTGATTTCAGCGGTATGGGCGGGGCTGTGGTACCTATATTGCTGCTTGCGAGTATTTTGGTGCGCTATTTATTTGCTTCCGGCGGGGCCTACGTGGCGGCGATGGTGCCGGTATTTGCCACTCTGGGTCTGGTGAGTGGTACGCCGCCAATGGTGCTGGCTCTGGCGATTCTGTTCTCTAACTCTTACGGTGGCTGTGTGACTCACTATGGCGGTGCTGCCGGGCCGGTGGTCTTTGCCGCAGGCTATAATGACATCAAATCCTGGTGGATTATCGGCCTGACGGTTTCACTTATCACCTATGCGGTGCAACTGTTGATTGGCATCCCATGGTGGGAGTTTCTGATTAGCCACGGCTGGTTGTAAGGCGGGGCGCGTTAATTACTGTCAGCGAAGTAAAAATCCCGACCTCAAGTCGGGATTTTACGTTTGAATAGAGACTGCTGTTAACGCAACTGACACGCCTGCTCAGTCCTTTGGCTGACTAGATGCGTGAACGTTTGCAGCGGGCAATATCCTTCGGCAGTCTGGTCATTGCACCCCGGTATTTTGAGTTGCACACGTCCCGCCGGTTCTTTCAGTGTCAGCGGAGTCTGCTCACGCAACTGCGCCAGCGTCTGATACATCATATTCACGCTAACGAACTGTTTCCCGGCTTTATCTGACCAGCGCTCAAAAACCAGCGCGCCGCCCGGTGGGGTATTGTCGGGCTGTCCTGGCAGTGTCCATGACATATCCAGCATCCCTGAAATATTGGCGATATTGGTGTCGTGGCCGGCAATAAACAGGATCTTATTATCCGGGGAGATCTCCGGCATTTTGCTGGCGGCGGCGTTCGGATCAAGCGCATTGGCGATGGTTTGTAATAATGGCGTACCGTTATGTTTGGCGATATAAGGCGTGCGCGACATCAAATTGAACTGCGCATTATGTAATTTCAGCAAAGACGTCCACTCCTGTTCCGAGTGAATGTTACCCCAGGCAGGCTGCGGCATTCCCTGCGATTGTTCCAGCAGGAAGATTTCTGCCAGCGTGGACGAAAGCCCGACGGCCCCTTCGAGAGCGACTTTATTTCCGTTGTCGGTTATCGACAATCTGGTCGGCATCGCTTGCGCCAGGTCGCAGCTTTTATCTGTGTGATGTTGCTGACAATACGCTGATTTTGGAAAATCGAGCACGGTGTTCATCAGCGCCAGAGAAGGAAGGAATTGCTGATTAAGCGTATCAACAGGCACTCCCACCTGCTTTTCAACGGCCTGTTGCACCTGACCTTTGTCCATTGAACAGACACCGGCTTTAACCGGGTGGAACAACGGATCAACCTGTTTGAGATTCTGCTGGTGGTGAATGACTACACCGCATTCTGGGGCAATGCCTGCCAGAAAAGCTTCGCCCGTTTTACGCGTACGCTGATCGACGTCCGCCCAGACATATACCGAGCCCTGTGCCGGACAACCTTCTTTTGACAGAATGCTTCGCTGTTGATACTTCAGCCGGTAAAACCCGCCCATCAGGCTAATCAGATGCTCGCCGCGCGGCGTGAGGTAACCGAGTTTCACCGGCCACTCCGGCCAAACTTCAGGCGTCACGTCGCGCATGGTTTGCGTCATTTTGGTGGGCGAGCGCACGCCGTGGCGGCTGAGTATGACCACCTTTTCCAGCTGATAGCCAGGAGGCGGTGCGACGTCAGCATAAGCCATTGAACTAAAATCAGATGTTGCGGTAAGAGCGAGCAGTATTCCATTACGAAGAGAAAAGTTTTTGCCTTTAAGCACAGAGATTGTCATTTACAGCCTCTTTATTGTTTGAAACGTTGAACTGCAATTTTAGCCAAGCCTACTCACATTGTGCCGCAATCAGGTTCTTCAGACCGATGTTTACAGAAAATAAGAGACGTCACGCGCTGTTTTCACCCAGTGCTTCTCTGAGCGCATTGATAAAGCTGCGCACTTTAACCGTTTGCCGCATTCCCGCCGGTGTGAGGACGTGCATGGGCCGCGAAGGTCCTTCGTAATCGGATAACACCTGTACCAGTCGTCCCACCCTGATCTCTTCATTCAGCACATCCTCCGGGCCCAGCGTCACGCCGTACCCTCTGACTGCCGCATGGAGCAGCGCTCTCCAGTCATTAGCACGAAAGCGACTTTTGGGCTGGATCTCCTGAGTTTCACCTTCTTTGCAAAACAACCAGCGGCAGGGTATCTGAGGAGACCAAATTCCATAAATCAGGCATGAGTGAAGGGCCAGGTCTGCGGGTGTTTGGGGCACACCGTACCTGGCCAGATAGCCGGGCGAGGCACAGGCTATCAGCCGGTAAGGCCTGAGCGGATAAGCATTCATGGGGCTGTCGTTTAGTTCACCAATGCGCAGAATGACTTCATACCCTTCCTCAACCGGATCTACCAAGCGGTCATTTAGAGTTAGCTCGACCTGCGTATCAGGATACTTATCCAAATATTGTGTAATGAACGGCGTCAGCGTCGAGGCGCCAAAGGTGACGGGCGCATTGACCCGAATTGTGCCCGATGGGGTGGCTTTCATTTCCAGAGCAATGGCATCTGCAGCCTCGGCTTCTGACAGCACGACTTTGCAGCGTTCATAGTAGTTGCGGCCAATATCCGTCAGATGTTGGCGGCGGGTCGTGCGGCTTAACAGGGCTGTACCCAGACGTGATTCGAGACGGGCAATATGCTTTGCCACCATCTGCGGCGAAATTCTTAACGCGTTCGCCGCCGCTGCGAAGGATCCCAGCTCTGCGGCCCTGACGAAGACATTCATGCTGGTTAACCGGTCCACGATTCCCTCTCTTTTGTTGTTTATCTATGACTTTGATGGCTATTTATCAACACAGAGTATCGAATTATCTTAATCTTTCGGTAACTAAATGAAAGGTGAGAATGATGAACATAGGCATTATCGGAGCGGGATTTGTTGGTCGTGCGGTCGCGAAACTGGCGATTCAGGCCGGGCATCGGGTCATGGTCAGTAATTCACGAGGGCCACAGACGCTGTTCAGCCTGAAGCCAATGTTGGGTTGCGAAATTGGTACTGCCCCGCAGGCGGCGAGTTTTGGTGACATCGTAGTGATCGCGGTTCCTCTTACGGCCATCGGGCAGTTGCCAGTGGCCGAACTTACCGGGAAACCAGTGATTGATGCCGTTAACTATTACCCTGAACGGGATGGACAGGTAGCAGAACTGGACAAGCAGAAGACCACCACCAGTGAGTATCTGGCCGGTTTTTTGCCGCGAGCGAAAATAACTAAGGCCTTCAATGCAATTCAGATGACCCATCTCGAAAACGATGGGTTGCCTGCCGGAGACCTTGCGCGCTGCGCGCTGCCTCTTGCCGGGGATGACGCAGAAACTAAGAAACAGGTCGTCGCTCTTTACGATGCTTTTGGCTTTGATGCGGTGGATGCGGGCGCACTCTGCGAAGGCTGGCGGTTCCAACGCGGAATGCCGAGTTATTGCGTACGGATGACAAAGAGTGAGCTGAAGGGCGCCCTGGCAGACGCGCGCCGTCCTGAGCCGGTGGCAATTTAGCTGGCCACTCCCCCCATTGCTCATTAATGGATAAGTAATCAATAAAATCTTTGATGGCAAAGGGGGGGGCAGCCAGTACTGTTTCTGAAACTTACTCCACTTAATAGGATGAAAAGGTGAGCAATCAGGCAGCTGAACCCCTTTATAACGTATTGGTACATCAGGTTTCGCGTCCAACAGGCGAACCGTCGCCACAGCATTTTCAGTTTGTGGAAGAGCCTCTGCCCGCTTTGGCTGACGGCGCGGCTTTAGTCGAGAACATCCATTTTTCCGTCGACCCTTACATGCGTGAATGCATGGATGGGGACTGGGAACTCAATGAAGCGCTGGAGGGGCGAACCCTTGGGCGGGTGATCCGTTCAAATAGTGCTGAATTGCTGCCTGGTAGCTGGGTCCTTCACCGACAGGGATGGCGCTTATATGCTCATGTAGTGCCAGAGGAGGTGAGAGTGCTGGTGCCTGTTGAAGGCGTGCCGCTCACGGCCTGGCTAAGTGTTCTTGGTGGTACGGGCCTTACTGCTTGGGTTGCACTGACCCAAATCGCGGGTCTGCAGGCCGGGGAGTCGTTATATCTCTCCGCGGCTGCGGGAGGGGTGGGGACTGCTGCGGCCCAGTTTGCGGCCCTGCTCGGCGCCAGACGGATTGTCGGCAGCACAAGCAATGCACGCAAAGCAACAATTCTGACGCAACGTCTGGGTTATACCGACGCATTTGTCTATCAGTCAGGACAGATTAGTGCGCAACTCACCGAGATCATCCCGCAAGGGATTGATATCTATCTGGACAATGTAGGCGGTGAGCAACTTGAAGCTGCAATCGATGCGTTTAGGGACAACGGGCGTGCAGCGTTGATCGGTGCTGTGGCTCAGTACAGTGCATTGCATCCGCCAGCCGCTCCACGCAATCTGTTTGATATCGTGGGCAAAAGTTTAATGCTAAAAGGCTTTCTGGTGCGTGATTATCAGCATCTGCAGCAAGAGCTGGAAGCATTTATTATTCCCCATATCCAGAGTGGCAACGTGGTGGTGGAGGAAAATATTACCTTTGGCTTCAACAATATTGTCGATGCATTTCTCTCAATGCTGAACGGCGGAAATATAGGTAAAGCGCTTGTCAGCATTGAACCGGGGATATGATTGCAGACCCTGTAAATGCTCTGCATAAACAGGAGAGGGGGAATGGCGTGACGTCATTATTCGATTTAAAAAGCCAAGCGACTACCTTGCCTGAAGCCTGGCGGTCACGAATTCTGGGCAACGTCGGTCCGGTAAATTTGAAGGTGTTACGGATGAATACGCAACCAGTCGTGGAGGAAGTACATCACTACGATGAAGGATTACTGGTGATCGACGGAGTACTGGAATTGCGCTTATCAGGTGAATCCGTTAGCGTACGCGCCGGTGAGCTGTTCGTCGTGAAAGCGGGAACTCCTCATACCGTTGAGGCCGGCAGTTCGGGAACACTGGTCATTATTGATTTACCCGAATAAGCATTGCAGGATCAGGCCCACAACAGACATAAAAAAATCCACGCTAAGACGTGGATTTTTATTAGCAGCAGGTGGCCCGGCTTATTTAATTTCAGTTACAAAGTCTTCGCGGCTGCGACGCACTTTCTTCAGATTAACCAGCCAGTCACCTTCCGTTGCACGATAACCGAGCGGAAGCATGACAACGCTGCGTAAGTTCTTTGATTTTAAATCGAGGATCTCATCAACAGCTGCCGGGTCGAATCCTTCCATTGGCGTTGCATCAACCTCTTCGAACGCAGCTGCAATCAGTGCTGCACCCAGACCAATATAAGCCTGACGTGCTGCCGCCTGGTAATTGGCCTCGGTTCCCCGTTCAGCGACAATACCCAACAACATCTGGCGGTAATTTTCCCATCCTTCGTTTTTAAAACCCCGGACGTCATTGGTCAGGTCGAACATCATATTCACGCGATCGGCTGTAATGTCATCCCATGCAGCAAATACCAGCAGGTGCGAACAATCGGTCACCTGGGCCTGATCCCACGACACGGTTCGGATTTTGGCGCGGATGTTCGGGTTGGTCACGACAAAGAGCTCAAACGGCTGAAGCCCGCTCGACGTCGGTGCCAGACGCACCGCTTCTACGATGCGTTCGAGTTTTTCAGCCGACACGCTTTTGGTTGCATCGAATTTTTTGGTTGCGTAACGCCATGCCAGTCTTTCGTTTAAGGTCGTCATCTTGTTTTCCTGAAGGATAGGTTGAGAAGTGGCGCGTTGATGCCGTGATAATCATTTTCCCAAATAGCGATAAATAATCGCATTATCCTACAGGCTGTGTTTTGTGATTTTGAGCCCTGACAGGAGCAGAAGGGACACTGTTTTCAATACAAAAAAATCCACGCTTTCGCGTGGATTCTTCGAATCATTAATTATCACCGACAACGCCCGTTGGCGTCGGCTGAATCATACGTTGAACAGGAAGTTCATCACGTCGCCATCTTTAACGATGTAATCTTTACCTTCTGAACGCATTTTGCCGGCTTCTTTCGCACCTTGTTCACCTTTGTAGGTGATGAAGTCGTCAAAGGCGATGGTTTGCGCGCGGATGAACCCTTTTTCGAAGTCGGTGTGGATTTTACCCGCGGCCTGTGGAGCGGTGGCGCCAACAGGGATGGTCCATGCACGGACCTCTTTCACGCCAGCCGTGAAGTAAGTTTGCAGGTTCAGCAGCTCATAACCGGCGCGGATCACGCGGTTAAGACCCGGCTCTTCCAGGCCCATTTCAGCCATGAATTCTGCACGGTCTT
>CAMLBO010000088.1 GCA_946478305.1 uncultured Enterobacterales bacterium
GTCGGTGTGGGCCGACGCCCACGACCTTGAATTTGAATTTGAATTTGAATTTGAAGATTTAAAAACGGGTTTGGGCAGCAGCCCAAGCGCCCGTTATTCGCTAAATAACCTGTCATATACATGTTGCAGGTGCCCCTGCATCGCCGCCCTTGCGCCCTGCGCATCTCTTGCCAAAATGGCGTCGGTGATGGCCTGGTGATCGGTGTTCATTTCGCGGGCAAAGTCGGTGTCGGTGTAGTGGGTTTCCAGACGCACAAAACGACGGGAATGACGTTTGTCCCACAGGTACTCCATCATGTCGCGCAGCACTTCGTTGCCGGTCATTTCGCTGATCATCAGGTGGAAACGGCGGTCCTCTTCCAGAAACGCGTCATTATTGATGTTCAGCTGCGTCAGCTCATGGTTAATCTCAGCCAGTTTTTCACGTTGATCGTCGGTGCCGTTTAACGCGGCCAGTTCTGCCGTGGTGCATTCATAAATCTGGCGCGCCTTGATGAGTGACTGCAGGCTGAACTCCTCTTCGCTTTGCGTGACTGGCTGGAGCGGCAGCGGGTTACTGACATACACGCCGTTGCCGGTGCGGATCTCAATCCAGCCGGTGATCTCCAGCGCAATCAGCGCTTCACGAATCGACGAGCGGCTGACGCCCAGCTGTTTGGATAAATCGCGCTCCGAGGGGATCATCTCACCCGGCGCAAACTGACCACTCTTAATACAGTTGATCAGCACATTCGAAATTTGGCGGTACAGCCTTTCCACTTTGAGGGTTGGTAATTCCATTCTTCTTCTCCGGCTGAAGCCTGTGCTCGGGTCGGCAGATAGCATACAAAAATTCCTACCGATCCTAAAATTGCAAAGCAGATCACATTAATGATCCTTTTCATGCTGAATGATGTACCGGTCAGGTGGCCTGACCACCCTACCACCTGACCATACAACGTTTGTAGATTGAACTTCCAACCTGCATGGCGTCAAGAAAACTAAAACTAGTGATGTCACAGATTGCGCATTTTTCACCAGAACCGCGCAGGAATATTGATGATATCCGCCCTATGAAAGGACCTGCTATGTCTTCTTCCTCTGTAGAACAGGCTCTGCCGCAGAACATCGCCAGATCGCAAAAAATTAAACGTATTCAGACCATTTCACTTACCCTGCTGTTTTTAGCCGGGATCATTAATTTCCTCGACCGCGGCTCGCTGTCGATTGCCAATCAGGCCATCCGTGCGGATCTGGGCCTGTCGGCCACCGAGTTTGGTTTTCTGCTCTCAGCATTCTCGCTCTCTTACGGGATTTCGCAATTGCCGAGCGGCATCCTGCTGGACCGTTTCGGTCCGCGCGTAGTGCTCGGCGGTGGCCTGCTGTTCTGGTCAGCCATGCAGGCACTGGCGGGCAGCGTTAACAGTTTCAGTCATTTTATAATGCTGCGCATTGGTCTGGGCATCGGCGAAGCGCCGTTTATGCCAAGCGGCGTGAAGGTCGTCAACGACTGGTTTAATGTCAAAAAACGCGGCCTGCCGATGGGTATTTTTAATTCATCGACCACGCTCGGACAGGCCTTCGCCCCGCCGATTCTGGTGGCACTGATGCTGGCCTTTGGCTGGCGCATGATGTTTGTGATCATCGGCGTGGCCGGTATTTTGATTGCTGTCTGTTGGTACGCCTGGTACCGCAACCGCGACCAGATGAACCTCAGTGCAGAAGATCAGGCCTATTTGGATGAGGGCAGTAAATCCACAGCAAAAACCCGTTTGAGCTTTGCCGAATGGGGTTCGCTGTTCAAACGCCGCACCGTCTGGGGCATGATTTTAGGGTTCAGCGGCGTGAATTACACTGGCTGGCTCTATTTGGCATGGTTACCGGGTTACTTGCAGGCGGAACGCGGCCTGAGTCTGGCGAACACCGGCTGGGTGGCGGCAATCCCGTTCCTGTTCGGTTCGCTCGGTATGCTTGTGAACGGCGTTGTTGCCGACAAACTGGCTAACAAAGGGTATTCACTGCTGAAAAGCCGCAAGGCGCTGATCTGCTTCGGGCTGGTCTGTTCTGCTGCCTGTACCCTGTTGGTTATCCAGTCAAGCAGCACCACGATGGCCGTGGCCTTTATCAGCCTGGCACTGTTCTTTATTCACTTTGCCGGTACGTCCGCGTGGGGTCTGGTACAGGTGATCACCCCGTCACGTATGGTGGCGTCAGTCAGCAGTATTCAAAACTTCGGCAGTTTCATTTTTGCCTCCTTCGCACCGATCATCACCGGCTGGGTACTGGATACCACCGGGTCATTTAACTGGGCGCTGGTGGTCTGTTCCTGCGTGACCTTCGCAGGCGCACTTTCTTACTTTTTCATCGTCAAAGATCCGATCGAGTCGGCTGAATAGTTATGGGTTATTTGAAATATTAATGGTCTGAAATATTGGTTGAAGCTAAGCACACACATTTGAGCACAAGGAGTTTCACATGGAACAAACATGGCGCTGGTATGGCCCGAAAGATCCGGTTTCGCTGGATGACGTACGACAGGCTGGAGCAACCGGCGTAGTGACCGCCCTGCATCACATTGCCAATGGCGAAGTCTGGCCGGTTGAGGAGATCAAAAAACGCCAGGCTGAACTGGCAGCGAAAAACCTGGTGTGGTCGGTGGTGGAAAGCATCCCGGTGCACGAAGAGATCAAAACCCGCAGCGGTGACGTCGAAAAGCACATCGCCAATTATCAGCAGTCATTGCGTAATCTGGCGGCCTGCGGCATTGATACGGTTTGTTATAACTTCATGCCGGTTCTCGACTGGACCCGCACCGATTTAGGCTATCTGCTGCCGGACGGTTCACGCGCCCTGCGCTTTGATCACATCGCCTTTGCTGCCTTCGAATTGCACCTGCTGCAACGTGAAGGGGCGAAACAGGACTATTCCGCCCAAGAGCAACAGCAAGCGGCGGCCTACTTTAAAGCGATGAGCGACGCGGAAAAAGAGACGCTGACCGCCAACATTATTGCCGGTTTGCCCGGTGCTGAAGAGGGCTACACGCTGGACCAGTTTCGTGCCCGTCTGGCCACTTACGACGGTATCGACAAGGCCAAATTGCGTGAAAACATGGCGCACTTCCTGCGCAGCATCGTGCCCGTAGCCGAGCAGCATGGGCTGAAGCTGGCGGTGCATCCTGATGACCCGCCACGACCGATTCTCGGCCTGCCACGTATTGTGTCGACCATCGAAGACATGCAGTGGCTGAAAGAGACCGTCGACAGCATTCACAACGGTTTCTGTTTCTGCACTGGCTCTTACGGCGTACGCGAAGATAATGATCTGGTGAAGATGATGACCACCTTTGCCGACCGCGTGCACTTTATCCACCTGCGCGCCACCCAGCGTGAAGCTACGCCGGGCAGCTTCCATGAAGCCGACCATCTGGACGGTGATGTGGATATGGTGGCGGTGATCAAAGCGATTCTGACCGAAGAGCAGAAACGTCAGCGTGCGGGCAATCTGCGCCCTATTCCGATGCGCCCGGACCACGGCCATCAGATGCTCGACGACCTGCATAAGAAGACCAATCCCGGCTATTCGGCGATTGGTCGTCTCAGAGGGTTGGCTGAACTGCGCGGGGTGGAGCGTGCATTGAAGCAGACGCTGTTTGCTGAGTAATAGCGATATCCTCCCCTGTTAAGGGGAGGAATTTTCATTCCCCCCAGGTTCTTTCCAGCACGTTGATCCAGTTTTTATGCGCAATCTTTCTAATCAACTTCTCCCCATAACCGGCCTCACGCATGGCGTTAATCAGTACGGGTAGACCGCTCACATCCTTCATGAAAGGTGCCATTGAGGCGCCGTCAAAATCTGAACCAAAGCCCACGTGATCTTCCCCTAATTTTTCCACCAGATAATCCAGATGGCGCAAATAATCATCGGTGCCGGTATCCACATCACGCGTGCCGTCTGCCCGCAGGAACGGCGTGGCAAAGTTCAGACCGACAAAGCCCTGCGTCTCTTTAATGGCTTCCAGCTGACGGTCGGTCAGGTTGCGCGACTGCGCGCACAGGGAAAATGCGTTGGAGTGGCTGGCCACCAGCGGCGCATCTGAAATCTCAGCCACCTGCCAGAAGCCTTTTTCATTGAGATGCGACAGATCGACCATGATACGTTTGCGGTTACACGCTTCCACCAACTTTACGCCAAGGTCGGTCAGCCCTGGTCCGGTATCGGGCGAGGTATTGAATTTAAACGGCACGCCGTGGCCGAAGATGTTCGGACGGCTCCACACCGGGCCGAGCGTGCGCAACCCCATCTGATACAGCACGTCGAGCGTGTAGAGATCCGGATCGATACCTTCAGCCCCTTCAATATGCATAACTATAGCTAATGCCTGATTTTGCATCGCCGCGCGAATCTCTTTTGCGCTGCGGCAAATGTTCACCGCGCCCTGCGACTGCGCTTCAATGCGCAGCAAAAAAGCCATCATCCCAATTGTGACATCACGCGCAAATTCGAAAGAAGGTGTCGGAGAAAAATCCGCATGCTTTTGAGTACCTTCCACTAAAAAATGCGGGTCAATAGTGACATCCGGCACGCTACTTGCAGAGTCAAAGCGTGGCGATGGCACCCAGGCGGCAAAAAGCCCGCCAGCAAAGCCTGCTTCACGGCAGCGCGGCAAGTCCATCTGTCCGCTGGCAGGACCCTTAAGGAAAGTTAGCGCCGGATCTTCGCGATGTTCATTCCAAAGTTGCAATAAAACATCGTTATGTCCGTCAAATACCGGCATTAAGGCTTCAGTTCCATGCGCTACGTTATTCATAAAAAAGGTCTACCCTTGGTTAAGCATGACAAAAACCGCTGACATTTTGCTCGTCCACGGTGCATTTAACGCCCGTTACTGCACTACCGATGATCAGGTGCCTGCATTTTCAGATTAGTTTTTCTGAGATGTAAAAGCCGTGTTGTAAACGCGTGGCTGATTTTCAATTAAAACCACCAGCATGCTGTCAAGTCAAGGGTTCACCAGCGTCATTTTCTATTTTTGATTTAACTATCAACATCATGGGAGTTATTATGGTTACCAGACGTCAATTTGTTACCGGTTTTGCAGCCGTTCCTGTTCTGTCCTATCTGAGCTTTGAACCCGTCTTCGCGGCCACCCCGACTTCTATCTTAGTGATGGCGATTAAACTCGATATCATCACCAGCCTGGATCCGCACGAAGGCTTTGAATCGGTAGGCAGCGAAATTACCGGTAATATTTATCAGCAACTGGTGAAACCAAAACTGGCTTCCCCTGATGAAATCGAAGGCGATCTGGCCGTGTCCTGGACCGCCTCCCCTGACATGAAAACCTTCACCTTTAAACTGGACCCGAAAGCCAAATGGGCGGACGGCAAACCGGTCACCGCCGAAGACGCGGCGTTCTCTTTACAGCGTTCAGTGAAGTTGGACAAAAGCCCGGCCTACATCATCAACCAGTTCGGCTACACCAAAGATAACGTCGAGAGCTTTATCAGCGCGCCTGACGCCGAAACGCTGGTGATCAAAACCGCCGACCCAGCATCAGAATCTTTCTTGCTGTATTGCCTGAGTGCCAACGTCGGCAGCATCGTGCAGAAATCGGCCTGTATGGTCAATCAGGTGGGCGACGATTTAGGCAATGCGTGGCTGAAGAAAAACAGTGCCGGTTCCGGTGCGTTCAAACTGCGAGACTGGAAAGTCAGTGAGTCAGTCATTCTTGAGACCAACAAAAACAATCCCCACGCCGGTAAAATCCAGCGCATCATCCTGCGCCATATTGTTGATCCTTCCGCGCAGTTGCTGATGCTGAAAAAAGGCGATATTGATATTGCCCGCGATCTCAATACCGAGCAGTTGCGACCGCTGGTTGATGATAAAAACTTCACGCTGGTGCGCAAAGGTATCGCCGGTACCATGATGCTGTCTGCGAATACCGCACACCCTAACCTTTCCAAACCGCAGGTATGGCAGGCGATTAAATGGGCTATCGATTATGACGGCATCCAGCAGCACATCGTGCCACTGACCCACAAAGTGCATCAGAGCTTCCTGCCGGAAGGGTTCCCGGCAGCTGTGAATACTATTATGTACAAACGCGACGTGGCGAAAGCCAAGGCGCTGATGGCCGAAGCTGGCTTCCCTGACGGCTTTGAAATCACGCTCGATCACTACTCTTCTTCACCCCAGGCCGATATCGTGCAGGCGCTGCAGTCGAATCTCGCCGAAATCGGTATTAAGGTGACCTTACTGGCGGCCGAAAGCCGTCAGGTACTGACCAAAATGCGTGCCCGTCAGCAGCAGCTGGCCTTCACCCAATGGGGCGCGGACTATTTTGACCCTAACTCCAACGCCGAAGCCTTCTGCAGCAACCCGGATAACACGGATAAAACCAAAAGCCGCACACTGGCATGGCGCTGCAGCTGGCAGGATCAGGAAATTGCCGATCTCAGCCAGAAAGCCCTGCACGAACCGGACCCGGCCACCCGTATCAAACTGTATGAAGCGTTGCAGACCAAGCATATGGAGAACAGTCCGTTTGCCATCATGATGCAACCGACGCTGACCGCGGCTTGCCGTCATGAGATTTCAGGCATGGTGTTAACCGTGATGAGTACCAGTCCCTACGAAAAGGTTATGAAAGCGTGAGCAAGAGACTCAATGGTTTTCTGAGTACCTGCATCAGCGTTTGTCTTACCTTGTTCGGATTGTCGGTGGTGACCTTTTTTATTGGCAGGGTCATGCCGACCGATCCGGTACTGGCTGCGGTGGGCGATAACGCACCGCAGGCGGTAGTCGAACGTGTTCGCCATGAAATGGGGCTGGATCAGCCCCTCTGGATGCAGTTCCTCCACTATCTCAATCAGGTGTTTCACGGCGATTTAGGCCGTTCAGCCGTGACCACTAACCCCGTCATTACAGACATCGCGCGCTTCTTCCCCGCCACGCTGGAACTGGCCACCGCCGCGATCATTATCGCGGCGGTGATCGGCATTCCGCTTGGTGTCTGGGCGGCCACGCGTCAGGGCAGCTGGATTGATCAGACCATCCGTGTGGTGTGTCTGGCCGGTCATTCGCTGCCGGTGTTTGTGCTGGCCTTACTCAGTTTATTGATCTTCTACTCGGTGCTCGGTATCGCGCCAGGACCGGGGCGACAGGATATCATCTATCAGGACATGATCCCGCAGGTCACCGGATTACTAACAGTGGACACCCTGCTGGCCGGAGATAGGGGGGCGTTCCGCGATGCGCTGGCGCATATGGTGCAGCCGGTGCTGATTCTTGCCTATTTCAGCATGGCGTACATCACCCGCATGACGCGTACCTTTATGCTCAATGCATTGAGTGGTGAATTTGTCATCACCGCCCGTGCCAAGGGACTGTCGGCACGTACCGTTATCTGGAAGCACGCCTTCCCGACAGTCGGCGTGCAGCTTATTACCGTGCTGGCACTCACCTATGCGGGGCTGCTGGAAGGTGCGGTGGTCACGGAAAATGTCTTCTCCTGGCCGGGCCTCGGGCAGTATCTCACCATATCCCTGATGAACGCCGATATGAACCCGGTGATTGGCTCCACGCTGCTGATTGGCGCGATTTACGTTCTGCTCAATCTGCTCGCCGACCTTCTCTACCGACTTCTGGACCCTCGCGTAAAATGACAACTCTCCCTGCGATACCTCAACCCCGCGCCGGAACGCGCGCCTGGCTGTTGGCCGATACGCCCCACACTCGCACGCAGGCCGTCTGGGGGCGTCGTTATCGCCTCTGGCTGGGTCTTAGCGCCAATCCTCTGGCAGTGATTGGCCTGTTTACCGTGCTGCTGGTGTTAATCATTTCAATATGTGCGCCGCTGCTGACCAGTTACGATCCCGGGACTCAGGATCTGGCTAACCGGCTGGCCAAACCGTCGGCTGAGCACTGGCTGGGTACCGACGAACTGGGTCGCGATACCTTCAGTCGCATTCTCTACGGCGGGCGCATTACGCTCGGCATGGTGATCACCGTCGTGGCCATCGTTGCTCCGCTCGGCCTGCTGATTGGCTGCGTGGCGGGCTACACCGGCGGCCTGTTGGATCGCATTCTGATGCGCATCACCGATATCTTCCTCGCGTTCCCGCGTCTGATCCTGGCACTGGCATTTGTTGCCGCGCTGAAACCGGGCATCGAGAGTGCCATTCTTGCCATCGCCCTTACCGCCTGGCCGCCGTATGCGCGTCTGGCCCGCGCCGAGACCATGCAGGTGCGCGGCACAGATTACATCGCGGCCTGCCGTCTGACCGGCGCCACGTCGGCGCGTATTATCTGGCGGCACATCATGCCGCTGTGCGTACCCAGCCTGGTGGTACGTATCACGCTGGATATGAGTTCGATCATTATCACCGCTGCCAGTCTCGGCTTTCTGGGCATGGGCGCGCAGCCACCTTCGCCGGAATGGGGAGCGATGATCGCCACCGCCCGCCGTTTCCTGTTCGAAGAGTGGTGGGTACCGCTGATCCCGGCGGTGGCCATATTTGTGACGTCTCTGGCGTTTAACTTTCTCGGCGACGGCCTGCGTGACGTCCTCGATCCTAAGGAGCGCTGATGCTGGTCGATATCAAAAATCTGCACATTACCTTCGCCACCAACAGCGGCAATGTTGACGCCGTGCGCGGAGTTTCACTGTCACTCGACAAGGAAAAATTCGGCATTGTTGGCGAGAGCGGCTCGGGGAAATCCCTGACCGCACGCTGCCTGATGAACCTGCTGCCCGCCAGCGCCCAATGCCGCGCCGACACCCTCGCTTTCGACGGTATCGATCTGCGTAATGCCAGCGAAAAAAAGATGCGTCAGATCCGTGGCAAACGGGTGGGCTTCATTCTGCAAGACCCAAAATACTCGCTCAATCCGGTGATGCCGATTGGCAAACAGGTGGCCGAGGCCTGGCACACCCACAAAGGCGGCAGTAAAAAACAGGCGATGGAGGCCGCCATTGATTTGCTGGATCAGGTGCGCATCCGCGACCCGCACAAAGTGGCGCAGCGCTATGCTCATGAAGTCTCCGGCGGCATGGGCCAGCGCGTGATGATCGCCATGATGCTGGCACCGGACCCGGAGCTGATGATCGCCGATGAACCCACCAGCGCACTGGACGCCACGGTCCAGGCTGAAATTCTGCGCCTGCTTGACGACCTGGTGTCCAGCCGCGGCATGGGGCTGATTCTTATCAGTCATGATTTGCCGCTGGTATCAAAATTCTGTGACCGCGTGGCGGTCATGTATGCCGGTCGTATCGTTGAAACCTTACAGGCCGGTGATCTGCTCAACGCACAGCATCCTTATACCCGGGGCTTACTAGAGTGCCTGCCTTCGCTGAAACACCCGCGTGCGCGGTTGCCAGTGCTGGTGCGTGACGAGGCGTGGAAAACATCATGAATACGCTCATCGAAAAATCTAACGCTAAGATAATCTTAGATAATTTACGCATTTCCTTTGGCGACACTGAGGTGGTAAAAGGGGTAAGTTTCGCGGTCGCAGCCGGCGAGTGCTTTGGTATCGTCGGCGAAAGCGGTTCAGGGAAATCCACCATTTTGCGCGCCCTGGTCGGGCTGAGCCAGGCGTGGTCTGGCAGCATGATCATTGGCGGTGAGGCTCAGTTGCCGGTACGGCAAAAACGCTTTTACCGCCGGGTGCAGATGGTCTTTCAGGACCCCTATGGTTCGTTGCATCCAAGGCAAACTATCGACCGCATCCTGAGTGAACCGCTGATCGTGCACGGTTTCCTCAATATTGAGAAACGCATCAAGGATGCGCTGAGCGAAGTGGGTTTACCGCAGGCGGTGCGTTTTCGCTTCCCACATCAACTCTCCGGCGGGCAGCGCCAGCGCGTAGCCATTGCTCGTGCGCTGATTTCTGAACCGGAGATCCTGCTGCTCGATGAACCCACATCAGCACTGGATGTTTCCGTTCAGGCAGAGATCCTCAACCTGCTGACTGACCTGCGAGAGCGGCGCAAGCTGACTTATATTCTGGTTAGCCACAATTTGGCTGTGGTTACGCATCTTTGCACCAGAATTGGAGTCATGATCGGTGGTGAAATGGTCGAGCTTCTGAGCGCAGACGATTTACGGTCTGGACACGTTGTCCATCCGCATACGGCAGAGTTGCGATCGTTAAGTCTCAGTCTTGAGGAACCGGATTAAGCCAACCTGAACACGGTTTCAACGGGCAGCCGAGGCTGCCTTTCAATCATAGATTAACGTTACAGGGGAAAAGGAATGACATCCACCCTACGAGAACTACCGAAGTCGTTACACTGGCAGGCAGCCTTAGGGGCTGCCAATGACATTACCGAAAAATGGAACCGGCCCGACGAACCGGGGGGCGCTATCACCCTGTTTGACAGCCGCTCAATACAAGGGCATGCCAGCGGCGGCCTGGCAAATCTGACCACGGGTGAAAGCTTTAGCATTGACAACGTTGTGCGCTTTGCCTCAGTGACCAAACATATTTTTGCTGCGCTGGCGCTGTTGCGCAGCGATAGCGGCTTGTCCCTCAATGACACACTTGGCCAGTATCTCCCCGAACTGAAAGCCCCGATGTCACAAGTGACCATTGGTCAGGCACTGGACATGACCGGCGGGTTGCCTGACGTACGTGAAACCCTTGCGCTGCTCGGCGTATCGGTTTATACCGCCAGCGAACCTGAAGCTATTCTCGAATTTCTCGCCCAGGAAGGCACCCTGAACTTCCCGGCTGGCACCGAAATCTCCTACTCCAATACCGGCTACCGTCTGGTCGAAGCGATACTAAATCGCCAGGGGATTCTGTTTGAAGACCTGCTGCAACAGCATATCGCCCGTCCACTGGACATCCGACTGCATGCACCTGAGACCTGGTTCGATGTGGTTCCAGGCCTGGTGCCCGGTTACTGGAAGGATAAATCCGGCTGGAAAACAGCCAGCGCCGGGCTGCATCTTTCTGCGTCGGGTAGTCTGACCGGAAGCCTGCGTTCACTGACCGTCTGGCTGCAAAGTCTGCTGGCTGACCGCGGCCCCGGTGCCGGCGTGCTGGGAATGCTGACTGCACAACGCCATCTACACGATGGTATTCCTACGGCCTATGGGCTTGGGACGACGTCGAGCGATATTGGCGAGCATAAAGTCTACGGGCACGGCGGCTCGCACGCGGGCTATAAAACCTATTTCCTGCTGCATCCTGAACTCGATGCAGGTGTGGCATTGGTCTCTAACCGCGAAGACACCGCCGCCTACGCGGCGGCACTTGACGTTATGGCTGCCCTCCTCGGCAGCTCGCTCCCGCCGCGCAGTCAGGCAATCCCTGACGGGCTGTATGCCAGTATCGCCGAGCCTTACTGGCTGAACGTCAACAACGGTGTCGCCAGTTATCTGGGCTCTGCTGATAATTTGTTCCAGGGGAGCGACAAAGACGAAGCTATTTCGCTTTCCGCCCACATGCCTATGCGTCTGCGCTGGGACGGACGGGCCGTAAAAGGGGAAATTGGTCACGCACCGCGTCATTTCGTGCCGGTAGAGTCTAATGACTGCCTGGCAATGGTACAGGGACGTTGGCTGCATCCTCAATCCAAAGCGGCCTTCGACATCGAAGGCGATCAGTTCGTGATGGGTGTCGGCCCGCTGCGGGCTCGCGGGCAGCTCACTTCGCTGGGGCTGGGGCGTCTGCTGGTGGAATTGCCCGATGGTCCATGGCAAAAATCCTTCTGCCTCTATTTTCAGGGTTATAACGTCAGGTTGATCTCCAATCGCAGCCGGGTGTTAAGCTTTCGCCGCGATGAATGCCGGAGTCGTTGGAAGGCGACGGCATAAGCATTCCGCTTAATTAATGCGTTAAGCCTTCCAATGGAAGGCTTTTTTATACCTAAACAGTTCACGGGTTATTGATTGAAATTTCGAATTGGAAATATAAACCTACGGCGTAAATCGCCCTCTGCGCGGCACGCGCCACAAGTCTGCAGCAGTCAACCGTGTCTTGAGAGTGTCTCTGTCGAAGGAGAATCCGCGCCCATCACCGCCTGAGCGCCATGCTTGCATACCTTTGTTGGTCAGAGCATTAAGCCTTCCTCCAGAAAGCTTAATGCTCTTTGTTTTGATAAAAATCGGTGAAGGACTATTGATGAAACGCTGCGCTGTGAAAATCAATTTCCCACTGTATAACCTGCCCATACAACACCGACAGACGTTGCCGTTCTGCTGCACTGAGTTGGGTGGCGCAGTGGTCAAGTTCTGCTTTCAGCCAGTTGGCCTGCTCGATAAAGGTTTTCTCAGCATGCATCACCACCCAGGCTTTGACATCCGGGTCAGCGATGGCTGTCTGGCTGACCCGGCTACACCAGTGGTAATACATCCATTCGGCACCAAACATCAGGGTCAGGATCTCGGCATAGCTGCCTGTTTCAGCAGTACGTAACATGCCCTGGCTAAAACGGTAGACCTCAGGAGCACTGCGGCGGTAGTGCAAAGGATCGATATTGCGCACACTCATCACCCGCTCGAAATAGGCGATCTGTTCATTAGCCAGCGCGTCCAGTACGCCTATCAACCAACGCTGATGGCGGATATCAGGAGCCTTGATCACCGCATAAGAAAATATACCGATGGCCGTTGCAACAAAATCCCCCTCAAACACCAGATATTGATTAAACACGCGCGCGGGTAAGGTTCCGTCTTCAATACCGGTCACAAAGGGGTGAGTTTGCATGGCCTGCCAGCTGTCGAGATGCTCCGCAAGCAGTTGCTCTGTAAATCCCTGTCCGATCACAGTGTTACTCCTCAAGCCCGGCGCGGGCCACTGACATGAAATGTTTGACGCGCTCTGCCTCAACCTGATTCCACCATACACCGCCGAACTTCAACGTGCTGGCCACAATGACACCCTGCGTACGTTGTAAAATAGCGCAGATATTATCTGGCGTGACGCCCGAACCGACCAGCAGCGGCAATTCGGTGGCCGAGCGAATTTCATCGATCTCTTCCATGGTGGCGCTGTCACCGGTGCGTTGTCCGGTCGCGATAACGCCGTCGGCCAGGAAGAAGTCCACGTCGCGGGTCAGCTCAGGAATAGAACGGTCCGCCACAATGGCATGACTGCCGTGTTTAACATGGCTGTCGGCAAACACTTTAATGTGCTCAGCCCGCAGCTGTGAGCGGTAGCGCAGCGCCGTGGCAGCAGCCCCTTCGATAAACCCTTCGTTAGCGATGTAGGCATTCGCCCACTGATTGACACGAATAAAATCTGCCCCGCCTGCCAGCGCGGTGGCAAAAGCCGGAATCGCGGCGTTAGCCAATACGTTGATACCCAGCGGACAGCCAAATTCCTGCTTAATTCTGTCGGTGATCACGGACATAAAGGCCGCCGTTTCATGACCAATGTGTTCAGGCTTGGAAAAAGGAATATCGCCGTGGTTTTCAATAATCAGCCCATGTAGCCCACCGGTTAAATAGGCTTCGGCATCACTCAGCGCCACATCAATTATTTTATTAATTGATTTACCCTGATAATTTGGCGAGCCGGGAAAGGCTTCACAATGCACCACCCCAATAATTGCTTTAGGACGGGAAAATATCTCTTGAATTGCGCTTGGTTTTCCTGCTGATATAGAGGCCATCTTCATTCACCTTCCAGGGGATTATCTATGCGTGTTTTCGTCGTGGGAAATATAAGCGTTGACGAAACGTATGTAATAAATGAAATACCAGAAAAAGGCGCATCAGTTCACGGCCAGAAAATAAATCAAGATCTGGGCGGTAAAGGCGCCAATCAGGCAGTAATACTTTCCCGCTGCGCAATTAATACAACATTAATCGCTGCCACGGGAAATGATAATCAGGGCCAATGGTGTCGGCAGAAATTAGCACAAGAGTCATTAACGCTATTTCCTGATGAGTCATTATATTGTCGCACGGACACCTCTCTTATTTTAAACACTGCTGACGGTGATAACGCTATTATTACTACCACCACCGCCGCCGATTCATTATCTCTCGCCGATATTCAACAGGCACTTTCCAGCGCAGACCCCGGCGACCTGGTATTACAGCAGGGTAATTTCTCGCTGGAGAAAACCGCTGCCGTATTCCGCTGTGCGCGTAAGCTTGGCCTGCTTACCGTTTTTAACCCTTCACCGGTCAAACCGGCATTCTGCGAGCTCTGGCCGCTAATTGACCTGTTGGTGGTCAACCGGGGAGAAGCCGAATTTTTCACGGCAAACCCGGCAAACCCGGCAGAGGCCGCGTGTCGCTTTCAGGCTGCGGGCGTGACCAGCGTCATCATTACTCTGGGCGCCGATGGCGTGTATCTTGCCTCATCGCGGCAGCATATTCAGGTGGCCACACCGCAGTGCCATGTGGTTGATACCACCGGTGCCGGGGATACTTTCCTGGCGGTGATGCTCGCCTCTATGCTGCGGCGCAACGCAGATGAGCCTGAAAAAATTGACCTGCAACGTGCTGGTCAGGCAGCAGCTATCACCATTGGCCGGTCAGGCACCTTCAGCGCTTTCCCTTCCGCGGCCGAGATGGTTTCATTGCTGAAAAACTAATTACCGGCATTCCTTAAGGCGGGTTATAAAAACCATAACCCGCGAATAGAAATGAATCTTAATTTACTGCTTGAACATCGGACGGAAGGTATCGACGTTAGCTTTGGTGACAATCGTGGCCGGTACTTGAATGGTTTTATCGACAGTTTTGCCTTCTACCACAATTTTATTCAGCGCTTTCACCGCCTCCACACCCATATTCTCCGGGTCCTGCTGCAGGACAGCCGTCACATAGCCCTGATCAATGCCGCTCACCGCTTTGGCTGTCAGATCCCAACCAAAGACTTTGATATCTTTCTGACGTCCCTGGTTCTCAACCGCCGCAATAGCACCAAGTAATGCCGGTTCACCCGTGGCGTAAATGGCCGTCATGTCCGGGTTACCGGTGATCAGGTTTTCAGCCGCCGTTAAAGCGTCGTCCTGAATGTTGCGGCCATCGACCACACCCACCACGTGAATACCGGGGTGGCCCTGTAACGTATCTTCAAAACCTTTTTGACGTTGATTTTGAATCGCTGAATTGAGCGCACCAACAATACCCAGCTTGGCTTTATCACCCATATTTTCCTTCACGTAACGGGTAAAATAATTCCCCAGCAACGCGCCGCCTTTACTATTATCCACGCCAACCTGTGCCTTTTGTTGACCGGCAGGAAGAACAGCATCAATCGCTATTACCGGGATATTCGCTGCAGCCGCTTCTTTAATAGCGGGCAGAATACCATTGACGTCAATAGCATCGACCATAATTCCTTTTACGCCCTGCTGAATGTAGGTTTCAATCGCATCGTTTTGCGAAACCGGATTGTCATTGGCATTAAATATTACCAATTTTGCACCCGACCGGGTCGCTTCTTCCTGCGCCCCTTTATTCATCAGATTAAAGAACAGTGCCTGTTGGTTAATTTGCACCAGCGCATAGGTTGGCGCTTCGGCGGAAAAAGCCGAATAACTAAAAAACGAAAGAGTCAAAGTAGTGAGAACGGTGTAAGCCGCTTTTTTTAAATTCAAAGCGTTAGCAGGTGAAAGCTTTTTTTTCTTTCCGGTGTTGATCAACATAATGACATCCTCAAAATTTGGTGATGACAAGGCAATAAGCTGAGAACAATAACTGTCAGTAAGTCATTGCGCAGCTGAGCCTGAATAAGCAAAAAATGCACATTCAGGAGAATGTTGGCGGGAGGCACACGTCAGAATGCGATGTTAACGAAACAAACCGTTCCAAACGGAAGTATTTCGGTGAAGCGGTTGATGCGGGTAACTGCTAAATACAATTAAACGGCGCTCAATCATTGTCAAGTATAAATTTACTCTGATCCGTGGCATTGTGAGCACCGAACCGCTGCCAACGCCGCCATAATTTGAAGGATGAAGAGTAATGGCCAATTTATCAGATGTCGCTAAACGTGCAGGTCTTTCCAAAGCTACCGTCTCGCGATATCTCAACAAAAGCATCGTCCTGCCCCAACCTACCGTGGCACGTATTGAAGACGCGATCAAAGCGCTGGATTATCGCGCCAATAGCCTGGCCCGCAGGCTGAGCATGGGCGGCAGCGAAACTATCGGCCTGGTATTACCCGATATTGCCAACCCGTTTTTTGCTGAGTTGGCGGATGCCGCTGAAGAGGCAGCCTCGCTGCATAAATACAGCCTGGTACTGTGCGTGACACGCAATAATTTGGAAAAAGAACGCCAGTTTATCCGCTGGCTGGATACCCGTCAGGTAGATGGCCTGTTATTCACCACTAACCGCCCTGACAACGGCCAGCTATACGAACAACTGAAAGGCCAGCGCCACGTCGTTTTACTGGATGAAGACGTACCGGGCAGCACGGTGCCCAAAGTGTTTTCGGACAATGTCAACGGCGGCGAAATGGCAGCGAATCAGCTGATCGCCGCCGGACATCAGCGTATTGCCTTTGTCGGCGGCCCGGACGAACTGATGAGTGTGCGCGAACGCCATCAGGGTTTTAAGCAGGCGCTGCTGAATGCCGGACTGCCTTATGACGCTGACAGAGTGCTGTATGGCGATTACAGCCGCAGTTTTGGCCGTTTAGCACTGGATAAACTGCTTGAGTTACCGCAGCCCCCTACCGCTGTTTTTGCCGCCAGTGACTACCTGGCGCTCGGCCTGCTTGATGGCCTGCGTCAGCGCGGGCTGTCGGCCCCGGCGGCGCTCTCGCTGGTCGGTTTTGATGATGCCATTTACTCGGATCTCATCACGCCGCGCCTCTCCACCATCCGCCAGTCAGCCCGTGAGCTGGGTCGTGCGGCGGTGGAAACACTGATCAAATTGTTTAACGATGAGCCTGACATTCCGCCGGTTGCCCGTATTCCGGTGGAATGGATTGCCAGAGACTCCGTGGCCGCTCCCGCGAAAACGCGATAATGGCCAACGAGGGTGCACAAATCCGGTGCCATTGCGCCTTTTTTGTGCAATGAAAAACAGGCCATAATTATTCAATCGGGGGAAGATGGCCTGTCAGCAGCTGTGATATTGAGCACAAAAAATTAAATTTTCGCTTTTTTGTCACCTAATTATCACATTGATACATAAAACATTTAACATATGCAGTGTTTAATATTTGAACCACATCACTTTCCCCTCGACGATTAACTGGCATACATTCTGCTACATTCACATCGGCGACACAGAGTTCCACACTCAGAAAATGTATTGACCATTCCGGGTGCGGGAAAAAACATCGCCGTTATTTTTGCCTCTCGGGTAAACCGGTTTACAAGGAAAGAAAAATCGGGAGAGATAAGAACAGCGGCGCTGTCAGCAGCGTGAACCTCAGTTTTGCTCCTCAGGAGACCGAAACCGATGCCCTGCACCCGCCAGCCCCTCACCAGTTGGAGAGCAGTTATGTCCCAAGAGATGTCCAGAAATCTGTCTGGTTCACCCCGGGTGGAAATGGTAAATATCACCAAAACCTACGGTTCAATTCGTTCATTGCGCGGCGTCAATTTGAGCCTGGCTCCCGGCGAAGTGCTGGGACTGGTCGGCGACAACGGAGCAGGGAAATCGACCCTGACCAAAATTCTGGCCGGTGCTGTAGTCCCGACCGGTGGAACTTTACGCATCGACGGCGAAGACGTCAGTTTTGCCAACCCGTCTGATGCGCGCCGCTGCCATATCGAAATGGTCTACCAGGATCTCTCGCTATGCGACACGGTCAACGTCGCCGGGAATCTGTTTATGGGCCGTGAGCCGCAAACCCGCCTGCTGGGCATTCCCTTTCTCGATGAGAAAAAGATGCATGAGCAGGCCCATGAAATGCTGCAGGGATTAGGCATTTCTATTCCGGATACTCGGCTGTTGGTGCGTAATTTGTCCGGCGGTCAGCGCCAGGCGATTGCCATTGCCCGCGCCGCCGCGTTCGAACCCAAAGTATTGATCATGGACGAACCGACTGCCGCGCTGGCCGTGGCCGAGGTGGAAGCGGTGCTGGAACTGATCCGCCGCGTGAGTGCCAGAGGCGTCAGCGTGATCCTGATAACCCACCGCCTGCAGGATCTGTTCCTGGTATGCGACCGTATCATGGTGATGTACGAGGGTACTAACGTTGCCGACCGCCAAATTTCTGAAACCAGCTTATCTGACATCGTGAACCTGATCGTCGGTGAGAAATTCGAAGCGCACTCCGCGCGTGGTTCTGTTCAACACTAGCTCCTCACACTGAGTCTCAGCCCGGCAACGGGCTATGGCCGGTGGACGCAGATTCGTCCTGATAAGGATAAGCCCATGAGTATCATAAATATGTCCAGTCCCCGACTGATCAAGCAATCGGTTACGCGGCGCATGCTGCACAACCACTCTGGCGTGGTGAGCATCGCAGTGTTCTTTATTTTTTGCTGTGCTGTGTTCTCTTTTGCCACCGACAACTTCCTCAGCAGCTCCAACTGGCTGAATATTTTGCGCCAAAGCGCCCCGCTGCTGATTGTGGCGGCGGCCATGACTCTGGTGATCACTACTGGCGGTATTGATTTATCCGTCGGCTCCACGCTGGCGCTGGTCGGCGCGCTCTCTGCGATCGCACTCAATAACTGGGGCCTGCCATGGCCGGTCGTGTTGCTCGGCGGATTACTGTTAGGCGGATTGATTGGCGCGATTAACGGCTACTTCATTGCTTACGAGGGGATTCCAGCTTTTATTGTGACGCTCGCTACGCTGGCCGTTATTCGTGGCGTCGCCCTGCTGATCACTCAGGGATATTCCATCCCGATTCCGGCAGACAGCCCGTTTACACTGCTCGGACGCGCCTGGGTGCTCGGGTTGCCGCTGCCCGCAATCATTGGCGTACTGGCGCTGTTTTTTGGTCACATCCTGCTTAATCATATGCGTTTTGGCCGTTATGTCACTGCCATCGGCGCCAATGCCGA
>CAMLBO010000089.1 GCA_946478305.1 uncultured Enterobacterales bacterium
CGAAATATCCTTTAAAAAACAATGCTGGTCACCTTAAGTGACCAGCATTAACCCGCAAGGGTCCTTTTTTTGCTCTTTGGAAAGAGCAGGAAACTAAACTTCAACTTCAACTTCAACTTCAAGATTAAGACCTTGGGTTGCCACCCACAGTTTTGACTATAAAAGCACGTGTGGGCGGGGCAGCCGTGCTTACGCCACCAGCCTCTTCCCATAGTCGAATAACGCCTGGAGAAGCGCCGTCTTCTCGGCATCTTCCTCGTACAAGTTGTACAGCGATTCAAGCTGCAAAATGTAGTCCTGCACCCGTTCGGCGTTGAGTTTTTCCTGGCGATGTTCGCGCCAGCGGCGCTGTTCGGCGTCGGTCAGGGTGGCGGGGAAGTTGCGTGCGCGGTAGCGAAACAGCAGCGTCTCAATGCGGGAATCATTAAAGGTCAGATCCAGTGCAGGCAGATTTTCGGGTTTGGTTTCCAGAATGATGCGCATGGCGGCGCGGTCAGCGTCGCTGAAGAAGCCGTCGTACAGGCGTGCATCGACGTCGTCGGAGCCTTTGAACGGCTCGGCGTCAGCGTAAAGCGCCACCACTTTTTCACGGACCTGAGTATTCTGACGCAACAGTTGCAGGTTTTGCAGGCAACGCTCACGGTCAATCCCCAGACGTTCGGCATTCTCTGGTAAAAGCGTTTTCGCCGGGGCCAGCACCGGGCATTTGTTGATGTGCAGCAGTTTGATCGGTAAGGGTGATTGGCCGGGTTCGAGCGCATCGCGACGTGTATACAGCCGTTCACGCATCTGTTCGGCATCCAGCTCCAGCAACGGCGTCATATCACCGCCTAAATCACAGACGATCACCGCGTTTTTGTTCTCCGGGTGCCACGCCAGTGGTGCAACCCAGGCGGTATTGCCGCGCGCTGCGCCAAACATGCCTGACACATGCACCAGTGGCGTCATGGCAGGAATATCGATCAGCGCGTTAATTTTATGCTTATTACGATGCTCAAGCAGGAAATCGAACAGGCGCGGTTGTGCCTGTTTGACCAACTTCGCCATGGCGATAGTGGCGTAGACGTCAGCCATCGCATCGTGGGCATTTTCATGTTCAATGCCGTTGGCTTTGGTCAGATGTTCAAGGCGGAAACTGGGGAAGCCATCATCATTCTCTGGCCAGTTAATACCTTCCGGGCGCAGGGCATAACAAGCGCGCATCACATCAAGCAGATCCCAGCGAGAATTACCATATTGCCAGCTGTAGGCGTAGGGATCGTAGAAGTTACGGTAAAAGATATTACGGCTCACTTCGTCATCAAATCGAATGTTGTTATAGCCGACAATACAGGTACCTGGCACGCTAAACGCTTTATGGATTTGGGCGGTGAATTCCGCTTCGCTCAGCCCTTTTTCCAGCGCCAGCTGCGGCGTGATGCCGGTTATCATCACAGCTTCGGGTTCGGGCAGGTAGTCGTCAGACGGGCGACAATAGATCACTAACGGCTCTTCAATGATGTTGAAATCCTGATCGATACGCACACCGGCGAACTGCGCAGGGCGGTCCAGCGCCGGATTCTTGCCGAAGGTTTCGTAATCATGAAAGTAGAAGGTTTTTTGCGGCTTGTCTGACATTGCGGAGTTAACCCTTAATCGCAGCTGAGTGTAATGATATGGCATGGCGAACAGTCGTTAAGGATAACATTCAGCGCCGAGATGTCATGGAGAAATCTGTCAGCCTGCGGACTGTCCTGGAAATACGCTGATTATTCACCTAAAGTTTGACTGAACCCTGCTAAAACCACGGTGATCCCCTGCAACAACTCGGCTAAACTAGCGGCCTTTGATTCTTCTGTCACTTCATGGCACTTCGTGGGTATTGCATCATGCGTTTGGACAAGAAAATCTCGCCGCTCGACAACGTGATTTACACCCACTATCGCATCACCCATGCGCTGCGTATTGCACTGGCGTTCATCCTGACATTTCTGATTGTGCGCCTGACCGAGATCCCCGAAGGCACCTGGCCGCTGATCACGTTAGTGGTGGTGATGGGACCGATTTCGTTCTGGGGCAACGTCCTGCAACGCGTTTCAGAACGCATTGCCGGAACCGTATTCGGTTCTGTTTCCGGTTTAATTGCGCTGTGGCTGGAGCTTTACTCCCTTCCGCTGATGCTGGCCTGGTGCGGCATCGTGATGTTCGCGAGCGGCTATCTCACCCTCGGTAAGCGCCCTTATATGGCATTGCTGATTGGCGTAACGTTGGCGGTCGTGTGCGGTGCCGGGCCGGGAGATATGAATACGGCGTTGTGGCGTTCGGGGGACGTGGTATTTGGTTCGCTGCTGGCGCTGTTCTTCGCCAGTATTTATCCGCAACGTGCCTTTATTCACTGGCGGATGCAAATGGCTGATTATCTGATGTCGCTCAATAAGCTATACAGCGCCTGGTTGTCACCCAACATGCTCGAACGACCGCATTTACAGAAAAAACTGAAAATCGCCATGACTCAAATGGTGAAGATGCGTGCACTCTTTGCCCCTGCCAGTAAAGAGTCGCATATTCCCCGCGAAGTGTTCGATGCCATCCAGACCCTTAGCCGTAACCTGCTGTGTACGTTGGAATTGCTGGCAGATGCCTATTGGAGTTCGCGTGAAAGCCACTATGTCATGCTGAATGCCCGCACGCTGCGCAGTGCTCAACTGCTGATGCTGGACTCTCTGGAGCAATTAAGCGATATGTTACTTAACGGTACCCGGGGCGATGAGGCTACGTTGAACCATCAACTCAATGAATCGGCCGGGGAGCTGAAACAGCTGATGCAGGAGATGAATACCAGCCAGCATCTTGAAGCGCCAATTTACGGCTATGTCTGGCTGAGTATGCAGGTGGCCGAGCAACTTAAGTCTTTGGGCGATCTGATCACGATGACCATGCGCAAAGAAGAGGCGTTAAATGAGGTCAGCGCGGTGCCGAAAGTGTGAAGGGATTTTTGTCTGTCCGCTAAAACGGGTAAGATAAGCGAATTAGGCTTTCGTTCTGAACGCGCAGGCATTTCCTGCTACGCTGTAACCACCGTTCCGGGCAGTCAGTCACTGAATCTGTGTAACTTAATCGAAGGTGTTAAAATGGACAATATCAACAAGCCGAGTTTCCATGATGTACTGGAGTTTGTACGAATTTTCCGCCGCAAGAACAAACTGCAACGCGAAATTGCTGACAACGAAAAGAAAATCCGCGACAACCAGAAACGTGTTCTGCTGCTCGACAACCTCAGTGATTACATCAAACCAGGCATGAGCATCGACGAAATCCAGGCGATCATTGCCAGCATGCGTGGCGACTATGAAGATCGCGTTGATGACTACATCATCCGCAATGCAGACCTGTCTAAAGAACGTCGTGAAATGTCGAAAAAACTGAAAGCTATGGGCGAAGTTAAAGCCAACGAAAGCAAATAAGCTTCGTCGCTCGAACATTATTTGATTTTAAAAAGGCCCCGTCACTGATGTGAGGGGGCCTTCAGTTTTTCTATAGAGGTGAATGTCAGATGGCCTGCACTTTACCTTCCTGAGATGATGGCTCATTTTCCAGCCGCTGACGGCGACGCAGATTTGGGAACCACGCCATCCACAGGCCGACTACGATCAGCGTCCCAATGCCGCCAATTGCCGCGGCCGGTACCGCGCCCATCCAGGCTGCCAATAGACCTGACTCAAACTCGCCCAACTGATTCGACGTATTGATAAAGATAGAATTAACCGCACTGACGCGTCCGCGCATCTCATCGGGCGTATCCAACTGAACCAGCGCGCCGCGGATCACCATGCTGACCATGTCAAAACCGCCGAGGAAGAACAGCGCAGCCATCGACAGCCACAACGTGGTAGAAAGCGCAAACACCAATGTTGCTACACCAAAACCTGCCACCGCTGCAAACATAGTCATTCCCACATTGCGGGTCAGCGCGCGCCGGCTGAGCCAAAACCCCACCATTAACCCGCCGACCGCAGGAGCGCCCCGCAGCAGGCCCAATCCCCAAGGACCGGTATGCAAAATATCTTTGGCGAAGATCGGCAGCAGGGCGGTGGCGCCCCCCAGCAGTACGGCAAACAGGTCCAGAGAGATCACGCCCAGCACGTCAGGACGGTTGCGGATAAAGCGGATCCCGGCAAATAGCGTCGCGAAAGTGGCAGGTACGCGTTGCGGTGGAGCCTGTTCGTATTGCAGGCGGCTTACCATCACAATGGACAAAAAATAGAGCAGTCCGCAGGCCAGATACACCACGCTCGAACCGGCAATATAGAGCAACCCGCCGATAGCGGGGCCGACCATCGCCGCCGCTTGGCCTGATACCGCGTTCGCCGCCATGGCGCGGGCCAGCAGGTGTGGTGGCACCAGGGCAGGCAACATCGATTGCATTGACGGCGCTTCCATCGCTTTGGCAATGGCGATCGCAAACACCAGTCCGAGAATGGCCAGCTCATTCACATGGTGCGTGAGTGTCAGTACGCCGAGCGTCACAATCGCCAGCCATTCAACAATTTGCCCCCACAACACAATACGTCTGCGGTCAAACTGATCCGCCACGTGACCCGCGAACAGCGCCAGCGTCACCGAAGGCAAAAACTGCACCAGACCAATAAGGCCCAGATCTAACGCGCTGCCAGTGATCGAATAAATCTGCCAACTGACCACGATGGAAAGCATCTGGAAACCGAAACTTGATCCGGCCCTGGCGACCCAAAACGCCACAAAAGATCGGTGCTGTAATAACGAATCTGAATTAACGGGGTGAGGAGGCATAGCACGTTCCTGATGATCACTATTTTCGTTCCGGCGACCTGGACAAGGGGCAACCAGAAACTTATTAGGGTTATTAATAGCGAGTTAATGATACAAGCAGAAACTTTTAGCATGAATTGGTGAGGGTGGGAAGCCTGTCAGACAGGCAAAGAGCGCCGGGAGAAATTAACGTTCCCCCGGCGCCATATCATGCCAGCACGAACATGCCGTACGGATGGATCTGCAGGAAGAAGTTATCACCCGCGCTCGGTTGCAGCTGCGTAGCATTGACCTGTAACAGCAGTGATTGGCCGTGCCACGCCACCGTCACTTCATACTGCGGCCCCATATAAGCAACGTGGGTGATGGTGCAGCGCTGGCTGTCGTCACCCTGTAAACCGAGGGTGATGGCTTCCGGCCTGACGCCCACGGTGCACTGCTGCATGCCTGCTGCAAAATCATCAGGTTTCGGAATGTGGTAGCCGAAAATTTCCACAGAATTGCGGTGTAAATCCGCCGGGAAGACGTTGGCGTCGCCCATGAAACTGGCCATAAAGCGAGACGCAGGCTGACGGTAAAGCACCTGCGGCGCACCAATCTGCATGATTTTGCCTTTGTTCATCACCAGCACGGTGTCCGATACCGCAAAGGCCTCGCTCTGGTCGTGCGTCACGTACAGCGACGTGATGTTGAACTGCTGCTGCAGCTCGCGGATTTTCTCGCGCATGCTGCGGCGCAGGTTGGCATCGAGGTTGCTCAGCGGTTCGTCGAACAGCAGCACTTTCGGTTTGAGGATCAGGGCACGGGCCAGCGCCACGCGCTGCTGCTGGCCGCCGGAGATCTGGTCCACGTAACGATCTTCAAAACCCTCCAGATCGACCAGTGACAGCGCTTCACGCACGCGGTCGCGAATTTCCGCTTTTGGCCGCCCGAGCATTCTCAGCCCGTAACCGATGTTTTCCCCCAGTGACATATGCGGGAACAGGGCGTAAGACTGGAACACCATGCAGATATCGCGCTGCTGAATGGAACGGTCGGTAACGTCTTCGCCATCAATAAAAATCCGCCCCTCTGACGGTTTCTCAAGCCCGGCGACCATACGCAGCACGGTGGTTTTGCCACAGCCTGACGGGCCCAGCAGGGTAACCATTTTGCCTTTGGGGATCGCCAGATCCAGGCCTTCCAGCACGGTATTGGTGCCAAACCGTTTCGCGACATTTTTGAGTTCCACAAAGCTTTTGGCGACTTCTGCCGGCACGCTTCGGGTTGGGTTTTCAGTGGTCATGGTCATAAAAAGTCACTCCGAAATTATTGGCCGGTTTTGGCTTTTGAGCGGGAAATACGCGCTTCGCCAACCAGATAGTCAAAGGTGAAGATGATTGCTAGCATCACCACGATAAGGATCGAACCGTAGGCAATCGCCACGCCGTATTCGCCGTCTTCCACCCGGTTGAGGATGTAGGCGGTGGCGACGCGGGTGTCCGGCGTGACCAGAAACACAATCGCGCTGACGGTGGTAATGGCACGCACGAAGCTGTAAATCAGCGCCGACAGAATTGCCGGTCGCAGCAGCGGCAGCAGGATGTACATCACAGTGCGCATCGACCCGGCGCGCAGGCTGAGCGAGGCTTCATCCAGGGATTTATCCAGCTGGCCCAGCCCGGCGATACCGGCGCGGATGCCCACCGGCACGTTACGCATTACCATCGAAATAATGACAATCGCTGCCGTTCCGGTCAGGTAAACCGGCGCACTGTTAAAGGCCAGAATGTAGGAGATCCCGGCCACAGTACCCGGCACCGCGAAGCACAGCATGGTGCTGAACTCGATGGTTTTTTTTCCACGAAACTGCTGACGCACCACGATATAGGCGATGAGTAAACCGAACAGTGCGGTGATCGGTGCAGCGATACCGGCATAGAGCAGGGTATCGAGCAGCGATGGCCACGCGCCGTCGCTAAAGCCCTGACCGAACAGCTTGGTGAAGTTGGCGAAGGTCAGGGTGTAATCCACGCCCCAGTTGACGGTGAAACTGCCGTAGAAAATGCTGCCATAGAGCAGGGCGTTGAAAGCTACCCAGATTGCCAGCAGCGAGGTCACGCCCCAGACCAGCGTCACCGGCAGTGGCTGAACGTCACCCCGCGAGGTTTTGCCGGAAATGGTCACGTACGAGCGCTTGCCAATCCACATGTACTGGATGCAGAACACCAGCAGCGAGAAGACCAGCAGGATCACGCCGAGCGTACTGGCGGCCTGATAATCGAGCTGCGCACCGGTGATGTAGAAGTAAATCTGCGTGGCGAGCACGTCGAAGTTACCGCCGAGCACCAGCGGGTTACTGAAGTCCGCCAGCGACTGGACGATGACAATCAGAAAGGCGTTCGCCAGCGCCGGTTTGAGCAGCGGCAGGAACACGCGGTGGAAGGTCTGCCAGCGGCTGGCGCGTAGCGTATAGGAGGCCTCCTCCAGGGACGGATGAATGGTTTTGATCGCACCATCCAGAATCATGAAGGCCATCGGCGTGAACGCCAGCACCTGTGCCAGCCAGATGCCGGTGAAACCGTACAGCCAGTTGGTGTTGGTCAGCCCGAACCAGTCGGCCATGAACTCGGTGAGATACCCGGAACGGCCCATCATCAGCGTCACGCCGAGGCCAACGATAAACGGTGGAGTGACAATCGGCAGAATCGAGAAGATACGGCCAATAATGGCCGAACGTTTGGCGATGCGGGTGGTGTAAATCGCCAGCACCAGCCCGAAGAAAGTACAGCCAATACCGACGGCCACCGACAGCATGAACGAGTTCCAGATCACCTGCAAAATATGCGACTGCCCAAGCACAGCCATAAAAGCCAGCGGCGCGAACTCTCCGACATCGTTGGTGAACATCGGAATGAAGATCGCAATACTTGGGTAAATAATGAAGACGCCGATCAGCGCGATAATGCACACCAGAGCGCCGAGTACGAAACGGTCACCGCCCAGCCATTCCAGCCGTGACAGCGCCAGCGTACAGACCGCGCCGAGCGCAATAAAAATCACGATGCTGCCATAGCCCAGTCCGCGCCCAACCAGCGTGGCGCTGACAATCATAAACAGCGCGCAGAACACCGACCAGGCGGCATCGAACTGATGGCGACGGCGGGCTTCCAACCGCTGAGCACAACGCGGGCGCAGCAGCAAAATCGTTGGTAACAGCAGCCACAACAGACTGACGTTCAGCCCCGACCAGCCATAGGCGGCGAGGATTTCCTCCTGGGAGGAGTCCATCAGGCCGTAGTCCAGGCTCCAGGCTGGCAGCAGCATGAAGGCCGCCAGAAGCAGCCCCAGCCAGCCAAAAACCGGGTCTCGGCGCTGGGTGTCAGGCAGGGTGAGTGAGTGAGACATAAGATTTCCCTAAAGAGAAAAAAGGTGTTGGCGAAAAGAGTAAACAGGCGATAAAGCCGGGCGAATTCACCCGGCTGATGTGGGCTTTTATTGTGTCTCTTTGCCCATCTTCACTTCGTTAACCCATTTGGTGATCAGTTCTTTACGCATGTCCGACGCGCCGTACTTATCCATGTCGTAATTGATGAGCTTCAGGTCGCTCATTTTCAGCGAGTTCGGGGAGGTTTCTGCGGTGGTGTTGGTCAGGATCTGGTACGACTGGCCTTTTTTCCATGCCAGCTCCTGCGCCTCTTTTGACAGCGCCCAGTCGACGAACAGCTTGGCGTTATCGAGGTTGCGCGCGCCTTTGAGGATGCTGACGCCGCCGATTTCATAGCCGGAACCTTCGCACGGGGAGATGAGTTTTAATGGTGCGCCGCTCTCTTTTTCCTGCGCGTAATCGTGCAGGAAACCGATGCCGATGGCGGTTTCCCCACGTGCCGCGTTACGCGCCGGGGCGATGCCGGATTTGGTGTACTGCGAAATATTGGTGTTGAGTTTTTTCAGGTAATCGAAGGCCTGATCTTCTCCCCACAGCTGCGCGAAAGTCGCCAGTGCGGTGTAGGCGGTGCCGGAGCTCTGCGGGTCCGCAATCTGGATTTCGCCTTTGTAAATCGGGTTGGTCAGATCCTTCCAGCACGTCGGCTCTGGCAGGTTTTTCTCTTTCAGGCGATTGGTGTTCACACCGACCCCTAAAATGCCGATGTAGACGGCCGAAGAGTAGTTACCTTTGCGCTTCGCAGGATCCTGAAAGTTCGGCATGATTTGCGCAAGGTTCGGAGATTTATAAGGTTGCAGCAGGTCCATTTCACCGGCCTGCGACTGTGGGTCCAGCGTGCCGCCATACCAGACGTCGGCCTGCGGATTCTTCTTCTCCGCTTCGACTTTCGCCAGTGTGCTGCCGGAACCGTTGCGCAAGAACGAGGTTTTGACGTCGTACTTCTCGCCAAAAGCTTTGGCTTCTTCTTCACACATGGCGTTGGTAGCACTGCAATAAATCACCAGACGGCCTTTAGCTTGGGCGGCGCCGGTGAGCGCAGTCAGGGCCACGGCAGCGGTAAGAGCGGAATGGAGCAGGGACAGTTTCATGGCGTTTACCTTTTATTTTTATAGGGTGGAACAGAGGAACCTTGTCAGTTATCCGGCGGTGCGGCGCTGAGTTCGCGCTTGCTGATCCCGGCCATCATCATGGGCATCAGTAGCAGTCCGACACAGGCTGACGCCAGCGTCAGCACGGCGAAAAAGCCGGACCAGCCATAATGTTGCATCACTATCGCCAGCGGCCATCCCGCCAGCGCGGCACCGAGGTAGGCAAACAGCCCGAGGAATCCGGTTACCGTGCCCGCCGCGTCTTTGTGTGAATATTCCGTCGCCGCCAGCCCTATCAGCATTTGCGGCCCGAAAACAAAAAATCCGATACTGAAGAAGCTCAGCGCCAGCAGCCCGAAGTGGTGGACCGGTGCCAGCCACAGGGCGGTGACGGTCAAAAACAGCCCGAGTGAAAACAGTAAAATCATCGGGGCGCGCTGGCCGCGAAACAGCAGGTCAGAGCCCCATCCGGCGAACAGTGCGCCGAGCAGCCCGCCCAGCTCAAACAGGGAGAGCGTGGCGTTGGCGCTGAGCAGATTGACGCCGTGATTCTCCGCCAGCCAGATGTTGCCCCAGTCATTCAGCGCAATGCGGATCAGGTAGACCAGCACGTAAGAGACGCCGAGCAGCCAGATCGTCCGGTTCTGCAAAATCGTCTTACGCAAAATCTGCGTCATGCTCATCGGCGGGTTTTGCTGCTCCTGGCGCAGCTCCAGCGGGTCCCGCCGCCACTCGCCGACGGTCGGTAAACCCTGTTCCTGAGGCGTGCCGCGCAGCTGGCGGCAGAGCCAGATACCGAGCACAATGCCGATGGCACCCGGCACCAACAGCGCGGCCTGCCAGCCCCACGTGGCGGCGAGTATCCCTGATAGCAGGGGGACCGCCGCGCCGCCGATGTTGATCGACGTATTCCAGCAGCCCCACCAGAAGCCGCGTTCGTTACGCGAATACCAGTGGGTTAGCAATCTGGCGCACGGTGGCCATCCCCAGCCCTGAAAAAAGCCGTTCAGCGTCCACGCCAAAAGCAGTGCGGGCAGTGAATGACAGAAGGCGAATGCGATGTTCAGCACGCCGGTCATCAGCAGGCCGACGCCCATAAACCAGCGGGCTCCGGTGCGGTCGCTGAAAATCCCCGAGACAAACTTCGAACCGCCGTAAGCCAGATAAAACAGCGTACCCAGCAGGCCGATATCCCCTTTGGTCAGCCCCAGTTCTAACTGCATCACCGGCATGGCGAAATTGACGCTCTTGCGGGTGAGGTAGAATGCGGCATAGCCAATCACCATCGACATCAACAGGTGAACCCGCCAGTAGCGGTAATCTTTATCAACCTGGGCGGCGGTGACGTTCATGGTTTTCTCCGGCTGGTAGGGCGAGTGTAGGCGGGTGTTATTTTCACGGGATGAGACAAGGTTTTAGATGACTAGGAATTAGTCCTAGTCAGGGCGGTGTTCTTTGCAAATCTGTGGGCAACTTAACAATTATGCGCGTGCCCTGATGCTGCTCGAGCCGCCATTCTCCGCCGAGTGCGCGCACCCGCTCCTCAATACCGCGCAGGCCAAAGCCCTCTTTGACTGGCTGAGTGAAGCCGATGCCGTTGTCGCTGACCTCAAGCACCAGCATCTGCTGTTGCTGGGTCAGGACGACGCGCACCCGCGTGGCGCTGGCGTGTTTATTGATATTATTGAGCAACTCCTGCACCAGCCGATAGAGCGTGAAAATCAGCGTATCGTCGGTAGGAACGGTGGGAAGCAGGTAGTCGAGGTGAAAGTCGATATTCTGCTGAGCGAAAGCAAATTCACCGGCCAGATGGTGCAGGGCTTTGTCGAGAGCCATCTCATCAAGCACCGGTGGTCGCAACTGGCGCAGCAGTTGCCGCGTGGTGTGGTGAATGCGCTGAGAGAGTTCGCCAATTTGTTTTGCCGCCACGTGCGTCGCCGGGCCGTGCGGGCTGCGGTCCACCAGCATCGCCTGAATCTGAATGGCGGTGATATTCTGGCCGATCTCATCATGCAGTTCGCGGGCAAGCTCTTTGCGCACCGCCTCTTCGGTATGTACCAGTCGTTCGGTCAGCTGGCGGCGGGTATGTAACTCCTGCTCCAGCTGCAACCGGTAGCGGTTAAGGTGCGACGCCAGCTGCTGCTGACGGCTGATGGCGATACCCAGGCCGATGCCGAGCAGCGCCTGGGTGGAGAGAAACAGCTCCAGTTCGAGCAAGTCATGAAACGCACCGCTCATCTGACGGGTAACGGTGATCATGAGACTGCCCAGCACTGCGGCCAGCACGCCGCCCTGCCAGCCAAAGGCGTAAGCCATTACCACGTTAGGCAGGAACACCAGAATGATCAGCAACCGTTCGACTTCTGGTGCTAGGCTCATTTGCAGGCAAACGGCGAGGGCGAAGAACAGCGAACACCAGATCAGCAGCGAGGTCCGCAGCGGCGGGTCGGGGATCTCCTGCGCCAGCAGATTCTGCAGATGTTGCTGTTTAAGGTATTCATAAATCAGATAGATAAACGGTGTCAGCAGGATGCCGCCCGTGAAGGAAGCCAGCAGGGTTTGACTGAGCGGTGAACTTAGCCACAGGCCCGGCACCGCCATCTGCAACAGGCTGTTTCCTGCTACCGCACCGAGCAGCAACAGCAGACGCTGCCAGTAGAGCGTAAAGCGCCGCCAAACATGTTGCACCCATGCCGCTGGAATTAAACTCAACCATGGTGAAAGCAGGATCACCCAGTGCGTTTGCAACTGCTCGCTGTGCAGCCAGAGGCCGATAGCCATTTCCGACGCCAGCATGGCGGGCCAGTAGCGGCGCGAAAGCAGCGTCATCAGTGCGAGGCGCAACCCCTGCGGCAACAGCAGCATGGCCTGCTCGCCGTTTTGCGTGAGGTAAAAACTGATCGACCACAGTGCCAGCCAGCACAGGCTGTAGAACATCGCTAGAAATAAGGTCAGCCCTATTTTCCGCACAGGCTAACTTCCGGCGAGCAGATGGTGCTGAATGGCGAAATGCACCAGTTCGATAGTGCTGTCGCACTGGAGTTTGCCGAGGATATTCGCGCGGTGGACGTGAACGGTTTTATGGCTCAGCGCCAGCTGTTCGGCGATGGCTTTGACGCTCAACCCATTAACCAGCAGGTCAAAGATTTCGTGCTCACGCGGGGTGAGCGACCGTAAGGCTTTAGGTGTTTGCTGACTCTGGCGCAGCGCCAGCAGAGCATCAGAACAGAGATAGCGGCCACCGGCATGTACCGTACGCACCGCCTGCACCAGTTCTTCCGGTCCGCAGCGCTTGGTCAAATAGCCGCCGGCCCCGGCATCGAGCGCGCTCTGCACGAACGCCGTGGTGTCATAAATACTCAGAATAATGGCGCGGAAATTGGGGCGCTGTTGCCGCAGACGTGCCAGCAGGCTGAGCCCGCTTTCGTCCGGCATGGCGATATCCATCACCGCCACGTCAATGTTCATTTTCAGCAGCGACGACCAGGCGTTGGCTGCCGACGCATACTGGCCAACTATCTGTATATCTGGTTCAAGCCCCAGTAGCTGGGCAAAGCCGGAGCGCACCACCACGTGGTCATCAATCAAAGCAACGTTAATCATTAGGCGTAACTGAATGTAAATGGAGTTCGCATAATGGCCATGAATAGTTGTGGATGGCAACTATCAGCTACGGAAATGCAGGACAGATAACGGAATTTGAGTTAACTCAACACCCGTACCGGTTTTCCGGCCAGCCAGGCTTCAATGTCTTCCACGGTTTCGGTGAAATAGGTGCGATAGTTACCGTCGGCAACGTAACCCAGATGTGGCGTTGCCAATACGTTGGGCAGGGTACGAAATGGATGGTTTGCGGGCAACGGCTCGATGTCAAACACGTCCAGACCGGCGGCACCGATTTTATTGGCTTCGAGGGCGGCAATCAGTGCGGGCTGATCAACAATTGCTGCGCGCGAGGTGTTTATCAGTAATGCGGAATGTTTCATCAGTGCCAGATCGGCGGCATCGAGCAGGCCCCGGGTGCGTTCACTGAGTACCAGATGAATTGACACCACGTCGCTGGTGGCTAAGAGAGCCTCTTTGCTGGCGGCAAAATCGACGCCATATGCCGCTGCGCGCTCGGCGGTCAGATTCTGGCTCCAGGCGACCACATGCATGCCGAAGGCCTGGGCGATCACCGCAATCTTTTGACCAATTTTCCCAAGCCCGATAAGCCCCAGACGTTTGCCGCTGAGACCAAATCCGACGGTGCTCTGCCACGGGCCGTTCTGGCGCAATGCGTTATTTTCTGCCACCAGATGCCGTGCCAGCCCGAGGATCAGCGCCCAGGTTATTTCAACCGGCGCACTTCCGCCGCTGCCGGTACCGCAAACTGTCACGCCATGAGCCTGCGCCGAAGCCATATCGATGGACGCATTGCGCATGCCTGAGGTGATGAGCAGTTTGAGTTTTGGCAGATGGGAAAAAAGAGAGGCCGTAAACGGTGTGCGTTCACGCATGATAACAATGATTTGCGCATCACTCAGTGCAGCAACCAAAGCCTTTTCATCAGCAATATGTTCGCTGAAAACGTGCGTTTCTATACGGTCTTCCAGTGTTGACCAGTCGGCAAAAGACAACGCCACATTTTGGTAATCATCAAGAATGGCACAACGGATTTTGGCAGACATGTGAGTTCCTTCTTGTAAATATCAGACGAGAGTGAGTTGAGTTATAGCACCCGTGTGATGAAAAACAAAAGCCGCCCTGAATCATCAGTGCGGCTTTTTACTATCATGCATGCATTGCAGCAGAAAATTATTTCGGTCCGTCAACGTCGCTGTTGTTGGGGACGTGATCGTCATCCTGCTGACACACGGCGAAGACCTGAAATGTTGTGCACATTGTCATCACCAGTGGAACGAAAGACAGAATCTTGTTCACCTAAAACTCCCTTTAAGTAAGCTGAATAATGCCGCCATTACTTTATGAAAACTAATGGATGAGCAGGAATATTATCAGCCGGAGAAAGATGAAAGGGTGCGATATCTCTCTTTTCGGGAAGTAAAAATAATTACTTACGTAAACAATTCAGCGGGTTTTGTAAACCCCCCGCGCTCCGGGTTTAAAGCCATGAGCACGGGCTCCCCATACGGTGATTAACCCGAACGCCAGCAGAGCCAGCACTGTCCAGGGAAATGCGCTAATCCCGGCGTGCTGTAACAACAGACCACCGGTGATGCCACCGCCTGCAATAGCCAGATTCCAGGCTACAACGATCATTGACTGGGCAATATCCGCATCCGCACCCGCTGTATCAGCCGAGGCAGTTTGCAATAGCGCTGGCGCACCGCCAAAGGTTGCCCCCCACAGGATCACGCTGGAATAAATCACCACCGGCGAGCTTCCAGCCAGGCCCCAGCCGAAGATGGCCAGAGCAAACCCAGCCAGACTCAGCAGCACAGCATAACGCAGCCAGCGGTCAACCACGGCACCGGCTATCCAGATCCCGCCGAGGGCGCTGAGGCCAAAAGCCAGCAGTATTCTATCAATCTGTCCGGTCAGTCCCGCAGGGGCCAACAGCGGGGCGATATAGGTGTAAAGGATATTGTGTGCGAAAACCCAGAGTACGATAACCAACAGGATGGGACGCACGCCGGGTGTGACGAAAACTTTACTGACGGGCTGGCTGTCCTGTGAGCGTTGTCCCGGGAAATCCGGCACGTTCACCATTACCCAGCCTGCGAGTGCCAACGTCAGAATTGAGATCAGGCCAAATACCGTCTGCCAACTGACTACGCTGCCAAGCCAGGTTCCGAGCGGGACTCCAATAGCCAGGGCGACAGGTGCCCCGGTCATCGCCACGGCCATTGCGCGCCCTTGTAAAGGTAACGGAACCATACGGCGTGCATAGCCTGCCAATAACCCCCAGGCCAGACCGGCCGCTGCTCCAGCCATAAAGCGGGCAACCATTATCACCATGAGATTGGAGGTCAGGGCTGTGAGCGTATTGAAGGCCAGAAAACCCATAATGGCCGTCATCAGTGCCGGACGTCGCCGCCAACTGCGCGTCAGGGTCGTTAACGGAATAGCCGCCAGTAAGGATCCCAATGCATAAGCCGTCACTAACTGCCCGGCCAGCGACGGCGAGATATTCAGGCCGCGGCTAATCTGCGGCAGCAGACCAGCGGGCAGGGTTTCGGTCATGATGGCAATAAAGCCGGTCATGGCCAACGCCAGCAACCCTGAAATCGGTAGCGTGGTTTTCATTGTGCAGCTCCTGCTGGCACCCCATAGACTGCATCGCGCAGGTCAGTGACAAAGCGCCCGGACATGCCTTCATACAGCGTGTTAGTGAAAGCCACCACGCTCAGTTCCTGAGCTGGGTCGACGAACCACGAGTGGCCGTAAGCCCCTCCCCAGCGCCAGGTGCCCGAGGACTCAGGTGAGGCGATGGCCTGCGGGTCACGCAAAACTGAGAAGCCCAGTCCGAAACCGCATCCTGGCAGCGACGGGATATCCCCACCGTGGGTCTGGTCGCACCCCATTTGGGCCACTGTCTCTGCCGGTAGCAGTGGGGAACCTCCCTGACGCAGCACTTCCAGGAGTCGCATCAGGTCCCTGGCGCTGCCCACCATTCCGGCCCCCCCTGACGGAAAAGCCTGAGGGTCCAGCGCTCTTGCCGGGGAGTAGGGGATGCCTACCGTTTCTTCAAAAGCTGGGACGATCTCCCCCTCTTGCAAAATATGCGGGGATGGCGCATCGCTAACATAGGCCTGGCTCAGACGGGCGGTGTCGGTGGTGAAAAATGCGGTGTCTTTCATTTGTAAAGGACCCGTGACCAGTTTAGCCACGGCATCGGCCAGTGGCATTTGGCAGACGGCTTCGATCACTGCACCGGCGACGTCAATGGCCAGCGAGTAATTCCAGGAGGTGCCCGGCGTATAGAGCAGGGGCACCGTGGCCAGCCGGCGCAGATTCTCCTGCAACGTGATCGGACTGTTGTCCAGGCCGTCTGAAATTCCTGCCCGCGCATAGGGACCTTGATTATCCTGTTCCAGAAAACGGTAGCTTAGCCCGGCGCTGTGGCTGAGCAATTGACGCAGAGTGATAAGCGCTGCCGTGCCATCGGTCAGCAGCGGGGTAAAGTCCGGCAGCCAGCGGCGAATGTCTTCATCAAGTTGTAGCTTTCCCTGAGCAACCAGCACCATCGCGGCTGTTGTCACTATCGGCTTACTGACCGAAGCCAGCCGGAATAGTGTGTCAGCCATCATTGGCGTATCTGTTTCCCTGTTGGCCATTCCGGCTGCGCGCACGTAGCTGAGAGTGCCATGGTGAGACACCATGACGACGGTCCCCTCCAGACGGTGCTCCTTGAGTGCCTGTTCAATGACCGCATCAATGCGGGAAGGTTGAAGTTCAAGAGATACGGATTGGGATGGCGATGACATTACGGACATGATGATTCCTGCTGTTCAGTAAGGGATATCGCCACAATAGATAACTCCACACTGCGGAAAAAGTAGGGTAAGTTTCTCTTGTACGCGGACAAAAATGTCCGCAATAGGAGCGTTAATGGAGAACCTCAGCAGTCTGACAGTGTTTGTGCAGGTGGCAGAAACCCGCAGTTTTGTCCTGGCCGGGCGTCTGCTGGGCATATCAGCCTCGGCGGTGGGTAAGAATATTGCGCGCCTGGAGGCGCGGCTGCGGGTCAGATTATTTCACCGCAGCACCCGCAGCATTACCCTGACCGCCGAAGGGCTGATGTTTCTTGAGCGCAGTCGCCGCATCCTCAACGAGCTTGAAGCGGCCGAGGTGGAATTTTCGCAAATTAAGGAGGTCCCTCGGGGCCGGTTGCGGGTCAGCCTGCCGCTGGTGAGTTCACTGGTTTTGCCGGTGTTGGGTGATTTCATGCAACAGTATCCGGATATTGAGCTGGACCTGGATTTTACCGATCGGGTAGTTGATGTGGTGGAAGAGGGATTCGACGCGGTAGTACGCACCGGTCAACTGAACGATTCCCGGCTGGCGGCGAAAAAACTGGGTGATTTTCAGATGCTGCTGGTGGGATCTCCAGAGTACTTTCGGCGCTATGGACTACCACAATCCCCCGGTGACTTAGCCGGGCACCGGTGCATGCATTACCGGATTCCCTCCAGCGGTAAGTTGGAAAGCTGGTCATTGAGCACCTACGCGGACAACGATATTCCGATTTCCATGGTGTGTAACAACGTAGAAACCCGCGTTTGTTTTGGTCTGAAAGGGCTTGGGATCGCCTGCCTGCCAGACTTTTCAATCCGTGAGCACCTCCAGGCGGGCCACTTGCAAAGCGTGCTGGAGGATTCTATTCACCGTAAAGTCAGCCTGCATGTGGTCTGGCCATCAGATCGCTACATGACCCCTAAACTGCGTGTGTTTATCGACTTTCTGAGCGCGAATATGTTTCCCTCTCGTTCAGAGCCAGGCTCCAAACATTAAACAGCAAAAAGCCCGCTTAAGTTTCCTTAAGCGGGCTTTTCTAATATGGCTCCTCTGACTGGACTCGAACCAGTGACATACGGATTAACAGTCCGGCGTTCTACCAACTGAACTACAGAGGAATCGTTGGAACGGGGCGAATAATAGCGAGTGTCGGTGGGCATGTCAAAGGGTTAAACGAAAATTGCGTTCGTTTGCTGAGACTTTCGCCAGGTCGTTGATTTTTCTGGTATGGAAATTGGAATGTACGTTGGGATGTTGAAATGCAACTGTCTGTAATTCCTGTCTGATGGTGTTTTTCGCGGCGTTGCAGGTTAGCATTTATAGATCATAGTCTATAAAAGGAAAGGCATCATGTGGGCAGCGACGCGGGATCAGGTTATGGCCATATGAAGGCATTGCGGGTTCAGGATAAGGGCGAGCACGATACGTGCTTTCTTTGTTTTTGATCCCAGCCGTCATTAATGGGGGGCACGTTACATATTGATATTGAGCTTCCCGGCGTGAAACATAAGAGATTTGTGGTGTAAGGCACAAAAAGAAAAAAACCAGCTGCTAATCCGGACGGGTGGACCGGATAACAGCTGGCGATCATCAAATCTGATGAGCTAAGGAGAAACTGAGGTCGTCAGTGATCTTTTAATGCAGCTTCTGTGCCAGTTTCGGTAAGCCGTCGGTTTTTCAGCAGTGCGTTCAGTAAAATAGCGCCAAAGGTGGCTGTCCCGATGCCGCCCATGGTGAACCCGCCGAGGGTCAGCGAGAAGTTGCCCGCGCCCAGCACCAGCGTAACGGCGACCATGATCAGGTTGCCGTTCTGGTTTAAATCCACCTTGTTTTGTACCCAGATGCGCGCGCCGGCGACGGCAATTAAACCGAACACCACAATGGACGCGCCGCCCAGTACTGGGCCGGGGATGGTGTGGATCAGTGCACCAAACTTGGGAGAGAAG